>CAXTMN010000100.1:0-17952 GCA_964245395.1 uncultured Bryobacteraceae bacterium
GCTCTGACTCGTGTGACCGACGGATCGCCTCCGCGCTCAGAAACAGCCCTTTCAAAGGCCGCTTTGGGCCGGCGCTGGATGCGAATGCGAATCAGCAAAACTTGGAGTTACCAAGTTGAGATTAACAATACTTCGGAATAGAACGCCGGCTCGAATGCATCGATACAACAAGGCAGGACAATGACTGTGAACCAGGCGCGCCCGAGCATTCCAACGCTGTTGGCGGTAAAGGCCCTCCTTTTAGGAGTGCTGACGGCGCATGCTCAGCAGAACACTCCTGACAAGGCGCATCGAGCCGAAACGAAGGCTCCGGCAGTTCCCGATCCCGAAAAAATGGACGTATTGAGGCAGCTGAGCTCTTCTTTTGAGGAGATCTCGCAGAGATCCGGGCGTGCTGTGGTCCAGATTTTCGTGCGAAGCTACGTCACCTCAGAAAGCTCTCAAAGCGACGGTGAACTTTTGACCGCAGAAAATAGCAGCGGATCGGGAATCATCCTGAGTCCGGACGGGTACATTCTGACCAACGCTCACGTGGTCAAGAATGCGCATTCGTTGAAAGTGCAACTCAATGTGCGCGCAGAAGCGGAGGCGCTGGAGCAGGGTGACCGTTCTTTCAGCCGGCCGATCGCGGGAACCTTGGTGGGTTTGGACCGGGAAAGTGATCTGGCTGTCGTCAAGATCGATCGCAAGAACCTGCCCTACCTGGAGTTCGGGAACTCGGACGAGCTACGACAAGGGCAAGTAGTTCTCGCCCTTGGCAATCCGTTGGGACTGGATAACTCGGTGAGTCTCGGTGTGGTGAGCGCTGTAGCGAGGCAGGTAAAACCGAACGATCCGATGGTTTATGTGCAAACCGATGCCCCGATCAATCCAGGCAACAGTGGCGGTCCGCTCGTGAACGCAAACGGTCAGGTTGTGGGCATCGACACGTTCATTCTCAGCCAGTCTGGAGGCAGTGAAGGCATTGGCTTCGCTATTCCCAGCAACCTGGCACGCGAGGTTTACCGGCAGCTGAAGACTCAGGGGCACGTGCATCGTGCGCAGCTGGGACTGGTGGCGGAAACGATAACCCCCGGTTTGTCAGAAGGCCTCGATCTTGCGACCAATCACGGGGTGATCGTATCCGACGTCGTTCCCGAAGGCGCCGCCGATCATGGCGGTATCAAAACTGATGACATCATTGTGGCGGTTAACGGGAAGCGGATGAGCACCAGGCACGAGCTGGAGGCAAGTGTATTCCGGTTAAGTCCGGGAACGAAGGTCATATTGACTGTGCAAAGGGGAGACTCCCGGATTGATGTGCCCATCGTGACTGAGGAGGAGCAGGGCGCTGAACTGGATCAGCTGGCCGACCTGGTGGATCCAGAGAAAAATGTTGTGGCTGAGCTTGGAATTGTAGGGCTCGACATCAACAAATCTGTTTTGAAGCTTTTGCCAGAGTTGCGGCGGCCGGAGGGAGTCGTGGTAGCCGCGCGAAAATCGAGCGCTCCCTTTTCGGGACCTCCGCTGGAGGCGGGGGATGTGATTTATTCCGTCAACAGACGCGTCGTGAACAATGTGGACCAGCTGCGACAGGTTCTGTCGTCCATCAAGACAGGTGGCGCTGCGGTGCTCCTGGTTGAACGTGAGGGCAGTCTGATTTACCTACCGCTCGAGTTCGAATAATCCGGGTCCAGCTTGGTCTTTGCATTTGCTACTCAGGGGTTGGAACGGTACGGTGAAGTAGACGATGACAACCGGACCGATCTCGACATTCATGAAACACCATTTCCGCCATTTCAATGCGGCGACGTTGGTGGAAGCGACTGAGGGTTATATAACGCACCTGGAACAGGGCGGGAAAATGTTCCTGGCCATGGCCGGCGCGATGAGCACCGCGGAGGTGGGGATTTCGCTTGCAGAAATGATCCGGCAAGACAAGATTCACGGTATATCCTGCACGGGCGCAAACGTCGAAGAAGATGTTTTCAATCTGGTTGCACATGATTTCTACGAACGCATTCCGCACTGGCGAGACTTGCGGCCGGAAGACGAACAAGCGCTTCTGGACAAGCATATGAACCGCGTCACGGACACGTGCATTCCCGAGGAGGAGGCCATGCGGCGTATCGAAGGAGTCATCCTGCAGGAGTGGATGGCGGCGGACCAAAAAGGTGAACGGTACTTTCCGCACGAATTCTTTTATAAGATCCTGCGATCTCCTGATCTGCAGAAAAGTTTCCAGATCGATAGCAAGCATAGCTGGCTCTACGCTGCCATGGAACGGAATCTGCCCATGTTCGTGCCTGGCTGGGAAGATTCAACCTTAGGCAATATGTATGCGGGACACTGCATCACAGGCGACATTAAGAATGTGCATACCGTGCGAACCGGCATCGAGTACATGACCTCGCTCGCCGACTGGTATGGCACAACTGCAAAGGAACAGTCGATTGGATTCTTTCAGATTGGTGGCGGCATCGCTGGTGATTTTCCCATTTGCGTCGTCCCGATGATGCGGCAGGACCTGCAAAAGGAAGATACGCCGCTCTGGGGCTATTTCTGTCAGATCAGTGATTCAACGACAAGCTATGGTTCCTATTCAGGCGCCATTCCCAATGAGAAAATCACGTGGGAGAAATTGAGTATTCATACGCCGAAGTACGTGATCGAATCGGATGCTTCGATCGTGGCGCCGCTCATTTTTGCAGGGGTCTTAGGCTGGTAGCAAGGGCCACTTGCCTGCTATCTTTGAGGAAGCAAGACCGGATGCGGTGAGGTGGCAGAGTGGTCGAATGCGGCGGTCTCGAAAACCGTTGAACCTTCACGGGTTCCGTGAGTTCGAATCTCACCCTCACCGCCAACATCTGCTGCCTTATTCAAACCTGGACATGCCACTGGCAAATTTCCACAACAGATTCCCGTTTGAGGCGTCCAAGGCAACCATATCCCCCGACAAAGAGCCAGCGTAGAACACGCCGTTGGCGACCGTCACCTGGCCTTCGGCACCAGCGGCCTGCGCGGGGTTCAACGGATTCTGTCCTGTAGCCGGAACTTGCCACAGCACCGTTCCCGTACCGGCATCGAGCGCTGCCCATGAGCCCGCATTCCAAGTCTGCGTGTTCTGCGGTTTCAGCAGGTAACTCTGACGGTCTGTATCGTTGATCGCTGCATAGACTCTCTTACTATCAGTGGCCGAGCCAAACTGGATCCCTCCGAGATCGCCACCTGGACCAACTTGTGTTGCCCACAGGACAGCGCCAGTGTCGGGGTTAAGCGCCCAATACATGCCACTTTTCTGCCCCGCGCCGATCGCCTCTACTACGGTTCCGTTAACCTCGGTCCTGATGAAGTTCGCGCCGGAGCCGAAATCGTAGTCAGGTCCACTCGGATTCGGGCAGGGCGTTCCGCCGGTACCAGGCTCGACGCAAGTGGCCAACCAGGTATCGAAGCCTTCGAGCCGGTGGCCCCACTTCAGCTTGCCCGTCTGCAGATCGAGCGCAAGTACGGAGTCCAGATAGTCGGTGGGGTCGAGGCACATCAACTGGGCCGTCACACTCGTACCCGCGCCGACCAGGCAGGTCGTGGCACTGTCAGGAATCGAGTAGTTGTTGCCAGTGGTGACGAACAAAGAATTACGCTGCTGGTCGACGACAAGATTGCTGCCCCAGACAGCCCCTCCGGTATAACCCGCCGGAACCGTGTACGTTTGCCAGAGAATAGCCCCCGTATCGAGGTCCAGCGCCGCAACGCTTCCACGGAAGTCAAGTTTGAAACCAGGTTGTACCACCATCGCCTCCTGCAAGGAGGAGACGCCCACGTACACCCGATTTCCCACGATAACGGGTGAGCTGGTAATCAGCGAGCGCAGGGAATTATCCACGGTGGTCTGCCACAAGAGCTTGCCTGTGTTTTTGTTCACCGACAGCAGCGTGCCGGCAGCCTGATCGCCAAACACAATCTGGTCGGGCCCAATGGCAGGTGAGTTTCTCGACCAGGATGCAGTGTTTCCGGTGTAATCGGATATTTTATGGCTCCAGATCGCCTGGCCTGTTTCGGCGTTGATGCGGTAAATAAAGCCGCCCCAATCCGGCACATACACCGATTCTCTATCCACAGTCGGAGTCGCCGATACATTGCCTGCTGTCTGAAACACCCATTTTTGCGTGAGAAGACCGGCATTTGCCGGGTTAATTCTGTTTTCTGACGAGCTTCCATGTGTGTTCTGGAGATTGCCACCCCAGAACGGCCATTGCGGTTCACTAGAGTGGTTTCCAAAACCTTGCTGCGCCATGGCCTTGTGGTCTAGCGCTGTGATAAAAGCTGCGGCAGCGATTGCGAGCAGAGCTGCGCGTCCAATTCTGATTACCCTACGATTGCGTTGTTTACGCTTTGAAAACATATGCTTCACCTTTCGCTTGATGACCGAGAGAGCATCCCGATGAGCCGATTCTAGGGTGCACTCTTCCGCTTGTCGATGCTGAAAGCTGAACAAGCCTTCGGAGTGTTCCGGCACGTAGTGCTCTCAAAGGCAATGCAGGCGGGCGTTTCGGCAACGCTGTTTAAAGGCTGGAAATGCGAATTCTAATTTCGGAGCTGATTGCCGCCGGAGCGCGGCTGACGCGTAGAAGTCGCTGTCCGCAAGGTCGATCAGGCAAGCGCGATCAATTCCTCGACTTCGTCTTTGTTTCTGAGAGCCTGGTTCTCGAAGCTTGCCAGGTAGGCCTGACCCAGGCGCTCAAGGTGTCTATCCCAACCTACGATCGAGTTGGTCCCGTACGAAGTATCGAGTGCCGCGCGGGTGGCACCTGCGACTGCGCCGAAGAATGTATAGGCGATCACTTCAACGTCGGCCGTGGGGAGATAAGGGGAGGTGCGGAACATGGCCGCGATCGCGGCAACGACGATGTTGCGCTCCTGGGCCAGAACGGCTCCAGCGCCGATATTGGGGGCCATGCGATAAACCGCCTTGGCCTCGTCCAGGCGTGCGAGCTGGGCCGCTATGTATGCCTGGATGAAAGCGGAAACCATAGTTGCCTGAGGCTTGCCATGGTTGTTCTTGCAGGCCAACTCTACCGCCTCTGTGACCCGGCGAAGATGCTGGCCAAGGAGCGTGAGCAGCAGAGCTTGTTTGTCAGGGAAGTACTGGTATAGAGTTCCCACGGACACGCCTGCTCGTTTTGCGATGCTAATGGTGGTGAGATGAGTGAGACCGTTCTTTAATAAGAGCTGAATGGTGGCCTCAAAGATCGCCTCTACTGTCAGATTGGCACGAGCCTGGACCGGAGTTTTACGTGGGATGCCAGTTCGCGCTGTAGAAGTGCCCATGATGATTAGAGACGATGAAGGACAGCTCTGTTGCAAATAGTGCCTGGGCACAGTGCCGAAACTCGTCCCTGTGAAGTCTCTAACGCTAACGTTCGTGAAGCTTACAGCTTGGTACCAGTTGATCATGCTGGCGTGCAACTTTCGATTGAGCATGAGAAAGGCGTAACGCGGTAGCCGGCAATGTTGCGTCTTTTTCATCTGCCGTTGAATCGGCTGGCTCTTGCGGCTGGCTGGGCATTGTTGAGCGCAGCGGATTTGTTTGCCAGTAATGTTCGTGAGCCGCTGAACGAGTATGGGCGGCAGACGTGGCAAACCGAGAACGGTCTTCCGCAGAACACGATACGCTCGATCCTGCAGAGCCGAGACGGGTACATCTGGTTGGGAACGGAAGGGGGCCTAGTCCGCTTCGACGGGATACGCTTTGTAGTTTTCGACAGTGAAAACACACCGGGCTTGAGGAGTAACCGGATCAATGCGCTGCTGGAGGACAGGGGAGGCGCTCTGTGGGTGGGAACGGCGCAGGGGGTGACGCGCATGGTGAAGGGCGAGTTCCGAACTTACACAACGACCGAGGGTCTTCCGTCTGACACAATCTGGGCGCTGCGACTGGACAGCAGCGGAAAGATCTGGGCAGAGAC
The DNA here is from genome assembly GCA_964245395.1 of uncultured Bryobacteraceae bacterium. Lineage (GTDB taxonomy): Bacteria > Acidobacteriota > Terriglobia > Bryobacterales > Bryobacteraceae > Bog-105. The sequence continues at coordinate 5,946 of CAXTMN010000100.1, forward strand.
AGCCGAGGGATCGGCGCGCTTTGATGCTGACCGGTTTACGCAGAGCAAGTCGCCGACAGGGTCGGGTAATGATGCCGGTGTGACTTGCCGAGACCAATCCGGTCGAGAATGCACCGGTTCAGAACACGGTCTGACTGTCACCGATGGGAAAACAACCAAAAAATATACGGTGAGAGATGGGCTTCCATCAAACCAAATTACGACTTTGTTGGTGGATCGAAACAATGCGTTGTGGGTAGGGACGGAAGGTGGTGCTGCACGCGTGATAGATGGCGCCATTGAATCACTGCCCGCGGGCGACCCTTTGGGGAGGGACGCCATCCTGGCGATTTACGAAGACCGTGAGGGAAATATCTGGATGGGAACGGATTCGAGCGGCGTTACTACCCTCCGCCGGCAGAGATTTGTGAGCTACAGTAGCCGAGAAGCGGGACTGGACAGGCAGGTCCGGTGTGTTCTTCAGGACCGGCGCGGCACGATCTGGATGGGCACGGACGGAGGCGGGCTGAAAAGCTTCTTCAACCAAAAGTTCTCGACGTTGACGACCGCTGACGGGTTGGCCAGCAACGTAATTCTTTCGCTCGCGGAAGATGGAAACGGCGACCTCCTGATCGGTACGCCCGACGGGCTGAACCGGCTGCACAACGGAGCGTTGTCGTTGAGAACGTCGGCAGACGGACTTGCTGATGATTTTGTGCGTTCCATTTTCGCCGATGAGGATGGTTCGACGTGGGTAGGCACTCGCCGCGGCCTTTCACACATCAAGGTGGATGGCTCCACGTCAAACTATACGCAAGCCAACGGATTGGGCAGTGACCTGATTGGAGCTTTGCTGCGCGGATCGAACGGTGAGCTGTGGATCGGCACTCTGCGGGGATTGACGCGTTTTCGAAATGGTTTTTTCAGAAACTACACGGTTGAGGATGGGTTATCCAGCAACGTTGTTACTGACCTTTACAAAGACGGGAGTGGCGATCTATGGATCGCGACGCAAGGCGGCGGATTGGACCGGCTCAGGGGCGAATCCCTTACCCGCTATGGAGCGAAATCCGCGATTCCACAAACAATTTACGGGGTGGTGGAAGATTCCGATGCGCACCTCTGGCTGGCTGCGAAGAACGGCATCTTTCGGGTGAACAAGGGCGACGGAAAGCAGGCAGGCGAGGTCGATGTTATCTCCTATGGAACAAGTGACGGGCTTCGTGTGAGTGAGTGTAGCGGGGGTGGGCATCCGAGTATCTGGAAGGATCGGAGCGGAGCGATCTGGTTCGCGACGGCAAAGGGTGCTGCTGTTTGCCGGCTCGCGGAGGCCAAGAGCAATCAAGACCCGCTTCCGGTGGTGATTGAGTCGATCTCGATTGATGATCGATCTTACGATCCGACGCGAGTGAGTAAGATTGCACCGGGTAATTCGAGATTGTCGTTCGAGTATGCGGGCCTTAGCTTCTCTTCGCCGCAAAAGGTGCAGTTCCGATACAAACTGGAAGGATTCGATCAGAACTGGGTGGATGCGGGAACTCGCCGAACGGCTTACTACACTAATGTTCCTCCAGGGCACTTTCGCTTTCATGTGATTGCGCGCGACAACGATGGGTTCTGGAATGAGCGCGGGGCCGCTGTGCCTATTTATGTGGAGCCTCACTATTACCAGATGTGGTGGTTTCGTTTACTGACGTTGGCACTGTTGAGCCTTGCGGGATATGCCGGATACTACTGGAGAGTAAGGCAAGTGCAAGCGCAATTCAATGCTGTGCTTGCCGAGCGGAACCGGATCGCGCGCGAGATACACGACACGCTAGCCCAGGGTTTTGTGGCGGTTTCGGTTCAGTTAGAGATTGTCTCGCGGCTGCTGGGGTCATCTGTAGACAGTGCAAGAGTTCAGCTGGATCAAACCCGTATGTTGGTGCGGAGCAGCTTATCGGAAGCACGCGCATCGATTTGGGAGTTGCGGTCGCAGTCGTCTGAGAATCAGGATTTTGCGGCTCGGTTGTCGAACGCGGCGAAGCAGGTAGCGGCTTCGTCTTCGGCGAGAGTTGAGCTCCAGGTGCATGGAACATACCGGCCTTTGCCGCGAACCGTGGAAGACGAATTGTTTCGGATCGGCCAGGAAGCAGTAACGAATGCGGTGAGGCACTCGGAGGCAGAACACATTACGATTGAGCTTGTATTTGATACACGGAAGTTGCGAATGACGATAAATGATGATGGGCGCGGGTTTGACGGGCCGGTTGACTCAGCCGGCCCTGAGGGACATTTCGGAATACGGGGCATGCGTGAGCGAGCGGGGCAGATTGACGGTGAACTGACGGTGAGTAGCGAGCGCGGCAAGGGAACGAGGGTTTGTATAGAGGTGCCTGCAAAGTGAATCAACCGATCAAGGTTCTTGTTGTAGAAGACCATAACGTTGTCCGCCAAGGTTTAGTAGCACTGATAAAGACTGTGCCGGACATGAAAGTTGTGGGTGAGGCTGCGGATGGAAAGCAGGCGGTCGAGTTTTTCCGTCAGCATCAGCCGGATGTGACGATTATGGATTTGCGGCTGCCGGTTATGACGGGTGTGGAGGCGATTACGGCGATTCGTCGCGAGCATCCTGCGGCACGAGTTATTGTGCTGACCACCTTTGACGGCGATGAAGATATTTACCGGGCGCTGCAGGCGGGCGCTAAGGGGTATTTGCTGAAAGACATGTCAGGGGACGATCTGATGGATGCAATCAGGACTGTGCACGCCGGGAAGTCGCGGATTCCGGCAGCCGTGGCACAACGATTGGCTGATCGCATGGTGGGTCCAGAACTAACGGTTCGTGAGCTGGACGTACTAAAGCTAATCGTTGCAGGGAAGAGCAACAAAGAAATCGGACAGGAGCTGTTTATCTCGGAAGCAACTGTCAAGACGCACATAAACAACTTACTAAGTAAGCTGGGAGTAAGTGACAGGACGCAGGCCACGACGACAGCTTTGCAGCGTGGGATTGTTCACTTTGACTAAGTCGCTTTTATCAGTCCCAATTGCGATGTTGCTCGTGTTGTTGCCGGGGAATCTTCCGGGCCGGTCAGATACGGCGAAAACTGCGGGATGGAGAGCGGCTACGGAAGGCGAGTTGCGCACGATTATACCGGCTCGGGCCCCGGTCGAAAAGGAGCGGATTGAGACGGAGTTTCGCACTGCGTCAGCGGTGACGAACGGGAAGGGCAAGTATATCGGAGGAGTGGTTCTGATTACGGCGGGCTACTCTGCAGAAGGCAAATACTCCCACTTCTTTTTGACGCAGACGCCGGTAAAGCTGGGTGAGTTTGAGCTGAATCCGGGTGAATATGTCTTTGGATTCCGGCATGATCAAGACGCACTCGCCATAACCTTTTATCAGGCCGCTACAGGGAAACAGCTGGGCACGATTATGGCGCCTCGAATGAATCGCGTTGGAAGAGTCGAATCGTTTCACATCTATCCACCTTCTGAAAGGTCGGTGGTCCAGATCGGACGATTCGGGTTCGCCTATGAGGTGGTTACTAAGTGAGCGATGTCAGGGGACAAACTGGTAACCTATTCGCTCAAGGCCTAACGGTTGGGAAGAGTGTTGAAGCAATAGAAGCCGGCGCTGTGCTGTTACGCGGATTTGTTGGTGAGGGTGCGAAGAGTCTGGTTGAAGAGATTGACCGGATTGTAGCGGCTGCGCCGTTTCGAAACATGGTGACGCCTGGCGGCTTCCGCATGTCTGTGGCGATGAGTAACTGTGGGCGAGTCGGCTGGGTAAGCGATCGGTCGGGTTACCGGTATGATCCAACTGATCCGGTAAGTGGCCTCCCCTGGCCTGTGATGCCGAAAGTGTTTCTCCATTTGGCGAAAGGCGCTTCGACGGCGGCGGGTTTTGACGGGTTCGAGACAGATGCTTGTCTGATTAACCGTTACGAACCGGGAGCAAGGATGACACTGCATCAAGACAAGGATGAGCAGGATTTCGGCGCGCCGATTGTGTCGGTGTCACTCGGGTTACCGGCGACATTCTTGTTCGGCGGTATGAGCCGGAAGGATCGTCCGCGCCGCATCAAGCTGGAGAGCGGTGATGTGGTGGTGTGGGGTGGTCCAGCACGGCTGGCGTATCACGGCGTAGCGACCTTAGCGAAAGGCGAGCATGCGCTGACCGGGCCTTGCCGTATCAATCTCACTTTTCGCAAGGCGCTTTAGAGCGCGCTTAGATGCGCCAGGCAACGGCGACTGTCTTCCCGGCCGGGCTGAAATTGGGTTGAATAGAAGGCGCCATCCAATTCGCCCGGTTGTTATGGGTGTGTTCCTGATGGGTGTGTTGGGTTCGGACAACATAGCGCCCGATGAAGAAGCCAATGGCTCCGCCGACAAAAACGTCAGAGGTGAAATGCGCCTGTGAAAGGACACGAGACACGCTGACTGTGGTGGCGTAGGTGTAGGCGAGAACGGGAACCCATTGGTGATTTCCGTACTCGTCGGCGACAACGGAGGCAAGCGCCCAAGCCTGAGTGGAGTGGCCGGACGGGAATGAGCTGCCGTCCTTTTCGAAGTGGCCTCCGTGATCACCATCGCCCGGGCGCTGACGGCGTGCAACGTATTTGATCACGTTCACGGCGATGTCAGCATCGGCGAGGGACTCGAGGCTCAGGATTCCTGTTTCCCTCAGCTTTTCATTGCCACCGGCTAGACCGAGCCCATATAGAGCGCCGCCAACCGGGAAAACGGTGTACCACTGGCCGATGCGCGACAGGTTGTTGCCGACTTTGTTGGAATTTCCGGAGAACGGCAAGGCCTGCGAGACGGGATGGTCGGCAGCCAGCAAAGCGGCAGTGCCGGCAGAGGCGAGAATCCACCACCTAGCGTTCTGACGATTGATGTGAAAACGACTTGTCCAGATATCCTTCTGGTCGAGCAAGACGTTCGTGGCAAACTTCTTTACGAAAGGCCTGCCCGGCGCGTCGACGCCATAGAGATTCTGGTCGCGGGCGTCGGGAGAAGGTGGGGACTGCTGAGCGTGCAGCGGACTCAGGATCGCGACGAGGAGAATCGTTGTTGCTACAGAGTGCCGTAACTTACCCATCTTGAATTGATGATTACGGAGCGGACGGTTCGGAGGCAAGCTTTTTGACCAACTCGTAGAGGAAAGTTTGCCCTTCGTAGAACGATTCGACGCCCATACGTTCATCGCGCCCATGGGCCCGAACGTCGTCGCGATCGATGAAGAAGCCTTGAATGCCGTAAGTGGGGATACCAGCTTCACGCAGGTATCTTCCATCCGATGCGCCGGTCGACATGCTTGGCAATGTGATGATGCCGGGCCACATGGTATCTGTGACTTGACTGAAAGCTTTCATGATGTCGGCGCGCATGGGCGAAGCGGGAGCTTTCCCTTCATCGACTTTGATCGACACGGCGACTTGATTGTCGGCAACTGCCGTTTTCAGGCTTTGCAGAACATTCTCGACCGTGTCTTCGGGTAGAATCCTGCAGTTCACATTTGCGGCTGCGAGCTGGGGGAGAGCGTTGGGCGCGTGTCCGCCTTCCAGCTGAGTGGCGACACAGGTGGTGCGCATCATGGAATTCATGCCGGGCGAAATCGCGGCGACCTTGCGCATGGCATCCTGTGAACCATCGCCTACCGCTTTGAACTCCGCGGCGGTTTCGCCCTTCTCGACCTTGGCCATTTGTTGGAAATAGGCTCGCGTGACGTCGTTGAGCTGGAGGGGGAACTCGAAAGTGGAGAGGCGATAGAGCGCGCCTGCCAGATGATAGATAGCATTGTCGGGCACGGGGCGGGAGCTATGGCCTCCCTTGTTGTGCACTTCGAGGCGAAAGTCGGCGTAGGTTTTCTCAGCGAGTCCGATATCGTTGGTGATTCGTTTGCCGTTCACCATTTCGCCGCGACCGCCCTCGTTCAGGCTGTAGTCGGCGTCGATCAGTTCGCGCTTGTTCTTCAGCAGCCAGTCGACGCCGTTATAGGGTCCACCACCTTCTTCATCTGCGGTCAGGGCAACGATCAGGTCGCGATCGGGGTGAAAGCCTTCACGCTTGTAGCGGATCAGGTTAGCGACCCAAACAGAGGCTTGCGCTTTATCGTCGGAGGTTCCGCGTCCGTAAAAGTAGCCGTCCTTTTCGATGAATTGGAAGGGATCCATATTCCAGTCTTCGCGTTTGGCTTCTACCACATCGATATGCGCAAGCAGCAGAATCGGTTTGCGGCGGCCGGTACCGTGATAACGAACGACGACGTTGGCCTTCGTGGGGATGGCGCCGCCGACGAAGATGTCGGAATCCGGGAAACCTTCTGATTTCAAGCGAGCGGCAACGGCTTCGGCGATGGGGGTGGTGGGACCGGTGGAAAAGCCTGACTTGCTTTCAACCATTTCTTTGAAGATTTCGCGAGCCAGACGCTGGTCTGCATCGGGCGGGAGCAATGTGGCGGACTGCAAAGACCCGAGGCTGGACAAGAGGAGCAGGAGCGGCAACTTCGACATCCTGCTATCTTGCCATGCCTGGCCGAAGCTAGCGATCAGTGCGAGTCAGGGCTGCTTCAGTGTTTGATTGTTGAGCCTGCAGCTTGTTCCAGCGCGCGATGAGAACCTGGAGAGCCTGGGAGCGGGTTGCGCACGCTGCAGTGATCTGAGCCGAAGGTGCGGTGTCAGCATTTTGCAAGGAGTGGTGCAATCGTTCCATCTGCGTACGCACGCCCGTGAGAGTTGGATTTGGATCAGCGGGGCCGAAACGCGACTCACCGGGGCCGCCGGACTTCGTGCCGGAGATGGCGTCGAGTTGCTTGTTGTAGTCGGCACGAGTTCCGGCTTCTTTGCCCTGTAGCGAGCGGTCATGGACCTGCTGCTGAAAAGCAGTCATTTGGTTAAGGGCGGAAGAAGCTTGCGCGATGCCGTCGTACATCTGCTTCGATAATCGGAACTGCGCCTGAAGATCAGCGAACGATGTCTTGACGCGGGGGTCCATGCGAACCGTCAGCGGCTGGGTTAAGACTTTGTCTCCGACCGTGAGGCGAACGGTATATTGACCGGGCAAGACCCAAGGTGAAACGGTGACGAGCGGCGTATTGTGCGGTACGGCCTGATCAGCATCGGGCTCGGTGGGAAGACCAGTAAGAGGCGGATAATGCATGTCCCATAGAAAACGATGTGCTCCAGGAGCAGCGGAGAGAACTTGCGGAGGACGCGCCCAATAGAGCGGGACGGGATAGTGGGGATCGACTGCAGGAACAGGGTCGGTGCTCGCATAGTGGCGGATAAGCGTGCCAGAAGCGTCGAGAATGTCTAGTGCCAATGGGCCCGAAGTTGCGGCTCCCAGGGAGTAATCGATTACTGCTCCGTCGGGGGGATTTTCGCCGAAGGCCATCTCTGGAGGCCAGGGTGTTGGCGGGTTCATATTGTTGCGGATGCGGATTGCTGTTTGGGGCTTGTAGAGAAAGGCGTTGGAGCTGGCGCTTTGCGCATCGATCTGGCGCAAAGGTGTGATGTCGTCGAGGATAAGATAGCCGCGGCCGTGAGTTGCAGCTACCAGATCACCGTCTTTGATCTGGAGATCACGGACGGAGGTTGCGCCCATGTTGAGCCGCAAGGACTGCCAGTGATCGCCGTCGTCGAAGGAGACGTAGACCTCGGTTTCGGTGCCCGCGAAGAGCAATCCTTTGCGTCTGGTGTCTTCGCGGATCACATTGGTGATGGTTCCTGAAGGGATTCCAGCGTTGATCTCCGTCCAATCTTTGCCGCCATTGCGGGTTCGGAACAGGTGAGGGCGCAGGTCGTCGAGGCGAAGAGTATTGACGGCGGCGTAGGCTGTTTGCGCATCGAAGTGGCTGGCGTCGAGGGTTGAAACTTTCCACCAGGGCTTCAGTTCGGGGGGCGTAACGTTAGTCCAGTGCGCTCCACCATCGGCGGTATTCCAGATGAGTCCATCGTCGGTTCCTGCCCATAGCCGATGCACATCCAGCGGAGAGGGCGCCAGAGCATAGACGACGCCGCGCTGGGTGGGGCGCGCTGATGGGGAGTTGCTGAAGGTTCCGACGCTGGCGGGGAGGTCCCATGATTTGCGGGCGAGATCCTGACTGATTTGGGTCCAGCTCTGGCCGCCATCGGCTGTTTTCCAAACGGTGCTGCCAGCGAAAAAGAGGGTGTGCGGGTCGGCTTGTGAGAAGACCAGGGGTTCGGTGCGGACGAGACGAAAGTTGCGAATCGGCTTTGGTTCGACTTCTGCGATCTGACCGGTGCGACGGTCATAGCGAGTGACTTTGCCTCCAAAAACGATGTCGGGATTGAGGGGATCGGGAGCAGCGTAACCATACTCTTCAATGCCGGCCGGATGCCAATCGTTGAATGTGATGAGACCATCATTACCGCGGCTGGCGACGCATGCCGAGCCGCTGTCCTGTTGACCGCCGCAAGCCCGATAAGGAAACGCGTTGTCGAGAGCGACATGGAACATCTGAGCTGTGGGCTGGTTGTACCAGGAGCTCCAGGTTGCTCCTCCATTGACCGAGACGATGCCACCCTGGTCACTGGTGAGCAGGATGATCTGCGGATTGTTTGGATTGATCCAGATGTTTTGATAGTCGTCGCCGCCTGGCGCGCCGCGAATGCCCGTCCAAGTCTTGCCGGCGTCAGTCGATCTCCAGGTTACGGTGCTGCAGATGTAGAGAACATCGGGATTTTTGGGATCCACTTTGGGCACGGGGACGTCGCCTCCGCCGATGCGCAAAGCGGGACGGGGATCATCGGTGGTGACCGTCCAGTTCGCCCCGGAGTCATCGGAACGGTAGATGCCGACTTTTTGGCCGCTGGCAACGGTGATGTAGACGCGGTTTGAGTTGCTGGGTGAAAGAGCGATATCGACTTGTACAATGCCCTCGGGAAGTCCGTGACCGGTTATCTCCCTCCAGGTGTTGCCGCCGTCGACAGATTTAAACAGACCGCCACCAGTCCCGCTCCAGGCACCGTTCTCCCAGGGACCTTGCCGGGCCTGCCAAAGACTGGAGTAGATGACGTTAGGGTTGGTAATGTCAATCTGGACGTCGGAGCCGCCTGTGTCGGCGTCTTTATAGAGGACCTTCTGGAAGCTCTGGCCGCCATCGGTGGAGCGAAAGATACCGCGCTCTTCATTCGGCCCGTACGGATGGCCGAGAACGGCGACGAAGAGCTTATTTGGATCGCGGGGATCAATGGCGATCTGGGGGATCTGTTGACCATCGCGCAGGCCGAGATGTGTCCAAGTCTTGCCTGCGTCGGTCGATTTATAGATGCCATTGCCAACGGAGAGATCAGGACGCATCAACCCTTCACCACTGGCGACGTAAATGACGTTGGGGTCGGAAGGCGCTACGGCGAGAGCGCCGATCGATCCAGTTGACTGGGTGTCGAATAGAGGCTGCCAGGTCTGGCCCGCGTCGGTGGTCTTCCAAACTCCGCCATTCACGGCGCCAATGTAGAAGACGTTTGGCTGGTCAGGCACCCCAGCCAGAGCGCGGGTCCGGCCGGCGCGAAAGGGACCGATCTCTCGCCAGTGCATGGCGGAAAAAAGATCAGGGTTGTATTGAGCGAGTGCGCTTACGGCCGGGAGGAGTAAGAGCGCTGGAGGCAGTAGTCGAGAAATTTTCATGGGTGATGAAGTACCTGCGTGATCATTTGCGTAAAACAGTAGTTCCAGCCAGGCGGTCGCCAAATCGGCGTCCAGTGAGGAGGAGCAGCGCGGCTTCGCCCACAAAGATGAGAAGAGCGATCGGTATCTCAAAAATAATGCCGAGGAGCGGAATCAAGCCGAACAATCCGGGAATAGCCAGCGGTATGTTGCGAGTGATTCGCTGCGAGGTAGTAGAGGGCCCACCGTTTACATCGGCAACGTAGCTGCCCATCACCGTCTTGCCGATGCTGGCACCGTTGATGTCGCGGAGGAGCCAGTAGAGGATATGAAGCAGCCCATAAAGCATCCAGCCGACGACCGGAAGAAAGTGGAGCAGGGCAAGCACGAGCATGGGCACGACGTCGATGAGATATCCTACAACTCGCTTGACACGTTCTTCGGGCACTCCGGAGTAGGCAAGTGGTAGAGATGTGGCCGCTGTGTAAGGGAGTGCACCGGTTGCTGATGGAGACGGAGCGCCTGCGCGGGGAGGAAAGCCTGCAGCCGCGGGACTGAGGCTGGTGCCGCAGTTTGGACAAAAGCCGACAAGTTCACCTACCGATGTGCCGCAATTAGGGCAGTTCATAATCTTCCTATTATGCTTTTCACCCGATTGTGAGGCGGGACGCTACCGCGTCAAGATTTTCCGGTCGAGCATCCAGTCTTTCAGCCGGTCGGGCCAGGCAGCCACCGGCAGGTTCGAGGGGGTCATGCCGAAGCCATGTTTGCCGCTGGCATAAATATGCATTTCGGAGGAGACACCCTGCTTTTGAAGATCCAAGTAGAGGTTTACTGTGGTTACGACGTGCGACGGATCGTCGTCCGCGCACACGAGGAACGTCGGGGGCGCATCTTTTGGAACGGTGATGCTGCCGGGTTTGAATCCGGGGTAAACGACAATCGCGAAATCCGGTCGTGAACTGGGGCGGTCAATGGTGTCTGTGGCCGCCGAGTTCCCGGTGTCGAAGCGTGTTTCCATCAGCGCCGCCACTTCACCGCCAGCGGAAAAGCCCATGAAGCCGACATTTTGCGGATTGAGATTCCACTCAGATGCGCGGCTTCGGACAGTGCGCATGGCGCGGGCAGCGTCAGCGAGCGCGTCTCCAGCGACAGTGTAATGAGAACCTGGAGCACGTGCGAGCCGGTACTTGAGAATGAACGCTGCAATCCCGTTTTTGTTCAGCCAATCAGCGATGGCCCAGCCCTCTTTGTCGATAACCAGCTGTGTGTGTCCGCCGCCGGGCGCAACGACAACAGCGACTCCGTTGGCTTTTTCCTTGGGCGGCAAGAACACATAGATTGAAGGATTGTTGACGACTGTGAATCGCTTGGGCAGTTTAGAGTTGGGCGAAGGTTCGGAGACATCGGGTGCGGTCGCTCCCTGCGAACCGGGCGGTCCGTTCGGCCACAAAGGGATCTCTGCTCCTCGCTCAACGGCTGATGCAACGCAGGAGGCCAGGAGTGCGCAGCAAAACAACTTGCGAATGGTCATTGAAACGCGACTTTACCACAGCAGTTGCGGCCTTAATCCAAGGAGAGACGCTGCTGCTTCGGGGGTGTGTGGGGCTTTTCTTCCAGCTGACGCTGTTGATTGCGGAGCATGGCGGCGGCAAACTGCCAAGTGGGCGCCGGCGTGTCCCGCCAAGGGGCAGGAACGGTGACCAGGCAGTAGGCACCGTTATCTGGATCGATATGGAAGAAGCCGGTATGGCTGCGAATCAGACGCCTGGAGTCATCCGTGGTCGCTCGCCCCATCTCGATGAGGCCGCAGTCGGTGGGAACTTCATCAAGAGACAGCATTCCTGCGGGAGTGACAAAGAAAACTCATTGGAGAAGCGCATGCCGATGCGGCGCTTGAGTGGGCTCCTTAATTCGCACAGAAAATCAGCGCGGGAGACCTTCAATTCATAGCAAACCCGCTTCATCGCCAGATGCGGCAAGCAGTTGAGAGCGAAAGCGTCAAGGCGTTGCAAGGAGTGATTGCGGTGACCTGTTCCGACGCGCAGTTCGCGCAGGAAGAGCCATTCCGACCGGGCTGAGTGGAGTGATCTTTCGAGCAGATCCAGCATGGCTGTGGCCGTCCACATTGGCTGCGTATCGGTAGTGGTGTCCTGCATACGTGAAGCAAAACAAGGTTTGCATCTGGCCGGGATGGATGCGACCAGTGCTGATGAAGTCCGGATACTAAAGGTTACAGATAGCATGATGGCGCCGGAGTGAAGATCAAAGCCAGTAATATGAGTGATGCACAGGAAACTCGGCGGTTTGATGCTATGTGCTTTGGCAGTCACAGCAGCGACAGACTGGAATGAAGCGGGGAGGCAGTGGTGGAAGCATGTCGAGTATCTGGCCAGCGATGGGCTGGAAGGCC
>CAXTMN010000101.1:0-17712 GCA_964245395.1 uncultured Bryobacteraceae bacterium
CGATTTTGGTATGGTCGTCGACGGCGCAGTCGTGATGGTGGAGAACATCGTCCGGCATATGGGCCGCGACAACTCCCCAAAAACCCCGTTGGAGATGATCCGCGAGGCAGCGCACGAGGTGCAACGGCCCGTGTTCTACGCCATTGCCATTATCATTACCGCCTACTTGCCCATCTTTACCTTGCAAGCCGTGGAAGGACGCTTGTTCCGGCCCATGGCACTGACTGTCGCCTTCGCCCTTCTTGGTGCGCTGATATTTTCCGTGGTGATCGCTCCGGTCCTGGCCAGCTTCTTGTTCCGGAAAACCGCAAAAGAGTGGCACAATCCGGTCCTGGAATTTGTCGTTAGTACTTACCGCCGTGCTTTGCGACGGGCCATTCGCCTGCGAGTGCTTGTCTTCCTGCCCGTAGTTGTCTTGCTTGTTTGTGCCATTGGGCTGTTTGTTGGCGGTGCTATCGGATCGGAGTTCCTGCCACATCTCGATGAAGGAGCAGTATGGGCCCGCGGCACCCTGGCGCCCAGCACCGGACCAACCGAAGGTGCAAGCTTCATGAGACGCGCCCGCCTGGTGTTCGGGTCTTTCCCTGAGGTGACTCAGGTGGTCTCGCAAGTCGGCCGTCCGGACGATGGGACTGACACCACGGGCTTCTTCAATACGGAATATTTTGTGGACCTGAAACCGAAGGAGCAATGGCGAGGCGTTTTCCACCAAAACAAGGAAGAGCTCATCGCGGCAATGGATCGCGAGGTCGAGAAATTTCCTGGGGTTCTCTGGAACTTCTCACAACCGATTTCGGACAACGTCGAAGAAGCCGTCAGCGGCGTTAAAGGCGAATTGGCCGTGAAGATCTACGGATCGGACCTTCATGTTCTCGAACAGAAAGGTGAGCAAATCGTTAGTCTGATGAGTCACATCCAGGGGGTCCAGGATCTTGGACTGTTTCGTGTGCTCGGCCAGCCGAACTTGAATTTTATAGTGAACCGGGACAAGGTTGCGCGATACCAGATGAATGTGAGCGACGTGCAGGACGCGGTTGAAACTGCAGTCGGCGGCAAAAATCTCAGCGAGGTCCTGAAGGGCGAGCAGGTCTCCGATATGGTAGCCCGTTACCAGCCGAAGTACCGCAACACTGAGTACGCGATTGAAAACATCAGGTTATTGGCGCCCTCCGGCGAACGCGTCTCCCTGGCTCAGCTTTGCGATGTCAAGGTAGTCGACGGCGCTTCCGAAATTTATCGAGAAGCCAATTCGCGCTATGTCGCTTTAAAGTACAGCGTGAGAGGAAGGGACTTGGGCAGCACCGTTCAAGAGGCCATCAGCAAGGTGAACCGGCAAATTCCTATGCCGACCGGCTATCACGTTGAATGGGCCGGTGAATACGCCAGCGAGCAGCGGGCGAATCGGCGCCTCGCCATCATCGTTCCGGTCACGATCGCTGTGATCTTCCTGCTGTTGTATTCCATGTTTGGTTCGTTCAAGTGGGCCGCGGTTGTGATGGTGACCGTCCTCCTCGCGCCAATCGGTGGTTTGTTCGCTCTCTTCTTTACCCAGACACACTTCAGCGTCTCTTCGGGGATCGGCATGCTGGCTCTTTTTGGCGTCTCCGTTCAGACGGGAGTCATTATGGTGGAGTACATCAATCAGCTACGAGCCCGCGGACATACGGTGGAAGACTCAGCCGTTGAAGGTGCTGTGCTCCGGCTTCGGCCCATCATGATGACTATGCTGGTGGCTACTTTGGGGCTCTTGCCCGCCGCACTCTCACGCGGAATCGGTTCAGATTCGCAGCGGCCTTTCGCTATCGTGATCGTCGGGGGCCTCAGCGCCACGTTAATCATGAGCATATTTGTTTTACCCACCCTCTACGTTTGGGTAGCTCGCCAAAGCGATATTCTGCCTCCCGTAGAACCAGGGTTCCAGGAAGAGTAAGGAAAATCTCACCTGCTTCTCTCATTGAGAGCCGAATCCTGAGAACACCGGCAGTCGTCTCTTAAATGGAGCTTCGATTGCACCCCGATGTGCCGGCTCTCTTGTCTTATGCGCGCTCTCCTCTTGCGACTGCTCCTCGCATACTGTTTCATCGTTCCGTTTGCGTCTGCGGCTGAGATGCCGATTCGGTTACCGCCAGTTCCTTCAACTGCAACCGCAGATTGTGCGCTCGCTTACTACTGGAAAGCTGCACCTGTGGGCGATACGGCCCAAATGCTTACGCTGTTTTGCCGCGCATGTGCGCCTCAGACACCCACGGCGGCAGCAGGAGATTTGCCGCTCGTTGCGGTCCTGCGCGACACGCTGGGAGACTACGATCCGGTGAATGACCGCATCACTTATGTGTGGTTGTTAGGTAGTCCGCGTCCGACAATTAAGCAAAGAGTTCTCTCTAGTGTTCCGTTCTTTTATTGGCGTCTCAGCGACAAGCCTTTGCAGCCGGTGAACCCCAAGATTTCACCCTTGCTCAATCTGTCGGCTCCGCAGCACCCCGTTTTCTCGAATTTTGCGAGAAATCTTATTCAATGGACCTTGCTGGATCCAATAGCGATGCCGGTCAGAGCGTCCTCCCGGGCCTATCGGGCAAACTCGTTGGATAACGAGCGGATGTACATAGAAGAAGCAATCACCTTTCTCCGGAACGCTCCCGTTTCAAGCTCTCCTGAGGAGATTACGCCAACACAGTTGCAAACCGTGCTCGCTCGCTTGCAACTGCGCAAGCAGCCTCTAGGCGGGTTAGTGACGAAAAACGCGATCGCACCGTATCAGGAGCAAGCTGACACAGACCGGAATCGCGTTCGTGCAAGAAATTGGGAACTTCTCCGTCAATGCGCCGAAAAAACTGGTCTGTATTTTGAGCCGCTTCCTATAGCGGAAACCACCGACTCCTACGCGATGCTCTGGTACTCGACCGATCGTCCGCTCCCTGCAAGCGGCACGGGCCTCAGACCAGTCTGGAAGCTGCTGAACATTCGTGACCCGCGTGAGAGTGGACGTTTGACGCAGGAGAAAAGCAAAGCCTTCACCCGCTCTCTAGATGCCGACGGCTCTCTCTTGCCGGCTGATCAACAGGGAAGCTCGACGGTAAAGCTGATTCCACTCGGTGTTTACAATCTGAATTACCCGAAGGTGCCGCTGCTTGTTCTCGATTTCAACGACGACTCACACCTTCGCCATCATGAAGTTCTCCAGCGCGGCATCAACGAGATTACTGCCGGTGTAATTGGCATTTCACATTTCACTAATTGGTACTACTACGTCGCTGCGGACGCATATAACTTCGTCGTCTCGCGTCACGGAACAGCCATGGACCAGAGCGCCCGCCTGGATTGCTACGCCCAATTCCGTGCTGATTTGTTTCACGATCGGAAGCTCGATGATGAGTTGAGAAACGATCTGCAGATAAAAGTGGATAGACTCGCTATTAACCCGATGGAAGTTAGTTCAGAACGAGAAATGGAAGTGGCTGAAGCGCGTTATGCCGCGCTGGCCCAAGTGAACTCTGCAGCCCACCGATCACTTCTTTCGCGTCTCGATAAAGATCGCCGCGCCGAGCTGGCGACCTATTCCGAGTCTCCGGGAGCGCAGCTAGGACAATCTCTTTTGCATGCGGCGAGCTTAGGACTCTATACGCATCGCGCTCGACCGGATGGCGAAACTTTGGTGAGCCTCGACCACTGCCGGCGTGCTCAATATCAGATTGACTTTCTCGATGCTCTGGTCTTAGCTGGCACTCAGCCGGAAGTGTCTTATCGTAGCGAACGAATACAAGCGTCCATCTCGGATCTCGGGGCCTTGCTGCCAGGTATGGCCTCTCCGCAAATGCGTGCTCACGTGGCGGCAACGCTGGCCAGTGTACGCACTCTGACACATGACGCTGGGATTCAAAGCGACTGCACGCTGTTATTGGCTTCTATGGATCGAGCGAAACAAGACAGCGGGTCCCCTGAGCATCCGATAGTCGCCATGAATGGAATAGCCCTCGCAGCCGATTCACTTACCCCTGCTCCACAGGGAGGGACGATAGCCGTGAGTTCTTTCAAGTGATCCGTGTACGGGAACTATTACTCTTCCTGTTCATCTCCTGTTTCGCAATACCGGTAAATGGAACGCCGGCCGCCGTTCACGAGCCTCAATTCCGGCGAGTCGTCATCCTGAAGATTGACGGATTAAATGCGGACTTGCTTTACAGCAACATGCGCCAGTTTGATCCAGCAACCGGGAAATCACGTTTGCCGTGGTTAGCTCATATCTTTGCCGAAAATGGGACCATTTTTGAAAACTTTTACACTCGCGGCATTAGCCTCTCTGCTCCGTCCTGGTCCATGCTTGACACGGGCCATCATGCGGTGATTCGCGGTAACGTCGAATACGACCGCTTCACCGGTCATGTGTACGACTACTTGAATTTTTTCCCCTTCTATATCGGCTATGCCCGAAACCGCGTAGTCGATATGCCGGGGGTCGTTGTACTGGATCGCGCCGGCATTCCGCTTGTCTTGGACTCATTTCCCTATCCGGAAACCTTTCAAAGTTTTCAATTATTCCAACGGGGCGTTCGCTGGACCACTCTTCGTCGCGTGCTCCAACGGCGTTTTTCCTCAAAAACCATGTTCGCCACTGTCGAGAATGGTTCGGCGCCGTCGCTTGATCAACTGCTGGCAGAACAGACCGAGTCAGAGCTTGTGTCTGCCCTGAATCGGCCAGAAGTCTTCTATCTTGATTTTTTCACCGGCGAAGTCGATCACGAAGGTCACTCCAATAACGACCCTGCTACTTTGCTCCATGCACTGCGCCAACTGGACGCGATGGCCGGACGTTTGTGGACGGCCCTGGCGGCAAGTTCTCTTGCGAACCGAACCCTGTTTGTGGCTGTATCTGACCATGGCATGAACAATAGCCCGGGAATATACAGCCAGGCATTTAGCCTTCCCGATTTCTTTAATAGCCCAGCGGGAGGCGCGCATCACGTCATCACCAATCGTCACCAGCTCAGTGATTATAAGATCGTCGGACTCAATCCGCTAGTCAAGCGAGTCGTTACTCCAAGCACCGGCTCCTTCTACCTTCAGAATCAAGCAGACAGCTATCCCACTGCTTGGCTGGACGTCGATGGAAATGAACGCGCCTCAGTTCATCTGCGAAACAGCGGTTTGAACAGGATTCATATCCTGCTTCTGCAACTGGCCTCTTCTGCTCTTTCGCCAGAGTTGCGAAAGGCCGCCGCGGTATACCTGAACCACACGATTGAAGTTCACAGGGCGGAATGGGCACTGACAGCCGACGGCCTGGACGAGGAAATGAACGGACTCGCTAAGGCTATCGACGCTCGTAAAGCTCTACTGGATGGGCAAGGGAAGAAGAAAGAAAGAAAAGCAACTGGGAGCGGGGAAGAAAAGGAAGAGCGCCGCCTGCGGCAGCAGTTGGAAGACTGGCAACAGGAACGGGCGGAATATGGTTCTTTTCTAGTCCATCTTCGCACTCTCATGCGGTTTCAAGCCGACGAAACGCATCCGCTTCGTCGTAGCATCGAGGACCTGATACCGGCTTATACCTTGGGCGACAGCAATACGGCTTGGGATCTGCGCCATTACGTGGTCGGCCCGGCTGCGGGAGGACTGGTGTTGCGTGGCGACGGCAGCCTCGACGAAGAGCGCTCCTTCCGCTTTGTGGATTATTTTCCTCGTCTGACGGGTCAGCGCATCATCAATAGTCCGCAAGCCGCGCTGGGCAAGCAGCCTATCGACTTCATCGCAGTAACCTTGCCCGCCACAAGACTTGCCGATGCGCCTGGCCCCGTGGCGCCTTACTGGCTCTATGCGGCCGAGGACAAACAATTGGTTCTCTTCAGCGACGGAGCGGGACACATTCTAGCTAAGCCGGCGGCGGTTCAGCTCGACCCGGACGGAGCGGTCTCTTGGAAGAATGAAGGATGGCAGCCTGGTCTGCCTCTGCACTTGTTCGAAGATGCGAACATGACTATTCCCGCCAATGCAGATCGCACAGCATGGCTTTCCAGCTGGCATACGGAGCGAGAGTGGTTTAGTGCGATCCATAGGTGCGCATACTCAAACGGCGTAATCGGTATAACGGAAGAGCTCTCGCCTGTTGCAGACATTGTCCCTGGAACCCCTGGGATGGATCCGATTATGCTCCGTTACGAGCGCCGTCGCCGCGAACTGGTTCAAGCCGACTTCCACGTGTTCGCCGCGAATCACTGGAATTTCAATGTGCGCAACTTCAATCCGGGCGGAAATCATGGCAGCTTCTTCCGCATCTCCACTCACTCTGTCTGGATGATGGCAGGACCAGGTATTGCGGCCAGAGCGATTGATGAGCCTTACGACAGCCTTGACTTTGCGTCCACGATTCTGAGTCTCACCGGTAAATCTCCGCCATTGCCGGATCACGTCCTTACACTGCTGCCCTAATCTATTGGACATCCGCGTCAAAGATCCCTGTCTCGATCACCCCGCTATGCTTCATCTGCACAAAAATCCGGTACCGTCCCGCGCTGGGAAATCCGTACGGGAATCCCACTTGATTAGGCAGTTGTGCCGTATCGCCGGGCATTGCCATTCCAGACATGTCCATCCCTGGCATGTTGCCGGTCGTCCTCTCAGTTGAAGCTTGGTCTCGCTGTCCTAAACTCTTCTGGGCCAGCCCAAGAGCCGTCATCGACACTGATCCGGTCGGGTGAATATGCGCAAATGCCGTTCCATCCACTTTGACGAATGCCGCATGCCCCAGCATTCCCATATAGAACTCCATGTTCCTGGCAGGCTGTCCTTTGTCATCGGTTAGCTCGAAACGGAACATCTGAGGCTGCCGCGGACGAAGAGTACGCCCGTCTTGCAGCCAGCGCATGACGTAACCGTCCGGCAAACGGAAAGAAGTATTGGATCGATCAGCCTGCTGCCAGGCAGTGTCGGTCCCACTTGCATCATCACCTTCCAGTGAACGTCCCGGAAGCCCCCGGGGTACGACCAAGCTCGTCACCAGGGTGTCGGGAAACCCGTTTGCATGCACAATGTCGGCATACAGTCTGTAGTTTCCAGGCTGCATGTAGGGCAACTTTAATTGGAAGGTTCCCGGAGCAGCCTGATCGGGATGTAAATGGTACACCACGTCCAGTCCTGGCTGACGAATCGCATACAGGTGCATCAAATGGTTGTGGTCAGGAACCAGATCATCGATGGTTCGAGTAAACAGCATGCGCCGAAGCTGAACTGCATTCTTCGGGCTAAACCATCCGGTGTCAATCATACGCAGCGTTAACTCACCGCTCGCAGCTAAAGCTGCGGACATTTGCAGAGGCTTATAAACTCTGTCCCGGTACGAACTTGCTTCCGCATTCCACCAGGCAGCGCCGGCCAATACCACACCGGCCACGATCAGAAAAGCGACGGCCATTGCCCGCGACGCTTTTCGTTGGTTGTCTAGCGGCGGATGAACACCAGCGGGTAGTTTCGCCTCACGAACTGAAGCGCCCGTCATCACCACAATGCCTCCCACCAGAAAGAGGCCCAATAGTGACAAGAGTCCAGCTAGAATTGGCTGCATCTTCTTCGTGGTAAGCGCGGCTGAGGGAACGGGCACCGATATTGTGCCTTCACCCTGATCCCCGTCCGCTGTAATGCGCACCTGCCAGGAACCGGGAGCCATCATCCAAAGCGATCCGGTAAAAAACTGCGAATCCTGCGGAGACACCGCGAGCTTGTCAGCAACAGGCGCAAACTGAGCCCCGGCGCCCGCAATAGGCAAAGGTACAGCGCGAATATGGCGAACCCCGGTGGTCTCGCTGCGGATTTCCACCTCCGCAACTCCCGGAATTACCAGAGGCGGCCGTATCGTTACAAACAGCTGGTAAGGGCCGGCCTTACCATCCAGGTACACGTCCGGGCTGCCCACATGTGCTTGCGCCGTAAGACCGAGGAACGCCAGCAATCCCCAGCTTCTGAAGAGTCTAGAGATCATGAGGAACTATCGTCGTAAGCTGCGCATCCATTCGCCGCGTACAAAGCTCCAGCGAATAGTCAACGTGCAAGCGGCAATCGCAAATATCAGGCCTCTGATCAACTCGAAAGCCGTTGCCGGAACAAACTCGTTCCGCGCCAGATACGTGTTCGGCGGAAGTCCGTAGTAAAGATAACCTGTCCCGAAGAACGAGTTACGTGCCGCCGGCGACATCAGAAAACTGGCGAAAGGCCATTCTGCGCAGATCAGTAAAGCCATATAGATAGCCGCACTTGCTGCCGCCAATATCCAGACGCTCCGTATGCGCGTCCGGCTCCAGAAGAGATCAAGCGCTAAGGCCGGTACGATGAGCAGAATCGGAAACTCGGGCGGAATGAATTGTGTGACATGTTGGTACACCGGGCCGAGTTTCGGTTCGGCAGGGAACAGCGGCAGGATTTGAATCAGCGCGATTAGGAAAAGGGTATAGATTCCAGCAACTACTGTCGCGCTATATTTCACGCTCGTTGTTCGCGACGAAACCGTCATCGCAATCGGAGTCAACGCGCCCATCAATATGTAAGGCAAAGCGGTGTGCAGGTTCGTGCGCGAGGCAAACTCCATCAACAAAACCATCGTCATCACTAACCCGATACCGGCGACGTATAAAAACAACCGGCGGCTGACCTGCCGGTTGTGTTCCGAAGCGCGGTTCATATGCCCGGCAATCAAAACCAGCGTTCCAAATAACACTCCATAGATGCCGACAAAAAGAAGTATGTGCGGAGGGCTGACAATCTTGACATCAAGACCGTATGCGTCGTGCCACCAGTTGTCGAAGGGTGCGGAAGTCAGCATCGCAATACCGCCCCAGGAAGCAATAAATGCTCCCAAAGGCGCCCGAAATCCCCAAATATGTACGGACGAAGCTGCTAAAGGAGCATTCTTCGAGAACGTTGTCGAGAGAATGATGTATCCAAATGCGATTCCGGCCAGGACGCCACAAAGGTATATGGCCATGTGCGCCGGCGTCCAGAAGGTATCGCGCCCGATGGAGCTGTGCCACGAGATATCCCAATGGCCGCCTACGATCGCCGAAGTAATCGCCAGGACTGCGCACCAGATATACCAAGGCACGCTTGCGCTTCCCTCTTTGGTAACATCTGCTGCCCTGTTTACCGCGGAAATATTGGGAGCTGTTGTCAGACTCGCAGCCATAACGACCTCCAGGTTGTTCGGAACCTGATTCCATTCTCTTATGGATGCGACGTGGATACCACCAGGAGGAGTCTCCTTCAACCCTCCGCTGCGGTCTGCTTCCCTGCTCGTGAAGCTAGTAGCCGCTCTGCATTCAGTGCCCCTCCGGGACTCTCCTCATGCTTAAAAACAGCGAATGTCGGATATTCATTGGCCTGGTATTGATCAACCCGGTAGGCGATGCTCGCAAGCTCAGACTCCGAGTAATCAGGCTTGCGTAACCGCAGATAAACAAAATCAGCCGTGATCACGTGCGGTGTTTCCAGGTTTTCGTTCTCGGCCAAACAGAGCGCTGCATTTCGTTGACGCAGTACTTCGTATACCGCTTCGTCGAACCACGTCTTGTTCCGAAACTCAAACGCAACGCGCACTCCCTTCGGAATCAGCCTCAGAAATTGGCTTAGCCGAAGCGCATCCGCCTTCAGGCTTGGTGGCAGCTGAAACAGTATCGGCCCAAGCCGCCCGGCGAGCCGCAAAGGATCAAGGGATTCCAGGAAAACGCGAGTGAAATCTTCTGCCCCCTCCAGCTTCAACGAATGCGTGATCTTCATATGAGCTTTTGGAAGGAATAAAAAGTCTGCTGGCGTTTCGCGCATCCATTTCTCGAATGTGGCAGCCGAGGCTAGGCGCCGATACGTGTAGTTCACCTCCACGGCATTCAGCCGAGTTGCGTAATAGGTCAGAAATTTGGTGCTAGACAGGTGTTCCGGGTAAAATTCCGGCTTCCAGCTCGCATACGAAAACCCCGAAGTACCGCAAAAGAGTCTGGTATCGGTCATCACTTACAAGCCCGCGAACCAGTCATAACCCTCTTCCGCCCAATAGTCATCCGGCTTAGTGTCTGTATACGTGATCACTCCAATGCGCTTAATGTTTTTTATGCCGTACTTCACGGGAATAGCCAGGCGCAAAGGAGCGCCCCGAATGCCTTCCAGGGGCTTACCATTTTGTTCCCACGCGAGAAGAGTCTGCGGGTGCATGGCGCTCTTTATATCAAGGCCCACATAATAATCTGCTCCTGGAGTAGCCATATAGACATATCTGGGCAGCTTCGATTCAGGCGGAAAGAATGCTTTCGTGAACTCCGAAAACCGGGTTCCTCCCCAATGCGCAACCCCGCTCCAACCCTCGATGCAGCAGAACCTCGTTATCATCTCCGTTTTAGGGAGCGCCATTATCTCCGCAAGTGAAATATGCCGCGCTTGCTTCCCTTCTCGTGTGGTCAACTCAACCCGCCATTTTGCCGGATTTGGCAGAGGTCCACTAAGCCCTACATCTCCGTTCGGTTTCACGCCGCCAATTTGATCGGACCGAAACGACTCCATGACATGGTGGTCACTCAGGTACGCTTGGGCCACTCGAGCGTTTACATCGAGTACTCGTCTTTCGGGCCACGGTGCACCATTTTCTTGGGCGGCTTGCGTTAGCCACTTATAAAATCCCAACGCGCCTGCCGTCGCTACCCCACCTACCAGGAGGCTTCGGCGCGTGCTCTTGCCGAGTTTGCGCCGCGCTTCCTCTTCTGAAAGGTTAATTTCCGGGTGACGGTTATTCATGTTCACTCACCACTTCCCATCCGCTCACCATGCTCCGAAAATTATTCCAGCCCGCTAAGATCACCTGCACTACATGCAGAACAAAGAACAACACAAACAAGACAGTAAGGTCGAAATGTATCATTCTTGCAAACCGATATCCGCCCAATAACAAGGCCAGCCAATTAAGCTGAGCCGGCTTATAGATCGCCAGACCCGTTAATAAAGAACCGGCCCCCATCAGCACCACCCCTGTATAGGCGATCTGTTGTGCTGCGTTATATTTCTCCTGTGAAGGAACCTCTTTCCGGAGATGCAGGTCATGAAGAAACACCTGCCATGCGTCACGGAAAGCCTCTCGCCTCCGCGGGACCAGAAGCCTCCACTCGCCCGAGAATATTGTGTACCCTACGTAGAGAACACCGTTAACGGCAGATAGCCACATGAATACAAAGTGCATGGCCATCCCGTCTGCAAGACGATGATCCATGTGAAAGAGAGCGTAAAACCAATTGGGAAAAAAATGAACCGGTCCAAGATTATAGGTAGGGAACGCCCAATAAATCAGCAGCCCGCTCCAGATCATCACCGACAGGAGTGGAAAGTTGATCCAGTGAAACCAGCGGATCGCCGCCAGATGTTTAAACTTAATAGTCTGCAAATAGTGTCCCTCCCAAGCCGGGCGTAGCGCCTGCTAATATACTCTCCCCTACGAGAATATCTTGAAATTCATTTGGCATGATCCACTCTAGTCTCATGGAAACGCCGCAGCCTCTCACGTTTCTCTGTCTTGCCAGCTTCGAAAAGGGTCATAGATTCCTGACAGAGGCCAAACGGCTGGGCTGCCGGGTCTATCTTTTAACATCACTCAGCCTCCGCGACCGCGCCGAGTTTCCGCGCCAGGATCTTCAAGACATCTTCTACATGCCCGATGTCGATAGCGATTGGGATCTCAAACAAACCGCCAACGCCGTCAGCCATCTCTGCCGTACAGTCCAGATCGACCGCATTGTTCCCCTTGATGATTTCGATCTGGAAAAGGCCTCCTTTCTTCGTGAACATCTACGCATCAAAGGTCTCGGCGAAACCGCTACCCGATTCTTTCGTGACAAACTGGCCATGCGAATGAAGGCCGCGGAGAACGGCATCTCCGTACCTGAGTTCACCGCAACCATAAATTATGAACAGATAGCCCGCTTCGTCGATACCGTTCCCGCTCCCTGGGTTCTCAAACCTCGTCATATGGCGGGTGCGATTGGCATCCGCAAGTTCGATGACAGGCAACAGCTCTGGAATCACCTCAACAGTCTCGGCGATACTCAACCCGATTTTGTGCTGGAGTGCTTCGTACCCGGCGATATCTTCCATGTCGATTCGATCTGGTTTCGAGGCAAGATGGTCTTCTCGGTGGCGAGTGCCTACGGGACCCCTCCACTCGAAGTCGCTCAAGGCGGCGGCATTTTCACCACTCACCTTCTTGACCGTGGTTCCTCCATCAACCAGGAACTCCAGGCTTTCAACGAAAGAGTACTGAATGCTTTCGGCTTGCGAGACGGTGTCTCTCACACCGAGTTCCTCCGGTCTCATGCTGACGGATCTTTGTACTTTTTGGAGACTTCGGCGCGGGTCGGCGGCGCTCAGATTTCCGACTTGATCGAGGCCGCCACTGGCGTCAATCTGTGGGCGGAATGGGCCAAAATTGAAGTGGCGCTAGGGTCTGACAAGCCTTATTCACCTCCTGAGCCTCGCGTCGACTACGCGGGCTTGATTGTTTCCCTCACACGGCAGGAATGGCCCGATACTAGCAATTTTACCGAGCCAGAGCTCGTCTGGCGTTTACGCAAAAAACACCATCTTGGATTGATTGTCCGATCGACTAATCACCAGCGAGTTGGTGAGTTACTCCATACCTACTCAGAGCGTGTACGCAATGACTACCATGCGTCTGCGCCTCCCCGTGAGAGACCCCGTGACTAAATTCTTACCAACTTCTTCTGTCCTCAATGCATCAAAGGCTAATGTTAGTCTGAATCGCATGCGCCCATTCAAGTTAGCTGGGACGGCCACCGGCGCGGCGCTGGGTGCGTTGTCAGCACTGGCTGCCTATGGCAGCGTTTCTCGATCTTCTCAGCTTTTTGGTCCCTCTGTTTATCGTGGTCCGGGAAGGCGTCGCTCTATTGCGCTCACATTCGACGATGGCCCCACAGATGGAACGCTGCCGATTCTTGAGTATTTAGCTCGCCAGAATGTCTGGGCCACTTTCTTTCAGTGTGGAATGAATGTTCGCCGCCATGGTGGAATCGCTCGCGAGGTCGCTGCCGCTGGTCATGAGTTAGGAAATCACTCTTACTCGCATCCTAAGCTTCCGTTCAAGTCTCCTGAGTTTATTGATCGCGAGTTCACCGAAACGCAACACATCATTCAGGACGAAACAGGCTTCTCGCCCATGTTGCTCCGCGCTCCCTATGGATTTCGCTGGCACGGCCTGCGCGAGGTACAACAGAAACTAGCTCTCCTCGGCGTGATGTGGACTGTAATCGGGAACGATTGGCGCTGGCCAGCTGAACGGATCGCAAACCACATCCTCGCCCGCTGTTCTCCAGGCGGAATCATCTGCTTGCATGATGGTCGCGGCGTTCAACCCAGACCTGATACGAGCTCGACCTTACGGGCGCTAAAGCTCCTGGTCCCGCCTCTGCTGGACCAGGGTTACCACTTTGAGGTGATCAGTGACCTCGTCCGTGTCTGATTTGTGATTCGGTACGGGGCTCCGGTACTCTGAGAAGAGCTCTCCGCGAAGTTGTCATCCATTCCCAAAACAGGCAAGCTCTACCTGATAGGAGCTGGTCCCGGTGATCCCGAGTTACTTACCCTCAAGGCACATCGAATCTTGCAGGTCTGTGATGTCGTACTCTACGATCGTTTGGTCAGCCCGGAGATTCTCAGTTGGGCGCGCCCTGATGCTGAACTTATTTACGTGGGTAAGCACGAAGGTGAGCAAGATCAGACTCAGAGCCAAATCTTCTCTCTTATTAAGCAACATGCTCGAGCAGGGCGAACCATCGCTCGCCTGAAAGGCGGAGATCCGCTCATATTCGGCCGCGGAGCCGAGGAGTGGAGTCTCGCTCTCGAACATGGCATCGAAGCCGAGTTGATTCCTGGCATTACCTCAGCGATCGCTGTCCCAGGGCTGGCGGGCATTCCTCTTACCCATCGCCACATCTCCCAAAGCTTCGCCGTGGTCACCGGCCATTGCCAGCAAGGGTTGAAAAACGATTGGTCCGATTTTGCCCGCATCGACACCCTCGTCATTCTCATGGGCGTCAAAAACAGGGCAGCCATTGCACGCAGCCTGATCTCTGCGGGTCGCGTGCCTCAAGAACCGGTTGCATTTGTTTATCGCGGTTCGACTTCTCAACAACGGATCGTCGAAGCCACCCTCGGCGAAGTCGCTGCCGGTGCGGTTCAAGTCGCTAACCCGGCCGTCTTCATCATCGGAGAAGTCGTCAAACTTCGTGGGCGACTTAGTCCTGCAGTTCCAATACGGCCAGCGTCTGAGGACCTACCGTAATCGGCGTAGTCAGACTAAACTGCTGAGCCTTGGCGAGCTGTGAGGCTCGTATCAGACCCGCAATTTGATCACGGGTCGGCAAAGCCGGACTGCCCATTTCCTTCCAGGCCTCCAGTGACGATCCCTTCCCTGGGCCCACCATTTGCATCCGGTAGCTCTTCATACTGTCGCCTTTTTGATGCAGCTGGAAAACTTTAGCTGGCGCATTCTCTCCGGGTTCCGCGTAATTCCAAAGCGCCACCACCATAGTGCCGTTCTTCCGTTTCGTAACTAAAGCGTTCTCTGAAGGATTCGCTATCCGGCTCTCGCCCAGCCGGTGAAGCAATTCAAACGCACGGAATGCCGCTTTGGGGATCTCACGCTCAGCGATTAGCCCATAGCCTCCATAAAAAGGCGTTTTCACCACACCCTGCTCTTCGAAAACGTCGGAAAAGCTCCAATAGGACATCATGCTCGTCAGTCCGTCGCATTCGCGAATGTTGTTTGCCAGCCACGGACCCATAAAGGCGCTGTCGGTCACCTCTTGCTGGTTCATATAAGTGGCGTTGTACTCAGACCAAATAATCGGAGTCTCCGGAGCTGCTGACGCTTTCACCTGTTCGTAAATCTTCTTTGCTGATCGCGCGACCATGTCTCGGCGTGCAATCGATAGGTTCTTGCCAAAAACATCCTGAGATGTATCGTTGCCATACACATGAGTCGATACGAAATCGAACGGAATGTGACTGGTCGTGCAATGCGCTATAAATGTGTCGACCCAAGCTGCCTGCGCTGTAGCCGGGCCGCCTATACGGATTTTCCCGTCGACCAGCTTTAGCGCCTTGGCCGTCTCGTCATAGAGCGCTAAGTATGTTTGCTGCTTGGGATCGCCATTCCAGAAGTCAATGTTCGGTTCGTTCCAGACCTCGAAATACCAAGTCTCGATTTCCTCCCTGCCATAGCGCTCTTCCAAATGCCGAGCGAACGCTGTGATCAGCGCGCTCCACTTGGCATCATCAATCGGCGGCGACGGATAAGGCTTATACCAGAACGGATGCGTAACCGGATGGGCGGCCAGCTTGCGAGGCATAAAACTAATCTCCACAAAGGGCTTGATGCCGTTCTCGAGCAGCCCATCGTAAATTTGATCCACATACGAAAAGTTGTAGATCGGCTGACCTCCCTGGTCTTCGTCGTACACGCCATTCTCATCGTCTAAAATCGCGTGAAAACGCATGTATTGAAAACTTGTAGCCGCCCGTACAACTCTTAGATCGCGCCGGTAGCTCTCGCGCAGGCTCAAGTATGCACGACCCGAGCCGAACATCTGCTCCCAAAAGTGGGGAAACGCGTGGGCTGGCCCATTCACGTTAATTTCTATTGTTTCAGTCGCCCCCGGCGGCTGGCTCTTCATCTCGCCAGAGCCTTCCAGCAGAGCCGCCGCGATTACCAGAGCGTACACACAACGTTTCACGGCTAGTTAGATTGCCGCTTGCCCGCTTTGTTGCATTTCCAGGCAGAGGTCGAATTCACGCATGCCGCTTTGCATAGGCCATCGCGGCTTCCCGCACCAAAATGCCCATTTTCGGATGAGAAGGCTCCATTGCCGGCGTGATCCCGCACTCTTGCAGTGCTTCGCTGCATGTCGGGCCGATTGAACCGACAAAAACATGCTGAAGTGCCCGCAGTGCCGCTGTGCGCTTGCCCCGACCCTCGGCGAATTCGAGAAAATGCTCGATTTGCACGCCGGTGGTGAACAGTACGGACTGGAACTGGCCTTCAATCAAAGCGCTTAAAGCGAGGCTCATCGGCTCTGTGTCGGACGGCAGAGCCCATTGATAAACCGGAACGGTCAAGACAGTCCGGCCTTGCGCCAGCAGTCCCTCATGCAGTTCCGGATTAGACCGCCCATACTCCTGAACAGCCACCATCCGGCCTGCACAAGACTCGATTGCCTGCAGGAGTTCGCGCCAGGTGTTCGGTTCGGGCACGTTCACAGCTATCGGCACATTCCATTCCCGCAACACAGCGGCTGGCTTCGGTCCCCGGGAAACAATTGTTAACTGTCGCAGCGCCTCGGAAAATCTTTCCTCTCCATCCCGCAACGCAATCACACGCCCCAGCAGTCTGACACCGACACCAGTCAGGAAAACGACCATGTCGATCTCACCCCGATAAAGCCGGTCCGCGAACGATAACGCTTCGGCATTCTCGGTCAGCGGCACCTCGATCAGTGCTGGGGCTACAAAGGGCTCCCCCTCATTCAGGCGAATCAACTCTGCAATCTCTTTCGCCCGACGGCTCTCGAAAGCCAAAACTCTAGCCCGGTGAAAAGACATGATCACGCATCCTAGCGCACTCCTTCAGCTTACCGGGGAGTGTGATTGCTTCCATCGGCTGCTACGATACAGAAGATCACTGCTCAACGTGAGGTTTTAAACATGCGTATGCGTTGGTCCCTATTGATCGTTGTTCTCACCGGATGGACGGCGATTGCGACTGCTCAGACAACCGATCCCAACCCGGGACATTCGCCTGATGTATTTCTCGATAATCACAGGCCGCTGAATCCTAAGAAGGGCAAAGCGCCCACTACGCGCACCGTCTCCGGAAAAGTTACCGACGAGAATGGGCAACCGCTCGAAGGCGCTTTAGTAACGCTTACCGATACCAAGACCAAAGCAAAGCTGACTTTCATCACCAAGACTGAAGGCCGTTATAACTTCGAAGACCTGAGCTTCAATATCGACTACGTGCTTCAGGCTCGCTATAAAGATCAATTGGGCGAGCAACGCCGTTTAAGTCAATACGACCATGCGCCTAATGCAGTTCGCATATTGCAGATCGGCTCCCTCGATACCGACGGCTCCTCTCCGTCAACGACGACGAAAGCAGCGGGAACTCCCAATTCGAAGCCGCACGATCCCGGGCAGCACTGAGCTGTCACAGCGTCCGCCCGCTACTAGGTAGCGCGTCGCTACTATAGTTTTGTTAACTCTCCGCGGAAAACTTGATATAGTGGAAGAGTCTTTGCAGCGTCCTTACCCCTTGGGTGCCTTCTGGCCGTCCTTCCTCCCTTACCAGTCCTCTGGCTTGGTTTTTAGTGCAGTCCGACAGAGACGATTTCAAAACGAATAGGAATTCAATGACCAATATTTTTGTCGGAAATCTTAGTTTCCAGACCACTCAGGAGGATCTTTTAGCCACTTTCTCCCAATACGGTAGTGTCGAGCGCGTCAATATCGTTACCGATCGCGACAGCGGTCAGTCTCGCGGTTTCGCATTTGTTGAGATGACGGAACGGCGCGATGCGGAGACGGCAATCTCTCAGCTGAATGGCGCTGAATTGAACGGTCGCGCCATGAATGTGAACGAAGCGCGTCCGAAGCCTCAGGGCGGTGGTGGCGGCGGATTTGGTGGGAATC
>CAXTMN010000102.1:0-17590 GCA_964245395.1 uncultured Bryobacteraceae bacterium
GGTGTAGGCGAGGCGGGCGCGAACCATCACGAACTCATGCTGGCGCTCGCTTTCGGGAGTGCGTGTGGCGCGACGGACAGCATTATAGAGCCGGCGCAATTGACTACGGGTTCCCGAATCCATGTCGCGCATACGGCTGACGACAACGTGAGCCTGATTGTCGAGATAGAGGCTGTCGGTAATCAGCTTCTCGATATCGATTTCGGGAGGACCCTCGCTCCGGCGGTCGCCACCAGGACCACCGCGGAAACCACCGCCGCCACGGTTTTCCCGGCCCCGATCGCCAGCGCCCTGCCTGTCTCCGCCGCGGTCTCCACGAGGCGCCCCGCCACCGGGACTAGAGCTGCCGGGACCACCTGAAGGACGACTTTCGCGGGGCGGCCGATCCCCCCCGCGACGCTCGTCAGGTTTCTTTTCTTCTGTTTCTGCCATCTCGGATTCCTTTGGGAAAGTCTTGTCTTGAAATTTGCGCTTCTCAGCTTGCGGTCTGAATTCAGGCTGGATCGCCGGCGGCAAGGCGTGCCCACTCGAGGCCTACCCTGCCAGAGGGACGAAGTTTAGCAGACGTCGTCCGTTTGCCGATCAGACTGGCGATTACAGCGTTACGCAGGTTGTTTACTTCTTTGCCGCGCGATTGCGGGATAACTTGGGCCAGGCGCATGTAGGTGCGCCAAGGCTTGTCTGCACGAATGGATTTCTTACGTGACATTCGCGCTGGAAGGGCTTCCCGATAAACCGACGCAAGGTCGTGAATGTAGTTGGGCGAATAACCGAAATCACGAACGAGGCGGACCAGACTCGACTTCAGCTCTTCGGCATCATTTAGCCGTTTCCATTCAAGGGTTCGTCCGAACACATCAAACGACCCGGGTGCAGTCGCTTTAGCGTGACGAAGCTGGAGAGCAGCCACTTCGAAGACAGAACTTGGCGAGCTCGCGATTTCAGGTGCAATGGCCAATGCCATGCTGACTTTCTTGCCTTCGAGGCTCGGCAAAGATTGCAGGTTATGTTCGGCGAACTTTTCAAACAGCCGCTCTAGCTCACGGGCCAGAAGCACAAGCGTGTCCCACGATCCGATGACGATAAAATCGTCGCCGCCGCGATAGAGGATGCTCACCTTGCGCCAGAACTCCGGCAGAGTACAAAGGAGAGAAAGCTCACCAGCAAAAAACTCTTTGAACAAGACAGAGAGGTGGAGATGATCCTCGATGCTGCCGGCGCGGCGGAGTTGGGCGTCGAAGTGGTCGATGTCGCCAATTAAAATACCCCAACGGGATGCACCCGAGGAACGTGCTGCCAGTTCAGCGAGCGAGGCCGGGTGTCCGGCGTCGTCCGTTGCGACACGACGGGAAAACAGGATGGCTTCATCGTCCAGTCCGGATTGGTCGGTAAGCGCCCATGAGTAGTGACCACCGTCCCACATCAGGTGGCCCGGCTTCTCATTCGACCAGCCGACTCGAGCGGCTGAGGCCAACTTCTCGGCGAACTCGCTAAAGAACGATTGTTCTTCAGGTTCGGAGGCTTCCGCCGCCGGTTCGAAGATTGAGACATCACCGGTGTTTGCAAGCGGTGCTGACGTTCCCAGGGACAGCACATCATCCAGGCGTTTGCGGACTACTGGCCACGCGCCGAGATTTTCGGTGGATGCCCAAATCAGACGAATGGTGTTGGACGAGAGACGGGAAACGTCAACGGAAACCCGAGTTAGCAAATCGTTAGCCCGGGGAACGTCTTCTTCGGCCAGCACCAGAAGAAACTGCTCCGCACTGCTCGAGCCTAACAACATGCGAGATAGCTTCAACTCGGCCAGCAAGGCACGAGGTAGAACTTCGCAGAGTAGATTCAACCAGGCACAACGCCCGGAGAAATCTTTCACGCTCTCAATAGACCCTGAAGGAAGAGTTGCGAGGAACTCGTTTGCGCCGAGGAGTTGAGCTTGCAAAAAGACTTGCAGCGACATGACAGAGGGTCGTAGCGGCCCGTGGAAACAGGGCTGAGCGTTTAGTAAAAAGAACGTTCTCAGCCTAACACACAGCAGGAAGATGACATCGGCAGAGTTCCAGGAGGCGGTAATACTAGCAAGATCTTATTCTTAAAGCATGACTGTTTTCGTTACGGGAGCAACAGCAGGATTTGGAGAGGCTGTTGTGCGGAAATTCTTAAACGATGGCGCAAAGGTTGTTGGAACGGGGCGGCGCAGTGACCGGCTAGAGAAGCTGAAACAAGAGCTAGGCGCCAATTTTCTGCCGATTGCGTTCGACGTGGGGCAGCGCAAAGAAACAGAAGAGGCCATTGCGAAGCTGCCGAAGGAATTTGCGGAGGTAGACATTCTGGTGAACAACGCCGGGGGCGCGATCGGGCTGGATCCGGCCCAATCCGCTGATTTGGATGACTGGGACGGGATGATCGACGCGAACGTGAAAGGGGTTGTTTATTGCACGCGGCTACTGCTTCCTGGGATGGTTGAGAGGAAGCGTGGTCACGTCATCAACATCGGGTCTACTGCTGCCGAGTTTCCTTATCCAGGAGGGAATGTTTATGGAGCGGCAAAGGCATTTGTCCATCAGTTCAGCTATAACTTGCGATCAGACCTGGCAGGCACGGGTGTTCGTGTGACCGATATTCAACCGGGGCTGACGGGCGGGACCGAATTTTCGCAGGTGAGGTTCAAGGGTGACGACAAGAAAGCGGCTGCGGTGTATGCAGGTACCGTTGCGCTGACAGCTGAGGATGTGGCGGATGCAATTCACTGGGTGGCCACAAGGCCTGAGCACGTAAACATTAATGTGATTCAGTTGATGCCGGTTACGCAATCGTTTGGGCCGTTGGCAGTGGTGAGGGAGAAGTAGTTTTGAATTGATCTGGAAATTAAATCCAGTTTGTCAAAGTTTGGCAATTGGAATGGTTCGAATTAGCCGTTCCACAGCCTTTACCGACATCGGGTTTGGGAAGTTGATCGGACTTGCTAACCTATCGATTGGGACTTTAGGGAAACGGCATTCCGTCCCGATTACTTCCGGATCGTCGGCTGAGAAACGTCACCGCGCCACTATCACGCTGGCAATTGTTATTGAGAGTGCAAATCAGAGATGTTGCGCACTTCTCGCCAAAATGTGAAGCAGTCCCTTTCCAGAGAGAGTATCAACAGCCGCTGAGATCATATCTTCTGCAAAATGCGGCTTTACATCGTGAACCTGCCGAACCATCTCTTGCTTTGAGATGCGCAACTTCATCAATGCCTCGCGATCAACGTAAATTATCGTAGCTTCTAACTCCAAAGCGGCACTGCTGTGAGTGCCGAATTCTGATAATACCCAGTCAATCGCTTCGTGATTGTTCGTGAGGAACATCTGGCCTGCCTCAATGCATTTGTCCCCTGCTGAGCCCTTGCGTATTGAGTAACCGTACCCTCCAGAATAGACCTCCAAACTCGATTCCAATGCATGGAAAGACTCGGCTGTACCCAGATCGGAAAGCACATCAGAATCGAATGGTCCATACGAATACAGGGTGAAACGATAGCCCAGAGGAACCCCTTTCAGCACCTGCAGAAAATAGCAGAGCTTCATCAGTGCTGTGCGGCCAAAGGAGCCTTTTTGTGCATTTGCACAGAGATAAGTAATTAACGCTAACCGATTAGTCTGTAGTTGGTTCCAGGTCATGATTTATCTCTTTCAATGCGGTTTCTGCTTTCTTGCGATGTTCAGGTTTGCAGTATAAAAGAATCTGGTTGTTCTTCCCAAGATTCCGTACAACACTAGAATGTGCGCTGAGAGGTAAAGGGCCCGATCCCTTTTTATCTGCGAGCACCGGTATATCCGAGTCCCCCAACTTGTACCAGCTCTTTTCCGCCGGCATTTCAGCTGCGAGTAAATCCCCTAAGAGGTGTCGCGCCTTCTGGACGTTTTCGGAGTCTTGAATCGATCGAACTTCGTTCGTCTTGAAGATGAGACGGTAATGATCGCGCTCCGCAAGGCGCCTACCATGCTCACCGCCTTCTCCTTGAGCTAGCAGTCCCAACATTCGCCAATCGTCCCATTTGAGAAACTCCGGAAGCTCCTCTATTGTGGGCTTCGGAAAGTGACTCCCTGGAAGTAAAACCTTCATTGCTTCGCGCAGATGCACGTCGTATGCAACTCGCGTCTTATGGAAGTACACTTGCGTAAACATGAAGTAACGAGCAAGTATCAGCGCCTCGGCTGCGTGCAATCCGCCTTCCTCAATTCCGATCCTTGGCGACTTTCCCCCATCACCCGGAATGGCAACTACGGTCGAAACCAAACGGTGAAGATCGAACTTTCCGTAGTGAACTCCCGAGTGATGCGAGTCACGCAAGAGGTAATCCATTCGGTCGGCATCCATCTGCCCTGAAATCAAGTCCCGCCAGAAAATTCCCTGCCGGGCACCAGCACTGCCTTCGATCAGAGCCGCTACATCATCAGCAGAAAAGCCGTAGTTTCCCTGATTAATCTTGTGATCTTCGATTGAAGATCTAAGTGGCCCTCGAATTATTGCCGCCGAATAGTCCTCATGGGAATATTTGCCACTTTCGTCCTTGTCAGGAAACAATTCCTCGGACCCATGAGAGAATGGAGAATGACCGGTATCATGCAGCAGAGCTGCGAGGCGAACGAGCTGTCGATTTCGTTTATAACCGGCATCATCATATCCAAGCTCGCTACTGAGTAGATCCTTGGAGTTCCTAACGATCGAATCGTAAAGGAGGGTGGCGGTGTGCATTACTCCGAGAGAATGCTCGAATCGCGTGTGCATTGCTCCCGGATAAACTTGGTCAGTCCATGCAAGTTGACGTATTCGTCGCAATCTTTGATAAGCGGGATGCGCAATGATCTCCCGTTCCCACTCGTTCATCTGAACAAATCCATAAACCGGGCAGCGTAGTTCGTAAACGCGAAAAGGATCCAAAAGCTATTCTCCAGGTCATCACCAACATATTAGGCGAAGATTAGGCGAAATACAATCCCTAAGTTCTTTTGGTAGTTCTAGAACATTTTGTGCCCCTCATGTTCGGAGTATATACCGTATCTGCGCCACACAGATGGGTAGAATCCTTATCTATTGCTATTCCTTGTCTTAGGTTTGGCAATCCTAGTAGGCAGAAGAAAGTGGTACTGACTCCATTACACTTGCGGGAACGCTCGTGGTAGTTTGTAAACTCTCATCGGAGTGAGTCCAGCCTGAAGGGAAATCTCGAGCTTGCGTGTAGCAAACAGCCTTTCTATTTCAGTAGAGCCCTAGCAGATTCCAGGATTATCGAAAGGAATGGTACTACGCAGGGGCATTCTGCCGTCTGGTTATGAATGCGGCAACGAGTCCACAAGCAGCAGCGAACGACAGCCAAGCGCCGGGCATGGCATTGTTGTGGGTTGCATGAATCAGGTAGGTGCAGATCACAGGAGTGAAGCCACCAAAAATGGCGGTTGCCAGACCGTAGGCAATCGAGAAGCCGGTTGCTCTGACCTTTGCCGGCATTAACTCGGTCAGGAACACGACCATGGCAGCGTTGTAGCTGCCATACAGAAAAGACAACCACAACTCTACGGTCAATAATCTGCCAAAAGAGGGAGCAATGGAGAGCCAAAGCAGGGCTGGGTACGCGGTGATCAGCGCTAGGGAAGTGCAAGCGATCAGTAGCGGCGTACGCCCGAGACGATCGGAGAAAGCCCCCATTACCGGCAGCCAGATGAAATTTGAGACTCCGACGCATAGAGTGACTAGAAGGTTGTCCCTGCTTGCCAAATGAAGTACCGTATTGCCAAACGTGGGCGTGTAGGCAGTAATCAGATAAAACGAGACGGTCGTCATGGTTACGAGCATGGTCCCCAGAACGACCAACCTCCAATTGCTGGCCAGCGATCGCATCACTTCGGGCAGCTTGGGGTGTTGCTTACGCGCCAGGAACTCCTCCGATTCTTCAAGAGATCGCCGGATAATAAATAGAACCGGAATAATGAGACAGCCAACCCAGAGAGGCACGCGCCATCCCCACGCTGACATTTGCGCCGGCGTCAAATTCGAACTTAGTACCACGCCGACGAATGCGGCAAAGACCACGGCACACTGCTGGCTGGCAGACTGCCAACTCACAAAGAAGCCCTTGTGGCCAGGAGTAGCGATCTCGGAGAGATAGACCGAAACACCCCCGAGTTCCACCCCAGCGGAGAAGCCCTGCAGTAACCTACCCAGAACAATCAGTATTGGCGCCATGACGCCGAGCGTTGCATAGCCAGGGAGGCACGCGATGGACAACGTCCCGACCGACATAAGGGCTAGGGTCAGAATCAGCCCAGCGCGCCGACCCTTCCGGTCGATGTAACCTCCGAGAATGATGGCGCCGAGTGGACGCATAAGAAAACCGACTCCGAAGGTGGCGAGAGAAAGCATCAGAGACGCGAATTCGTTACTCTTCGGGAAAAACGTCCGGCCAATCGCGGCGGCGTAATAGCCGAACACCATGAAGTCATACATCTCCAAAAAATTGCCGCTGGAAACGCGGATGACGGACATCGCTTTCGATTGACGTCTAGGCTGATTGCTCACTTGATTCCTTCAGGCGAGGTTCGGGCGAGAGAACAGGCTGATAAAAACATCACCGGGCCTGTTGCAATTGTCGTATTTTGCATCAATTCAACCGAGAACGAGGCAAGACGACTGGTCGGCATCGAATAAAGTTTTCCTAGAGTAGAGAAGTATGGCTGAACCAACGACTTATGCCCTGGATCCTGGAGTTCGCATCGGGCACGTGCACCTGAAAGTGGCAGACCTGGACAGGGCGTTAGGTTTCTATCGTGGCGTGCTTGGTTTTGAGCTTATGCAGCGGTTCGGCTCGCAAGCGGCTTTTCTCTCTGCCGGCGGTTACCATCACCACATTGGGCTCAATACTTGGGAGAGCTCGGGTGGGTCACCACCTCCGCCAGGTGGTACCGGCTTATATCACTTAGCGATTCTCTATCCCCAGCGATCCCAGCTCGCAAACGCCTTAGTTCGTATTCTCGAAGCTCGCATTCAACTCGACGGGGCGAGTGATCACGGAGTGAGTGAAGCGCTTTATCTGCGTGACCCCGACGAGAACGGCGTGGAGCTGTCCTGGGATCGCCCGAGGGAGTCGTGGCCAACAACCGAGAGCGGCGGGCTGACCATGTACACGCTGCCGCTCGATGTGCATGCACTACTTGGTCAGGCAACAAAGGTGACTTCGTCACTGACTCCCAATCCAGCTAGGGCTTAGGCTCCGATATCCGCACAAGCTCAAGCAGATAGTCCTTCCAGATCGCCGCTTGCGTGTGCGTTCCGTGGCCTCGGGTGGCATCAGTAATCGGCAGCAGGATGAAGCGCGCGTTCGGCATACGTTGGACCATCGTTTCGGCAATGCCCAACTCCGGTGGATTGATGTAATCGTCGGCTGAGTTGATCCACAGAACTGGCACTGTGATCCGATCCAGATGGGGGCTCGGGTCGTAGTGCCGGCTTGCGTCCATGTAGAAGATCAGGTTGTTTGCGTCCATAGAGGACGTACGTGTCAGGTACTGATCCACAAACTTCTCCGCCAACTCACGAGTGGGCGCCTGCTTCTGCATCTGAAGCGGGCTGGACCCCATGATCAGCAGCATTTCGGCCGCTGTCCGCAAGCCCTGCGCCGGTTCGGTTTTGTACTCGCCACCCATCCAGGAAGGATCCTGCTTAATCGCCTGAATTGCCATGTACCGCATCATGCGGTTGCGGCCTGCTAAGGGTACTGGCAAGCAGGCAAAGGGAGCCAGGGCGTCGGCGTAGCCAGGATACGTTTCGCCCCAGACAAACGCCTCCATACAGCCCATAGAAGTGCCGAGAATCAGACGAAGATGGTCAACCTTCATGTCATCGAGCATCATCCGCTGGCTTCGCACCATGTCGTCGTAATCGTAAGCAGGGAAGCGGGCATGTAATCCGTCTGAGGGCTTGGAACTCTCACCGTGTCCAATGTCGTCCGGCAGGATCAAGAAGTACTTCTGGATGTCGAGCGGCGATCCGGGGCCGAACAACACGTTCGAGAACACGGGGTTCATTAGCGAGTGCGCATCGCCACCGGTGCCGTGCAACAGGAGTACGGCGTTATCGACACGGCCCTCGGCGTTGCGGTGCGCCGTGCCGAGTGTCAAATAGTGCAACTTAAGCCGCGGCAGAGTATCGCCAGTACCGAAGCGAAAATGCACCAGGACTGTTGTCCCCTCCGCAGTTGACCACCCATGCGTCTGCGGCGTTGCAGACGAGGATGCAATAGGAGAGAGAGCGCTAGCCGTTTGGCTAGCAGCGGCAAAGTTAAACAGGAGTGTGGTGGCTATAGCAAAGCGAGCCGTGCTCAGGTACATCTGCGTGCTTTCTCCGTTGGGCTGGTTGGGCGTAGACTTCACCTTCGCTCTGTGCAAGATGCGTGTCAAGTAAAGAAGTTCCACAGAGCATGCCGAAGAGTGATATGTTCGTCTGGCACACGGAAGAAAGTTCGCGCAACCACTATGATCAGGTCTTTTACTTACCTTGCCTTCCTGCTTTTGGTTTTCAGCCCGCGACGTGCCTGGGCTCAGCAGGATTACGTCGGTTTTTTTGATCTCTACAACGGCTTCACGTGGTTCGATAGCCCGAGCGCCAAACTGCAGGAGCGCGGCTATCATCTGCAAGCGGGCATTAACCCGAGCATGTGGCTTGCAATCGGCTTTGATTATGCGGTTGTTCAGGGCAATCTTACGTTGACAACGAACCTTCTGAAACCCGCTCTGCAGAATCAGATCACTGGCGAGTTGGCGGGTCTCGAAGCAGCGGGATTCCTTCCTCCGGGTTACCAGGTTGCTGTTACAACAGGATCTACGACTCAAACTTTTGCCGCCGGCCCGCAATTCGAGTATCGTCATTTCCGGAAAGTCACGCTGTTCTTGCGACCTTCGATCGGGGCTATCTATGAGTCGGCCACGCCGCATCCATCAGACCCTGTAACTACCGGCATTGTGAAGCAACTTGCACCATCGGGCGCAAAAACGGATTGGGAAGCATTTTACGGTTTCGGAGGAGGAGTTGAACTCAATTTCGTCCGCTACGCCAGCATCCGTATGCAGGCCGACTTCGTGCACAACGAACTTTTTTCGGACATTTTGAAGAACTCCCGCAATACTGTGCGATTGTCTATCGGCCCCACGTTTCACTTCGGGAGAAACATTGTGCGGTGATGTTTCAGCGCTGGCTGCGGTAGCTATCTAAAAGAGTTCGGCGCAATACTGGCCTTATGCTTCTCAAAACGACCAGCTTCCTGGCCGGCATAGCGGCTCTTTTTGTAACCGTTGGATCTCGCGGGAGCGAGAGGCGGCTGGTCACCGGTCCGGAGTATACAAGCACTGGTCAGCTTATGCTTCCGGAGCATTACCGGGAATGGGTTTACCTAAGTTCAGGTTTTGATATGAGCTATAACCCCGGTGCACAGGCTGGCAGCCAGCATATGTTCGATAACGTGTTCGTTAATCCTGAGGCTTACAAGGTGTTTGTCGAGACGGGCACGTGGCCAGATCGGACAGTGCTCGTCCTCGAAAATCGCGGTGCGGAGGGCAAAGGCTCCATCAATCAAAGCGGTAACTACCAAGGTACTGATGTAATGGGACTCGAGGTGCATGTGAAGGATGATGCGCGATTTACCTCAAAGTGGGCCTTCTTTGGTTTCGATAAGGGGAAGAGCGCCAAGATGATTTCACCATCTGCCGGGTGCTACTCCTGTCATGCAGAGCATGCGGCCGTAGACACGACGTTTGTGCAGTTCTACCCGACTTTGCTGCCGATAGCGAAGGCGAAAGGCACGGTGTCGAAGGCATCCCAGCAGCAAGAAGGGACTGCAGGGAAGTAGGGGGATGGCCCAGAAAGAAATACTCGTTCTACTGCAAGGAGGAGATCGGCGCAGCACCGGCCGGTCGGACCAAGTAGCTGCTATGGTGTCTCAGGACCGCGGATTATTCCCCAGGCTCATTGAATGTCTGTGGTCGGACGATCCGCTCGTCCGTATGCGCGCTGCGGATGCAACCGAGAAGGTGACCCGCAAGAATCGTGACCTTCTTCAGTCCTATAAGAGTGACTTGCTGGCATTGATGGCTGAGACCACGGAACAGGAACTTCGCTGGCATCTGGCGGTGATGGTTCCCCGGCTTACCCTCGATGCCGAAGAGCGGCATATCACGGAATCTTTGTTGAAGGGCTACCTTCAAGATCGAAGCTCAATCGTAAGAACCTTTGCACTTCAGGGGTTAGCAGATTTAGCGCAAAACGACCCAAGGATTCGATCTGAAGTGCTGCTAGTTCTGCGCGACTCTAGTCAGAACGGGACGCCGGCAATGAAAGCGCGGAGCCGCAAGCTGTTGCTTCAACTAAAACATGCTTAATGGTAAGTCGGCTCATATGCCGCGCTGCGGCCGATAGCCGGGACGTGCCCGTACTTTGAATTTTCTGGCAGCTTCGGCGGTCAAATCGATACGGATTTTGCGAAAGCCCTCGTTCGGATTCGGTTGCGGATAGTACGTGACGGTGTAGCTATTGCCTAAGTCTTCGCGAATTGCTTCGAAAGCCTCTACCTGCTTTTGCCAGGTCTTCGCAAAATACGTTTTTCCTCCCGTTGTGGTCGAAATGCGCTTGAAGATGTTGCTTGACATCGGGTCTTTGTTGACCTCGTTGGTCGAGATCACATAGATGGGGATGCCTTCATCCTCAGCCACAGCGCGTACATCGTCTGGGGCAATCATGCTGGCGTTGTCGGGTCCGTTTGAAAAAACAATGACGACTTTTCGACCGGCTACTTTGGCAGCATCGCGAACAGTAAGAAGCAGGCAGTTGTAGAGAGCGGAATCGTCGCCCGCAACCGCTTTCCGCAGTCCGGCAATCGCAAGACTGCGGTCGCGGTTCAGAAGCACGGCGCGATTCAGATTCCGGCTGTAAGTGTAAACCGCCACCGAGTCAGCGCGATCGAGACCGCGAATGAAGTCAGCAATGGCATCAGACGCAAACACAAAGCCGCGGTACATGTAGTTGCTGGTGTCGAAGAGAACAAAGACGTTTGTGCCCGTTGCCTCCGTGCGTAGATCCACGACATGCGGGTCGACAGGAGTGCTTCCTTCATTCGCCTCAGCCGTGACGGTTCGTAAGGGCCTTGTGTCGCCATTTTCTAAGACTTGCAGCGGCGCGTGGTTGCCCTCTGAGAAGGTGGAGAGCTTCTGCGGAATTTCGTCTTCGTAAACTTTGAAATCTTTCGGCTTGAGCCCGTTGACGTACTTGCCTTTCTGATCCGTCACGGTAAAGCCAAGCACAACCAATTCAACTTTTACATGAAAAGTAGTTGGGTCCTGATCTTGCACGTGTGCCAATAGGCCAACAGCCAAGACCGCCAGCAGCGCAGCTCCGGCAATGCGATAAGGTGTTCTCACTACGTTCATTCTAGTTTTCAGAGCCGCCAGCCACTGCTGCAGAGCCAACGAGCGCTCGCTCATTATGCAGCCGCACTCCTTCGGCAGTCGTGTTTAACGACCGAAGAATCGCCGGCCAGTCTTCCAAGTGAGTCGCAAAGATGTTTTCGATAACCGAACGGTTCCACTCCGGCACATAGGCATCCAGCTGATCAGCAGGAACACCTGCTTCGTCCGCCAAGGCAGCGTAGTACAAGTTATTCGACTCCCAAGTCTCCGCAAGAATTCGACTGGAATAGCCCATCAGGGCGGGAAACGTTCGAAGATAAAGAAGGCCGGGTTGATAAGAATGGGTCAGCGTCGGCTTGGGTGTGCCAAATGTGTGCGCTATCGTGTCGGGCGACAAATCGGCAGCGCCCGTAGAGCTTAGTCCGGCGATCTCCTCCGAAGCAACATCGGGCACTACCGATTGCAAAGAAGGCTCACTTCCCAGGGCATACAGGATCGAAGGCTGAACCCCGGAAACGGCTTTTGCGAAATCGGCTGCGTCCAACCGATCCCTGATCCACTCCACACCGGCCGGAGTAGAAAAACGCCCATACGCTTCAAGAATCTGCGCTTGTACTTTGCTGTCGAGAGCAGCAGTTGCCAGCAGCATGCGGCCGCGACGGATATGAAGAGCTACCCAGCGAACCTGGTCGGGTTTGATGTTTCGCCAGCGAGGGATAGTAACATCGGCGATCATCTGCGGTGCAAGATCTGACCAGATTAAGGCCTGCTCACGCTTTGGTGAAAGAAAGTTTTGTTCTGCCTCTGCAATTCCATATGGCAACGAAATCAATGAGCCTGACAGTCGCCCCCCGCCACTGGCGGGCCACCCACTTCCTACGACTTCGGTATTGTGCCAAGTAGAGGGTGAGCCTTCCGGTCCGATGAAGTCGTGGCTACGCACAAACATGGGACTGGTCATGAGCAGCTGCGCGCCAGCGGGCGCGTAGTAACTATAGAGAATGCCGACAAGCGAGTCACGGAGCAGTGGCGCCAGAGACTCCCTGGGGTCTTTCTTATCGGATGCTTTCAGCAGTTTGTCTACTGTCAGTTTGCGCTCCGAGTCGATATGACGCTCGCTCCAATATCCTGTGGCGAAGCTATTCTTCTCTTCGGCGGATAAGGATCCGCGCGTCGAATCCGTTTCATTGATGCGGCTTAAATCTTCTTTTAAATCCTTTAAGGTTTTCGGATCCGCGATTACCTTACCAGTGCGATCCTCTACAGCAAACAGGGTGTCAAGAGAGGCCAGCCGCTGTGCATCAAAAACTCGCAAGAAATTCTCAGCCGGCGCAAAGGGAGCTCGCGGGGGGGAGCTGTGTATTTTTCCGACAAGAAGCTCAACGAGCTGTTCCTGGCGGCCAGAACCAGCGTGGCCACCTGCAGCAAGCAACAGGGTGTCGACCCCGGAGCGGCCTGCCTCAAAGACCTCGGTTTCCTGCCGGAGGTGCGCAAAGGGAGTGACCAGCTTCAAAAACGAGGAATTCTGTGCGTCAGTTTCAATGGCATTTTGTAGAACGAGAATGCGCCAAATTCCAACAACTGATTGCAGCGTACCCACTACATCGGCTTTAAGAACTGCATCGCGAATGCTTTGAGCATCGACACAGGAGTCGAGATAGTGTGCAATAGCGGATTCACTCAGGTTTGGGGCGTCTGCGAAAAGCGAATACTGAGCTCCATAAACACGGAAGCCAGCAATAAGGCGGGCAGCCAGCTGAGACGAGAGAGGTTTAGAGCGGCCGCGATCAACATCGTTCAGTAGAAGAAAGATTTTAAGAGGTTCGTTTTCGACACTCTTGCGGCTTAGACCGAACAGAGCTTCTAAAAGATCGTCGCTGCTGCGCCAGGTCGCAGCTGAGCGCGTCAGCTTGCCATCATATTTACCGTGCGGATGCTTGATGAAGAGATTTCGCCAAATCTCGAGGTCGCCGGGAACATGCGGCTGCCCGTTAGGGTCGATACGAAGCGACGTAGTAAGGAGCATCAACTCAGTACTGGAACGAAAAACAGGACGGGCGGGGCCGGGAGTGGTAATCTTGCCGCGTAGGGCATCGTAGAAACGGCGCATGCGATCGGACTGGGTGAGGTAAGCCGCCGTAGGTCCGTCGAGTCTGGACAGCGCATCAAAATAACTCGCCAGCCATCCATCGTCGGTCGACATCAATTTTTCAAAGAAGAGTCCCGGATTGCTGGGTGACACGCCGACCATAGTCGCCCAGGCTTTTGGCGAACCAGGAACAACGGCCGCTCCGTTGCGAACCTGGAACATGCTGCCGTAGAAATCCAGCACATGCGAATAGATCTTTAGTTTCGTCGCGGGCGCCTGCTTTCGCAAGGTTTCTGCGGTTTCACGATCCAGATGAGAGAGACCGAGGTACAGACGGCAGAGAGACGGTTCGGAAAGGAAGGCGTCGAGAAAGTCCGGTTGGCCGGCGCGACCCGCCGCTTTCAACCAATAATCAGCGTTATAGAGGACCGGAACCGCGGTCGGGGCGTAAGGCAGTTCAAAGCGATGGTTGGCCCGGAGATCTACTTCGAGTTCGGAAAGGGGAAAGCCGGAGTCGACTGTCAGGAAGGCGCGTGTAGGATTAACGGTCTCCAGCACCAGGTCGCCACCGCATGC
Source organism: uncultured Bryobacteraceae bacterium (assembly GCA_964245395.1). GTDB lineage: Bacteria > Acidobacteriota > Terriglobia > Bryobacterales > Bryobacteraceae > Bog-105. The sequence continues at coordinate 14,101 of CAXTMN010000102.1, forward strand.
GCCGCGCATCCGATAGCCGAGAACCTTAAGAAGGTTGCCTGTTTCTTCGCTATCGCAAGTGGGAATTACAATCCTGCGGGCGTTCCCGGCCATGGACTGCAACTCTCTTGCCTGACCTACATAACGAATCACAAGCCGGAGATATTCGGTTTGCTGAAGAGCTTCGTTTCCCGAAGCTTCGTACCCGCTCGTAACGACATTTCGTGCGAGCGCCGGAAGGAGTTCATCAGGATCCAGATCCGGGGACAGCGCTGCCATTCGAGCAAAGGATCGGAGCGGCCCGGGAATGCTAATGGTTGCGGAAGCTGCTCGATTCCGCTTCACGGGAGCGGTGAAGTCGGTTTCGCCGCTGGCTCGGTACTTTGCAAGATCGCTGCTAAGATCAGCTTCCTTCCCGTTAACAAAGTCCAGGAGGACAGCCTCCCGAACGGCGATCAACCGCTTGCCCGGGTCCGTTTCGTGCTCGGCCCATTTGAGGTAGGCCATCCTGGCTTGAGAATCGCCATGCCGGTCGAGAAACTTTGCAAGAGCCTCGGCCGCTTCGGAACCAGCGCCAGAGTTGGCGGACTGCTGTTCAAGCAGTGTCCGCGCATCGGCCAGATCGCCCCGATTTTCCATCCGGGTTACCTGTTCATCAAGAGCTCTACTAGAGCTTGCTTTGGCCGCGTAAACAGACGACAGTAAGAAGCAGTTTAGAAGCACAAAAAGGATACAACCCTTTTGTCTTAGAATGACTGGGCAAAGGAAGGCAATCACCGCTATACTCCCCGGCTAGGTTCTTTACTCTACCATTAGTTTTCTGAGCATTTCTAGCCAAACGCTACGAGCCGGTACTGTCCGGATAGAGGTTTACAGCTTCAGACCCGGGCGTTTTGCGGCCCCTTTTGTCTGAGCATCAGATTACTGCGCGTACCAGTAGAAATCGCTATTCCGAGCGCAAGTAAGCCGAGTGCAATCCACTGAGTTAGTGAAAACGGGCCGACAAGAGCTTGTTCGTGTTCACGAAGGAACTCAATCACAAAGCGAATCGAGGAATAAAGGATGAGATAAAGCCCGATTATCTGACCATCACGGTGTTTTCGTCCAAACCGATGATAAAGAATGGCGAAGATGATCAGATTCGCCGCCGATTCATACAGCTGAACAGGGTGGAGGCTTTTATCGAGCGGAAGATCAGGAGAGGCGAAATGTGATCGGAAGCGAACACCCCAAGGAAGATCAGTTGCTTTCCCCCAACAGCAACCGGCAGCAAAGCAACCCAGGCGACCGATGGCGTGTCCGAGTACAATTCCAGGCGCAAACGCATCCATCGTTGCCAAGGCCGGGAGGCTCTGACGCTGTATGTAGAGTCCGGCAAACAGAAGTGCAACGATGAATCCGCCATGAAAAACTCCAGCGGCCTGCAGAGTTTCGAGCGTAAAAATTTGTCCGGGGTTTTTGAGGTAATCGCCCAAATCGAACAGGAACATGAAGAGCTTCGCACCCGCTATGCCCGCAAATGCGCAGTAGACGGCGATGTTAGAAATCTTCTCTGCGGGGAGTCCGACCTTACGAGCGAGCCGTAACGTTACCGTGAGACCAGCTAAAAAGCCGAGAGCGACTAAGACACCGTAAGTCGGAATGTAGAAACTGCCAATACTGACCAACTTAGGAAACATGCACTACTTTCTTGAGACTCCGGGGTGTTCTCCGATGCCTGGGTGAGGTTTGCTGATTTGCTGCGAGCGAAGCAATTCAAAAGCCAGGAGGAATGCGCCGACCGAAATGGCACTATCCGCTACGTTAAACGCCGGAAAGGACCATTCATTGTGATAGACCTCAATGAAGTCAGTCACAGTTCCGCGTAAGATCCGATCATATAAATTCCCGAGTGCACCGCCCAGAATGAGTGCGAGACCAAGACGGCTTAGCAGAGAGGTAAATGAACTGCGCCTTCCCCAAAGTGCGGCGGCAACGAATAAAAGAACCAGACTTGAGACGCCGATCAGAATAAATGACCGCAGCATGGGGTTCCCTTCGGCCAAAACGCCGAACGCCGCGCCTGGATTCTCGGTATGTACGATTCGAAGCCAATGAGGAAAGATTGAGACGCTGTCGAAACTAGTTGTCGTTTGCTGGATGGCTACTTTGGAGAGGCGATCTAATATTACAATCGCGGCCGACACAGCAACGGGCCCCAGGGAGTTGGTTCCTCTTCGCTGGATTGGCACTCTAGCTTGTAAATTCCTGTAGAACGGCGGCACAGTCGACGCAAACCGTAGCGAACTCTGCATTAGTACCCACGTCGCTTTTGTACTTCCAGCATCTTTCGCACTTATCGCCCCGCGCTCGCTCTACCCGAACGGCTAATCCGTCGCTTTCAGCGCTACCACTTTCAAGTTCGACGTAAGACACGATAAAAAGGCAGGCGAGTTCGGATGCAAACCGAGAAAGAACTTGCTGAAGAGCACTCCCAGCGCGCAGGAACACTGCCGCTTCCAGGGGCGCACCGATGACCTTCTCTTCGCGGGCAATATCGAGCGCTTTAAGGACCTGTTCGCGAACTGGAAGCAACTGCTGCCACTGTTCGACAAGACTTCGGCTCCCGTCGGGGATACCGTCACTGAGATCGCTTGGTTCGGGGAAGAGTTGAGTGTGAACGCTCCCACTCTCGCCACTATCGATCCGTATATGCTGCCACACTTCATCGCAGGTAAAAGAAAGAATCGGAGCAAGCAAGCGCACGAGGGCATTGTTCAAGCGATATAGAGCAGTTTGTCCGCTGCGACGTGCTGCGGATGTTCTTGCTGTTGTGTACAAACGATCTTTTAGGACATCGAAGTACAAATTGCTGAGATCGCTGGTGGCGAAATCGTACACAGCGCGGTAGACCTTGCTAAATGCGTACTCCTGATACCACCCCAGGCATCGACGAACCAGGTCTTCGGCTCGCAACAAAATCCAGACGTCGATGGGCGACAACTCTTGGCTTGGAACACTGTCCCGCTCCGGACTGAAATCGTCGAGATTTCCCAGCATGTAACGGAATGTATTTCGGATTTTCCGATACGCGTCGGCCAGGCGGTCGAGAATGAGATCAGACAGGCGTACATCTTCTGTGAAATCGACCGAAGCTGCCCATAGGCGCAGGATGTCGGCGCCATACTTCTTCAGGATGTCTTCGGGACCCATGCTGCCACGCGACTTTGACATGGCATGCCCATCGGCATCGAGGGTCCAACCATGGGTTGCGCACTCCCTGTAAGGAGCAGCTCCCTTTAAACCGACTCCGATCAACAGCGAACTGTGAAACCAGCCGCGGTACTGATCGCCGCCCTCGATATAAAGGTCAGCAGGCCACGAAACATGATTACTTTCGGTCAGAACGGCCAGATGACTTGAACCAGAATCGAACCAAACGTCGAGGATGTCGGTTTCCTTACGAAAGTTCGAGCTCCCGCATTTGGAGCAGCGACAACCATCGCCCATCAATTCTGAGACAGTCTTCGAG
>CAXTMN010000103.1:0-16520 GCA_964245395.1 uncultured Bryobacteraceae bacterium
TCTAGAAGCCCCAACAACTCAACATATCTCGTCACTATTAAATCCGGGGTGAGGTAGTGGACCTAGACTCTTCACAGGTTGAATCCGCCCGTGGCCTCGAGACGCTGACCTGTAAGCCATCGCGCATCATCGCTGCATAGAAGGGCAACCAGACCGCCGATGTCGTGGGCTTCACCCAGGCGTCCCACAGGCGTCTGTGCAATGATCCACTGCTGCGCCTGCGGATTGCTCCGGATCGCTGCGTTGTTGAAACCGGTCGCGATTCCGCCAGGTGCCACATGACTCGCCGGCGAAGAGCGATCCATTGGTGACGCCAGCTTTTTTTATGGCGATCGCTGCAGTAAAGCGCACTCAGGCCTTGCGTAACGATGACGAACACCGGGTCTTCGAAACTCAGGCCTTCAATCATTTCGGTCTGCGAACCCAACATACTTCAGAACAGATCCGGGGCGATCGCTGGCTCGAATCCCGCAGAGATAGCCAGGAAAAAGGAGATGACGGTCTAAAATTTTGTCCACCGACGTTCGGGCAGTTCGAGCGGTTCAACGGACTTGATTGCGCGGCAGGCGGGCCGTGATCAGGTAAAACACCAACAAATACGCTACTTACGAGAGACAACTGGCTTTACAAGTGAGCCAGGCGAGTACTAGGATGGCTGCAATTGCGGCTCGCGCGAACAACTTGGGGTTGAGCTGAATGGTAAGCGAAAGAAAGAATTTTGCAGCGTTCCTTCGTGGAACAGAGCGTTCCATCTTCACAGCAAAAGAGGACTGGTCAGCTTACGAAAAGGAGAGGGGCGCCTCGTCCGGTGTTTCAGGGCTAGAATACGCTCGCATCACCACCGTGGCGGCTGCTGCGCTTCTTTGCTGGCTAAGACCGGGCTGGCTGAGACCAGACCGACTGGACCTGTCAGTAAACGTTCTGGGGCCAGTCGCAACGTGCATCGGAGGCTATCCGATCTTTAAGAAGGCGTTCTTAGGGCTTTTGCAAGGGCATCTTGCGACGGAGTTCTCCTTGATGCTGGCCGTGACGATCGCGCTTTGGGTCCGGGAGTGGCCTACTGCTCTGACGATCGTGCTGTTCGCCCTAATTACCAAAACAATCGAGGAGAACTCAATCGCGCGGGGATTGCGAGCGATAAGCCGCTTTTCCGATTCACCACACCTGTTCGGCGACGCCCCGGTCAGGAGAGCCCTACCGGTTCGGGCCTTGATGGAGAAAACAGCAGATTGGTTCTTAGGGTTTTTTGTGTATGTTTCTCTCGCTGCCGCTTTCTTTGCCTACTACACAAACAGCGATCCAGGAGCGGCCATTTCGGTGCTTGTCGTAGCGGGTTCTTGCAGTATTACGACCGGTATGTTCCTGTCGATTCTCGGTGTCATGGTGCAGGCTTCGCAGCGCGGAATTCTGATAAAAGCGAATGCTTGCGTGGAAGAACTCGCACACGCAGATGTCGCCGTGCTGGATGAAACTCTCGTCCTCCCTTTCGGCATTGAGAAATCGTCGCAGCGTTCAAGCGACAACTTCTCTCTTCAGGTAAGGCGCGCTGTCAGCCTGCTCCACAAGATGAAGTTCGACACGATCTTATTCACCGGCGACTTGCAGCCAATCGGGCAAGCGATGGGAGATATGATTGGCGTCAAGCGCGTCGAAGCTGAATTATTTCCGGAAGACAAACGCTGTAAGATCGGAGCTTTGCGACGCCAGGCGAGGAAGGTTGTGATGTTTGGCGGTCCACAGAGCGAGGTTTCAGCCCTGGTTGAAGCTGATGTGGGCGTGGTGATCGCCCAGACGATCGGGTTAGAGGGTCGGTTTGCTGACGTTGTTTGCGTAGGAGACAATCTCCTTGGTTTTGTCGACGTGCTCTCGTTTGCGAGACGTGCGAAACGAATTATCACAATCAACTTTCTATTGGCCACCTTCTTCGCTTCAGTCGCCATGGGTTTAGCGATGGGCGGCCTACTGAATCTCCATTGGGCCATTGCACTTTGTTTCAGCCTAGAAGCCTGTTTGCTTCTGATTCCGGGGAGCTTCGCCGATCAGGCCAGAGAGGACGCGTCAAGTAGCTAAAGTTTGTGTCATGAACCCTGGGTAGAGAGAACTAAATTACTGAATGTCCACTCAAGTTTACGGTAACCCGTTCCGATAAGGAGAGTAGGCAGATATGGAATTGTATTCAGGGAAAAACAAGAAGGTTATCTCAATTTGCGAAACCCAGCCGCTCACAGTCAAAGGACTAATTCATCTTCTTGACGGTACGGACGACCTTGCTTTCGGTTCGTCACACGCATCCCCGGCCGAATGGATGTTGAGCCCTTCGGCTGAGAAAACCGATGTCCTGGTTATCGACAAAGGCCTTGGCACCAAAACCGTACTGGACGCGCTCGGCCAATTGCCTGCCGAGCACGGGACAACACGTTCAACTGTACCGGCTGTGATCGTTTGGGGCATGTCGATTACCGAAGCGGAAGCATTGCGTTTCCTGCAGGCTGGCGCCAGGGGAATCGCGCGCAAGTCGGCCGACACGGCCACCGTTCTCTCGTGTTTGCGCGCTGTGGCGCAAGGCCGTAGCTGGATGCAAGACTCGGTATTCCGGGAAGGCGCCAATGCGGAAAATCAGTCGCGAACCGATCTTACACCGCGTGAGCATCAGGTGATGGAACTGGTCGAGCAAGGCTTCAAGAACCGCGAGATCGCCCAGGAATTGGGCATCCGGCCGGGGACTGTGAAGATCCATTTGAAGCACATCTTCGAAAAAACGGGAGTTCGGGGACGGCATGGTCTGGCTCTGAACGGTTTGCGCCAAAAAGGCGTTATTTCGTTGCTGGCATCGTGATACAAACCGGGGCCTTGACTGCCCGTTGACTTTGGGCGAATAAAAGGAGAAGATAGTTCCCTGGAGGCCTGCGCCACCAATGGAGCAACTGGTCAAGCTCTCCGGTATCGCCCGGCTGGCCGCGGAAGGATCGACGCTCGCCACAAAGCGCCGGGTTGAATATCGCACGCTGCCTACCCGGAACTGGCTCAATCGGTGTCACTCGCGCCGGGTCCCGTTTCATTGGTCTATCAATCCATACAGGGGTTGTGAATACGGCTGCAGATACTGCTATGCCCGCTACACTCACGAGTTTCTGGAGCTGCACGATGCGGAGGCTTTCGAAACGGAGATCTTCGCGAAGGATTGGGATGAGAGCGGGTTTCGGCAGGAACTGAAAGCTGTTAAGCGGGGTCACATCATTGGGATTGGCACAGCTACCGATCCGTATCAGCCGGCTGAACGAGCTTTTGGCCGCACGCGCCGGGCACTTGACGCATTAATTGATCGAAGCGGACTCTCGATATTTGTAACTACGAAATCTGATCTGGTGAGCCGCGACATCGACCTTCTCCAGCGACTCTCGATGGGAAACGATGTGCGGGTGACGCTTACGGTTACTACGATGGATGCGGAACTCGCCCGATTGACTGAGCCCTTTGCTCCGCGGCCTGACCGGCGAATGAGAGCGGTGCGGCAACTGGCCGAAGCAGGGATTTCTGTAGGTGTCATTGCCAGCCCAGTTTTGCCGCTAATCACAGACGGGCGGCAAAGCCTGGAGGCAGTCGCAGTGGCTGCTAAGGAAGCCGGCGCTACCTATTTTGGAGCGGGCGTCCTGTTTCTCAAGCCCTCATCCGCCAGAGTCTTTCTGCCGTTCCTCGCCGAGCAGTTTCCTCAGCACCTCGCTCGATATCGAAAGAGCTACGAATCCGGAGCTTATCTGCGGGGCGCCTATCCGGAACGGATCGCCTGTACGGTTCAGTCGCTGCGGCAGGAACTGGGGATGGAGGCGCGCGATCTGGCCGTTGAAGAACTGCCTTCGCTCGCGCCATCCGCAGCAGGACAGCTACGGTTATTCTGATTGCGACCAGAGCCCGCTAGCGAGTAACAGAAGCTGGCTGAGACTTGCGGCCCTTCAGGACCTGGAGCGCTATCGGAATCAGGGAGACGACAACGATCAGGAGCACGACTTTTTCGAAGTTTCTCTGAATAAGAGCGTTCTTCCCCAGTAAGAAGCCGAGAGTCACCATGAATGACACCCACCCTACTGCCCCGAAGACGTTGAAGGCCAGGAACCGGGAGTAGCGCATTTTGCCGACGCCAGCTATAAAAGCTGCGAACGTTCGAATGATCGGGACAAACTTTGCGTAAATGATGGTTTTGCCGCCATGCCGCTCATAGAAGTGACGAGTACGCTCCAGGTATTCCCGGCGAAAGATCTTCGAATGGGGATTGCTAAATAATTTGTAGCCCAACGTACTACCCAAAAGAAAGCCCAAGCCATCTCCCAACATGGAAGCGAATGCCAGCAGACCGATAATCGTTCCGATCTGAATCTTACCGGCCCCGGCCACAATGCCCACGGTAAATAGAAGCGAGTCGCCAGGCAGGAAGAACCCGATCAACAAGCCGCTTTCGGCGAACACAATCAGGAAAAGGACCAAGTATCCGGCCCAGCCTGTAAAGGTAGTAGACAGAAGAGCAATCAGTTTGGCCGGATCGGTGAGACTGCGCAGGAGTTCGAACAGTTGTGAAAGCAACGATGACCTTACGCCTGGTAAGCGCTAATGACACGGTTCAGGGTGTTTTGATTGATCTTGATTTTGCCGCGGCGTTTCAGCTCAGCGACAATACTATCCCGGAACAAGGGTGCCTGAACGGTCTGTTTCTGCTGAACCAGACCTTGAACAATGCCGTCCTTGTTTTTGGCAAACTGCGCCATATCAGCCGGAGTTTTTTCGGCCACTTTGCAAACGAACTGCCCGTTCTGGGCCGCTATGGGTCCGACTATGTCGCCTACTTTTGCCGGAAACGCAGCAGCGAGGGTTGCGCCTGAGCCGATTCCCTCAGCGGCTCCGTCGATGGTAAAGGGCGCCGCAGTCTTCACTGGCAGACTGTATGCCTTGGCAATGGATTCCAAGCTTTCGCCCTTGCGCGCGCGGTCGGCGGCTGCTTTCGCAGCCTCTTGAGACAGCCGTTCGGACTCGGCCGTGGTGTAGCGCGCCAACACATCAGCTTGCACTTCGGCGTACTCGGCATTCCGGGCCGGCGTGACGTTGTTGATCACAGCAAACGCGCTCTTGCCCTCCTTGTCAACAGCGACGACGTCTGTCGCAGTACCCTTGGCGGCTGCAAAGATGGCGTTCGTTAACTCCGGCGCACTATTAATTCCGGGGAGCGCGCCACCGGTTGTGAAGCTATTCTCCTTGGAAACTGTCAGGTGATACTTGGCCGCGATCGCGTCAGCCTGGGCAGGAGATCGTACAATTTCCGCATGCGCGGCGTCGACAGCTTTGCGCAGGTTCTCTGCTGACGCGCTTTTCTGCGCTTCTGCCAGCAGCTGCGGCCGTACTTCTTCGAAAGACTGGGTATGAGCCTCCTGCTTATTTTCGACCTGCAGGATGTGATATCCATACTCGGTTTCGATGACATTGCTTAGCTCATTTGGCTTTAGGGAAAAGGCGGCTTTCTCAAAATTTGGCACCGTTTGTCCGCGGACGATAAAACCGAGTTCCCCGCCTTTTACAGCCGAACCGGGATCTTCGGAATTCTTCTTCGCCAGATCCGCGAAATTACCGCCCTGTTGAATCTGTTTCAGGAGATCGTCTGCTTTGGCTTTTAGCTTGGGAGCATCCTCCTTGGGTTTGCCCTGAGTCTTAATCAAGATATGGCGCACCTGAACGCGCTCGGGCTGACGATAGTTATCAAGGTTTTGTGTGTACTCTGGACGGAGCTGGGTGTCGGAGATTTGGGCGGTTTGGGTGAAGTCGGCCGCTGACCCAACGATCAGGGCAAAGTCCCGCTTCTCAGGAGTTCGAAACTGCGATCTGTTCTTCTCAAAGTAGACCTTTTCTGCGGCGGGATCCTTGTTCACCTTTCCGGTGAAGTCTTTGGCCTGGAACTCTACGTACTGCAACCCGACCTTCAGATTCTTGCGGGCGTATTCTGCCCGGGCATCTTCATCGGAGACAATCAACGACTGAGTTTCTAAACCTTCCAGGCGGGAGGCCAGCATCGAGTCGCGACGCTCTTTTTCAAAATCGGCGACGGTCATTCCCTGCTGAGCGAGCGCCATCTGGTATGTATTCAGGTCAAATTTTCCGCCAAACGCTGGGGCCAATTCGGTTTGAATCGAGTCACCCAGTTGCTGGTCGGAAATGCTGAATCCCATCTCCTTGGCTTTGTAGGCCATCGCTTTGGACTCAATCATCTGATTCACCAAGCTGGGCACATACATAGCTAGAATGCCTTTGGGCAGATTCGACTGGCCGCGAGTTATGCCTTGTATGCTGCGTTGAAGGTCAGTGGTGGTGATCTTATCGCTGCCGACCGAGGCGATGACATCCTGACCGGTAGCGGTTCCGGCGTTCCCAAAGCCGCCCGGAACCAGATAAGCCAGCATGGAAAGAGCAACCAGGCCAAGCAGTACGCCCAAGAGGACGCGCACACTTTTCTCCCGGCTACGAAACAGATCGAACATAGATTGCGGTGGAACTCCTAGTGAGAACTTTCCTGTGGCGACCGGCGGGCGGACCATGCAGGTGAATCTGAGTCTTCAGGGACAGTATACCGCCCAATTGGCCGCAATTCAGCCTTGGTCTGATTCGCATTTCGGACGAAAGTGCCCTACTCTAGAGAGGATGACGAGGATAAAGTCCGCCTTTCGGGTGGAGCGATGCCCGAAGTGCGGATCGCCAGAAGTGACGAGATCTCGCCGCAAAAATCCGCTGGAGTCTGTGGTCGGAGTGGCCTTCCTGCCGTGGCGCTGCCGAATTTGTTACAGCCGTTTTTTCAAGCCCCGGTGGTACAAGGTAGCGGTGAGCGGGCCTAATGCAGCGCACTCAGCACCCGTTGCCGCCAACATTGTTCCGAAAGTCAAAGCTGCTGTCCGTTAGCGGGTAAACAGACCCTTCCAGGAATCGTCGAGCGGAATCCAGTGTTCGGACTCTTCGTCCCAACTCGGCGCCAGATGAGGAACATGCAAAACTCCGTGACCCTGTGAACAGAGGAATTCGGTTCCAGACCAAGTTAGCAAGAAGCAGCCCGGGCATCCCATGCGCACAGGGAAGCCGAGTAGCCGGAGGCACTGCCGGCAGCGTGTTCGTCCATCGGCAACGGCCCAGAAGAGAACTGCCATAGCGCCTGCTATGTAAAGCCAGACTAAGAAGGGACCATTCGCGGGATCTTTAGACGCAAACAGAATTGATTGTTCCGAACGGGTCCACTCAAGACCGGCAGTGAAAACAAGCAGCAGTCCCAGGGCAGTTTTGAGAGTAAAGAAGGCGACTCTTCGTAGTGAAGCTTGACGCCGAGTGGTGCGCCAGGCGGAACGCAAGCTGCTTAATCTGACTCGCGTTACGAGCACCGTTAGCAGTGCTGTCCCGAGTAAGGCAACGGCGAAGAATCCCAGTGGCGTTAGAACGGAGGTACGAAGCGAGCGGATGCGTATTTGGCCGAAATAGAAGTAATAGCAGGAATTTTCAGCTACTTTTATCAACTCCTTGTTGATGAGGCGGCTGGAAGCGCCCGGCCGAGCTCGGGCGATCACTAGAACGAGTGGGTCAGTGATGTGGCTTTGCACAACGTAAACGGACGGTTGCCGCGAGACAAAGCGAAACGAGGGAGAAAGAACTGCGGCGACTCGTTTGGGCTGGCCTCCCACCACCAGGGAGGAGCCAACTATTTTGGAGTCCGAATGAAAACGTGTCACCCAGGCCGCGTGATCCAGTACGACCACGTCGGGCGACTCTACCCCGGGTTTGGGAAGTTGCCCCAGCGCGGCCTGGGCTTGGAGCACGGTAAATAACCCCGGTTCCGTATCGATCACCAGCGAACGGGCGGTCCGGGCGAAGTGACTGTCAACCCGGGCCTTACTGATCTGAAAAGGCGCGACGCTTTGCAGTTGTTGGCTATGAGCAGCCCAGGCTGAAACGACCTCGCCCGGAAAACCTCTGTCCCCGCCACCTATTACCGGATGCCGCCATACGTACAGGAGGTTGTCTGAACCGGACACAAAAGGGATAGTGAGCAGTTGGCGCGTGGCAGGGAGTCCGCCAGTGCTGAGAGCCAAGACGAAGAGCAGACTAGCGAGAAGGGCGAGGCAGGTCCAGGGGGAATACGCAAAGCCTCTGACTTTGCCTGGGATCGGGTCCTGCCAGATCATCAGCCAGAGAGCACTAGGCAGTGCGCCCAGGCAATAGACGAAAAGCCGAAATGCCTCGCTTTTGTTCCAGAATCCGGAGTGATAGAGGAATTGCCAGCGATGCCGAATTCCGGAAAGCCACTCTTCGATCCAAACCTCCCGCTTCGCTTCAGGAACAATCCGTGCAGCCGCCCGGACGAGCGCTTCACAGAGGGAGACGGGAAACGGTGCTCGTGAACCCGAATACATGGAATGTAGTTAGAGCCTTACTCGATCGTACACCTGTTTATCCGAGCGCGGGTGAAGCCGGCGATGGGTCAGCGCGTAGCCTCTTTTCCATTGGAAATTCGCGCCCGGATGACCTTCAACACAGTTTGTTCAACCTGCTCGAGCGAGAGTCCGGTGGTGTCTACAAGCTCAGCATCAGGCGCTTGCACGAGCGGGGCTTCTGCGCGCGTTCGATCCCTGCTATCGCGCTCAACGATGTCGCTCTCCACGGTGGCCAAGTCGGCTGCCTGGCCGGAAGTTTGAAGTTCGAGAGTCCGACGCCGCGCCCGCTCACCGGGATCGGCATCGAGGAAGATTTTAATCTGAGCTTCAGGAAAGACGACCGAACCGATATCACGCCCTTCCATCACGACGCTGTTTTGTTCAGCCACACCGCGTTGTATAACGAGCAACGCCCGTCGTACGCCAGCAACGGCGGACACTCTCGAGGCTGCTTCAGAAACCAGCGGGTCGCTGATTGCGCCGGTCACATCCTCGCCGTTCAGGAGCACCCGAGTTCCGCCTTCCTGCAGCTCAATCTTTGCTGCGGCGGCGAGTTGCTCGAGTTTGTGCATATCCGTCAAGTCGATGTTCAGGCGAAGCGCCCAGAGGGCCACGGCACGATACATGGCGCCGGTGTTGATGTAAACGTACCCGAGCTTTTCGGCGACTCGGCGAGCGAGAGTGCTCTTGCCAGCTCCTGCCGGACCGTCAATGGCAACAACGATTCGTTTACCGGCCATTGACTATCGAAGCTGTCCTTCGATCTCGCGGAGCCAGTCCGGGCGCTTCAGAACCTCGCGTGGCTTGCTGCCATCGGGCGGGCCGATGATGCCGTCCCGCTGCATCACGTCGAGAATCCTTGCGGCACGACCGTAGCCTAAACGGAGACGCCGCTGAAGAGTGGATGTGGAGGCTTTGCCCATTTCGACCACCACTCGAACAGCATCCTGATACATCGGATCCTGTTCTCCGTCGAAGGTCTCTCCTTCGTCATCGGCTTCCTCCGAAGGAGGAGTGAGGAGAAAGCTTTCGTCGTACTCGGGCGTTGCCTGTGCCTTCCAGAAGTCGACCACCCGCATGGTTTCGGTTTCTGTTACGAAGGCGCCATGGACGCGAGTCAGGCGTGAGGAGCCCGGGGGCAGATAGAGCATATCGCCCTTGCCAAGGAGATGCTCGGCGCCCATGGAATCGAGCACAGTCCGGGAATCGACCCGGGTTGCAACTCGAAAACTGATCCGGGAGGGAAAGTTTGCTTTGATCAGTCCAGTGATCACGTCGACGCTGGGCCGCTGAGTGGCCAATACAAGATGCATGCCGACGGCGCGCGCCATCTGGGCCAGACGGGTGATGCACTCCTCTACATTGGCCCGTTCCAACATCATCAGGTCAGCGAGCTCGTCGATCAGGATCAGCACATAGGGCAGCGGTTCGAGATCTTCGTCGACCTCCGATTCCTCGAACAGAGTGCGGGATTCCTGGCGTAACAGAGCCATCTTGCGGTTATATTGATCGATATTTCGCACGCCCTGTGAAGCAAGAAGCTTAAGACGGCGCTCCATTTCCAGCACAGCATTGCGGAGCGCATTGGTCGCCTTCTTCGGTTCGGTGATTACGGGCGTCAGCAGGTGGGGAATACCTTCGTACATTCCTAGCTCGACGCGTTTGGGATCGACCATGATCATGCGGACCTCGTCGGGTGTTGCTTTGTACAGGAACGACATGATCATGGCATTCAACATGACACTCTTGCCTGAACCGGTCGAGCCCGCAATCAGCAAGTGGGGCATGGTTTCCAGAGACGCAACTTTGATGCGCCCATTGATGTCCTTGCCGAGAGCGATCGTCATCTTCGAAGGAGAGTCGCGGAACTCGCCTGATTCCAGGATGGCGCGCAGGCTGATCACCTCACGGCGGCTATTGGGAACCTCGATGCCGACGGTGGGCTTGCCGGGCAATCGCTCAATCAGCACTGATTCAGCTTGCAAGCCGAGGCACAGATCCTCGTTCAGGGTAGTAATGCGGCTGTACTTTACGCCGGCCTCGGGTTTGAACTCATAAGTGGTAACAACCGGGCCGGGGTTGATCTGAACGACCGATCCGCGTACGTTGAATTCTTCGAGCTTCGACTTAATCCCGCTGGCGACTTCTTTCAATTCCTGGGTGTCGTAACCATTTCCAACAGGAACTTCGTTGAGAAGTTCACTGGGGGGCAGCTTATAGAGCCGCTTTCGCTTAGCGGGGGAGTGCTGCGGTGCGAGCGGCTCTGCGAGATCAAACGGTGGCTCGTCGTCTTCGACAGAAACGAGTGTGCGCGCCGGAGGAGGAGTCTGATCCTCCAGAGCATGGATGGGTATCTCCTCGGGCTCTGGGGGATCTTGTTCAAGGATCTCCTCCCCGGAGAGTTCCACCTCTCTTTGGAGGTAAGCCGGCGAGGGAACAGACGTTTCGTTGTTTTCTGCAGGTTGACTTCGACGGGTAGGCCTCGCTGACTCAGACTCACCGGCCGACTCTGACGCTCGGAGATCACGGCGGGCCGTTCGCTTTTCGGCTTTGGCCCTGGCGCGCTCAATGGCCGATTCACGGCTGGCCTGACGCGACGCTTTCCATCTGGCAAGGAAGGCTCGCCAGCGTGCAATGGGGCCGCGAAGGAGTCGCGTGAGAGTCGACATTTCAAAAGTGGAGGCGAAGTAGAGAGCAACGATAGCAGCCCCGACGGTGATGATGGCTGCCCCGGCAAACTCGAAACGAGCCATGAGGAAATCGGCGAGGATCATCCCGACGACTCCGCCCGGATGAACGGATTTGCTGATCAGCCAGGGCCGGGGGATCAGTCCGCACGCCGTTGAGATACAGAACCACAGAGCAGCGCTTCCGAAGACGCGAGCCCAGGGGCTTTCGATGGGTGAAGAGCGGACCCACTTCCATCCGAGAGCCCAGATGTGCAAGGGAAGCAAGAACACGCTGATGCCAAATATCTGGAGGAACAAGTCTGACCAGCGAGCCCCGGCCAATCCCAGCAGGTTGCGAGTATGAGTGGTCCCCGTCGCAGTGTTCCAGGACAAGTCAGCCGACGAGTAGGAGAGAAGGCTCAGCGATGCAGCCAAGCCTACGAGAAACAATAAAAGCCCAACCGCCTCGTTGAGCCGGTTGTGGCGAGACGGTGAAAGTAACGTCATCCGCCGTTGCGAGAGAAACTTACCAGAGCGACTAACATTATGCCAGAGACAACGGTCCCGATAAGGAGGCGTTTTCCCGGCGATGGATGACAGGCATAATAAGGTTTGGAGAATGAACCGCTCGGCGGCAAAGTTCCCGCTTTCGTAGCGTACTTATCGGTGTGATGTCATCTATACGCGCTACAAAAATCGTGGCGACTCTTGGCCCGTCTACGGACTCGCCTGATGTTTTACGCAAGCTCTTTGAGGCGAGAGTAGACGTATTCCGGCTGAACGCGTCGCACGGCTCCCAGGCAGACCTTGCGCGGCGCATCAAGGAGGTCCGCGAGCTTTCGGCAGAGTACAAGTCGAACGCAAGCATACTGCTGGATTTGCAAGGGCCGAAGATTCGCCTGGGGACTTTCAAAGACGGGCCGCAAATGCTGCGGGAAGGCGCAGACTTCACCATCACGACGCAAGCTGTGGAAGGCACGGCCGAACTTGCCTCGACCAATTATCCCGATCTGGCTCTGGATGTAAAACCGGGGGATCCTGTTCTGCTGGCCGATGGGTCTGTGCAGCTGCGCGTCATTGCGACTGATGGGATTTCGGTTCGTTGCACAGTGATGAACGGCGGCCAGATCAGCGATCGCAAAGGCATTAACCTTCCCGGGGTCGTGATCAGCACGCCATCACTGTCAAAGAAAGACATTTCCGATGCGCACTTCGGGATTGAGCAGGACGTCGACTTCTTTGCGCTGTCGTTTATCCGGAGCGCACGAGACGTACTTCGGTTGCGACATTTATTAGAAGAGAAAGATGCGAAGCAGCCGATTATCGCCAAGATCGAAAAGCCGGAGGCCTGGGAGAACCTGGATGCCATTCTCGATGAATGCGAGGGCGTGATGGTAGCGCGCGGGGATCTGGGTGTGGAAATGGCGCCCGAGAAGGTGCCGGCGATTCAGAAGTCGATGATCGAGCGAGCGAGGAAGCGCGGCAAGTTTGTGATTACTGCCACGCAGATGCTTGAGTCGATGATTGCCAATCCCCTTCCGACCCGCGCCGAAGTCAGTGATGTGGCGAATGCGATCTATGACGGAACGAGCGCGGTGATGCTGTCGGCGGAAACATCGGCGGGGAAGTATCCGGTAGAAGCGGTTAAGGTGATGGCGCGGATTGCTGCTGAAACGGAAAGCTCGATGAACAAAGTTTTTCCAAAGGTGGAGACCAAGGGCGATCTGTCCATTCCCGAAATCATCGCGAATGTGGCGTATCAAGCGGCGCGCTCAGCCGGAGTGGTCGCGCTTGCTGTGGGGACGAGTACCGGCGCTTCCGCGCGGCTGCTTGCCAGGTATAGACCACCGGTTCCGGTGTACGCGTTCACGTTGAGTGAAGCGGTAGCCCGTCAGCTATCCATCGTCTATGGCGTTCACGCGATTGTAATGCCGCCCAGCCAATCGACTGATGAGATGCTGCACGACATGGAGCGGGTGTTACTCGAGATGGGGCGGGTTCGAGCGGGAGACAATATTGTGTTTGTGGCTGGGCAGCCTGTCGGGCTTCGCGGCTCAACTAACATGCTGACGCTGCACAAAGTGGCGGGCATCAAACAGTAGCGTGTACGATGCCTTGTTGATTGTTTCTTTCGGCGGACCTGAGGGCCCGGACGACGTGATGCCGTTTTTGGAAAATGTCACACGGGGGCGAAATATCCCTCGTGAACGGCTGCTGGAAGTGGCTGAACATTATTATCATTTCGGAGGAAAGAGTCCGATCAATGAGCAGTGCCGGTCCCTCGTCACGGCGCTGCGAAAAGAGCTGGACGCGCATGGTCCGCATTTGCCTATCTATTGGGGAAATCGAAACTGGCGCCCGATGCTGGCGGATACGCTTCGTGAGATGCGCGAAGACGGAATTAAGCATGCTCTGGCGCTGATGACGTCGGCTTACAGTTCTTATTCGGGTTGCCGCCAATACCGGGAGAATATCGCGGCAGCGCAAGCGGAAGGCGCTCCTGCGGTTGATAAGCTTCGAGTCTTCTACAACCATCCAGGCTTTATCGAAGCCTCCATCGACCGGGTAAGGGAAGCTCTCGGGCAGTTTTCTGCGGATCAGATTGGCTCTGTTCACTTTGTTGTGACAGCACACAGCATTCCGTGTTCGATGGCTGAAACCAGCGATTACGAGAAGCAACTGAGAGAGACAGCGCGGCTGGTGGCTGAGGCGACTGGGCTAAGCAACTGGGAGCTGGTTTTTCAAAGCCGTAGTGGACCGCCTACTCAGCCTTGGCTTGGCCCGGATATTCTTGACCATCTGCGCTTGCTTGACAGTCAAGGAGTGCGCAACGTTCTGGTGGCGCCGTTAGGGTTCGTTTCGGACCACATGGAAGTGTTATACGACTTGGATAGCGAAGCAGCGGATCTGGCCAGAGAGATAGGTCTGAAACTGGTTCGTGCAGGCACGGTCGGGACCCATCCGGCTTTCGTCAGGGCGATCAGGCAGCTGATCGAGGAACGAGTATTACCAAACGAACCCCGATTAGCGATCGGCGCTTACGGTCCTAACCACGACGTTTGTCCGGCAGGCTGTTGTCCGGCTCCGAGAACAAGCGGTAAACCTCCCGTTTTGGCAAACCCATCCGCTTCGCGACAAGTTTAATTGCTTCCATTCGATTGAGACCTTCTTTTTCCAGGCGAACTACTTCTTCCCGAGGGTCAGCGATCATATCTTTTGATTCGGACCTGCCGATCAGCAGGGTGATTTCGCCTTTAACAGTTGGACGACTTTGCAGTTGCGAAAGGATAGACGAAGCTGTTCCGCGGAGAAATTCTTCGTGCAGTTTTGTGAGCTCGCGAGCAACGACGATGGGACGATCGGGCATTACTTCGGCTAATTCGGAGAGACACTCTAGGATGCGGTGTGGACTTTCGTAGGCAATCACAGTTCCCCTTTCATAAGCGAGGCCTTCGATTGCTTTTCGACGCGCTCCGCTTTTAGCAGGCAGAAATCCAATAAATCGAAACTCATCGGTGGCGAGGCCGGAAGCCGATAGCGCCGTAAGAACAGCCGAGGCTCCCGGCAGTGGAACGACTTGTATACCTTTTTGTATGGCAGAGGTGACGACTCGGTATCCGGGATCTGAGATAAGAGGAGTGCCCGCATCGCTGACCAGCGCAATTGACTCGCCGCCTTCCAACGCATGGATGATCTGGTCTGCACGAGCTGATTCGTTGTGCTCGTGATAACTCCACAACGGCTTACGAATCTCAAAGTGGTCTAACAGCTTTTGTGTCTGACGGGTGTCTTCGCAGGCGATAACGGCTACCTCTTCGCGAAGGACTCGCAGGGCACGGAGAGTCATATCTTCCAGATTGCCGATCGGGGTGGCAATCAGGTAAAGGATGGCAGGCAAGCAAGTAGCAGTGTATCGTTGATCAGCAATTTTAGAGAATAGGAGTTCACGGTGAGAAACGAACCATCACTGCCGCCTGCCGATGAAGGTCCGCTCTACGTTCGCTGGGGCGCGGACCGTTCGCCTTACGCTATCGAGTTGCGCTTTGAACTAATTGTCAAGATCAAGGGGGAACTGGAGCTGGCCGCAAAGGCAGGCGCAGAGATCGGCGGATTGCTGGTTGGTTCGCTGCCAGACGAGCAATTCTCGACTTTGCGCATCGATGCGATCGAGCTAGTCCGCCGCAGACCGGAAGACGGTGCGCTGTATACCATCGATCCTAGTCAGCATGGCCGGTTTAGCGAGGTGAAACGACGCCTGCGCACAGAGCAGAGGCAGGCTGTGGGATTCTTTCGCAGCAACGTTCGGCCGGGTCTGTTGCGTCCCGCGATTGCCGATCGCACCTTACTCTCGAATGAGTTCAAGAACGATGTCTACGCCTTTCTGCTGATTGAAGCAGCAGAGCCATATAGCGCTCTTTTTTTCGTTGCCGAGCACGGCGAGCTTCCGCCCGAACCGTCAGCAGCGGAGTTCCGATTCAACTCGGCCGAATTCCGGGAGCTGCCCGAAGTGGAACCGGAACGGATAGCCGCATCAACGCCGGTATTACCGATGACCGAACAAGCGGGGAAGCCCTGGCCCACGATACTGGGGATTCTAGCGATCGGAGCCTGCGTATGCGCGTTGATATGGTACTTAGGGAACGGCGTAGCCTTTCCGATCTGGACTTCTTCGCCGAGCGCACTCCAGCTGGCGGTGAATAGCAACAGGGGCGTCCTGCGGATTTCGTGGAACCATGCTGCGCGAGAGTTCGCCCGAACCGCAAGCGCAACTCTCACGATCACAGATGGTGGAAGCCGGCGTGAAATCCAACTAGGGTTGGATGAGCTGCGACTTGGCCAAGTTGACTATGAGGCAGCTGCCCGCCGCGTTGAGGTGAGCATGGTGCTCAACATGCCGGGAGCGACTCCATCGAGCCAATCGGTTTTGTGGACGGCCAAGTAGTTAATGCCGGAGCAGGATAGTGAAGTCACCGCCCTTAGCGTCCAAGATGACTGTAGCCGCCGGAGGGACTTTGCCTTCTGAAACCAGGGCGGCGACGGGCTGAATGAAGTTGCGTTGAACGGTGCGCTTTAACTCGCGTGCACCGAACTCAGCACTAATGCCGATATCGAGCAGGAGGCTGCGGCCAGCCGGCGTGCACTGAAGCCGGAACCCGCGCAGGCCGAGCCGGTTTTGAATCAAGCGGGTGAAACTGGCAAAGATCTGATCGAGGATTACCTCGCAAGCGTCTCTGTCGAGGGGTTTATAGGTAATGACCGAATCGATACGATTCACAAACTCAGGAGAGAATTTCTGGCGGACAGCCGACATGCCGACATTGTGAGTTTTGGTGCGATCCTCCGTCGCTGTAAGGGGTGCAGCCATCGATTCGAACCCAAAGTCAGGCTTATTGATCCGATTGAT
>CAXTMN010000103.1:16530-17018 GCA_964245395.1 uncultured Bryobacteraceae bacterium
CTTGTTAATGCGGCCAATCGACTTCGCTCCCAAGTTGCTGGTGAGGAAGATGATGGTGTGCTCGAAGTTAACGTTCGAATTGTCCCCGAGCCGCAGAGTCGCTTTATCGAGAATACCGAGCAGGAGCCGCGTCATGGACGGGGCTGCCTTTTCGATTTCGTCGAACAGCACCAGGGAGATGTCGCAATCATCTGACGAGACGCTGTTCAGTTTGGCTTGAGTGAGCATCGGCTGAGTTTCGCGATGTCCCAAGTATCCGGGGGGAGCGCCGATGAGTTTGGCCACTTCGTGTTCCATCTGAAACTCACCGCAGTCGATTTTGAGGAGGTTCTTGCTACTGCCGTGAAGTACCTCGGCAAGGGCCTCGACGGTGCGAGTTTTGCCGGTTCCGGTTGGTCCCAATAACATCACGACACCAATGGGACGGCCTTCGGGAGAAAGGCTCGCCTGGTGCATCTGTACAAAAGGAACGATTGTCTCGATGGCTT
>CAXTMN010000103.1:17028-17377 GCA_964245395.1 uncultured Bryobacteraceae bacterium
GCACGCTGTAACGCTTTGCACGCCCTGTTATGGTTTGAGATCGCATTCGCCTCCAAGTAACTTCGCCCATAACTGTAGGACTGAAAATTGGGGGGCGGAGACGGGCTGCAGCGCCCAGGTGCTTATGCCGGCTAAACAAAGCGTCACTAAGTCTTTTGTCTGAAATGAATTACCCGGGTCTTCTACCCTCTTTTAAATTATCGGTGACCTTTGTGACTAGGTATTTTGTACTTGGAAGAATTACATCATGGCCGCTGGTGGGGCCGGTTCGTCGGGCCGTCCGGCGGTTTGGAGGGGGAAGTTAATGATTACGAAGGAGAGGATGCCAAGTACAAGGACTCCGAGGAGG
>CAXTMN010000104.1:0-17331 GCA_964245395.1 uncultured Bryobacteraceae bacterium
TTTTTTCGGATTGAATCCGGTGCATGCCTTGCATAAGGGGAGTCCGTACAACACGTGCCCCTATCTTACGCTCTCGATCTTCTATAAAAACCTGATCTATATAGACGTGGAGAGCGTGCCTGAGTTCGGATTTTCGTCCTGCGCGCAAAAGATTCTGCAGAGTGAGCGGGTGCAACAGCAGATTCGAAGCCTGCGCTCTTCAGAGTTCGTGCAGTACCACGAGGTCAGTCAGCTGAAGCGCCGTTTTCTTAAGCTTTTATATCGCGAGTTTCGCAGGCGCAGAACGCAGAACCGGGAGCGCGCGAAGGCCTTTGACGATTTTTGCTGGTTTGAAGGCGATTTACTTCACAACTTTGCGGTGTATTGCTCGCTCGACGAGGTTTTGCACAAGCAAGACCGCCGAAGGTGGACGTGGGGGCAATGGCCGGAGGATTACCATTCGCCTCATTCGGAGGCGACCAGAAAATTCGCTGAGCAACATACGCGCACGGTCGAATTTTACAAATATATTCAGTTCGTAATCGAAGAACAACTGCAAGGGACGCAGGCGTTTGCACGACAGACGGGCATGCCCATAGGGCTTTACCATGATTTGGCTGTGGCTACCGATAGCTGCGGCTCGGACCTGTGGGCGAATCGTGAGTTTTTCGTTCAAGGCTGTCGCGTGGGCGCGCCGCCCGATGACTTTTCTCCGAACGGACAGGACTGGGCATTCCCGCCGCCCAACAAAGACACTCATCACCACGATGGATACCGGCTTTATCGCGAGAGCATTCGCAAAATTGTACGGCAGGGAGGCGCTTTACGGATTGATCACGTGATGAGGCTGTTTCGCCTGTTCTGGATTCCAGAGGGAGTGGGTGCGGCCGACGGCATCTATGTGCGCGACAATGCCATCGACCTGATGCGCATCCTGGCACTTGAGAGCGTGCGTAGCCGAAACATTATTGTCGGCGAGGACCTGGGGACGGTCACAGATGAAATTCGCGACATGCTCGGACGTTTTGGGATTCTGAGTTATCGCCTCTTTTACTTTGAGAAGAATCATCAGACTCAGTGCTTTAAACTGGCGCACGAATACCCGCGTCAGGCACTTGTCTCCTCCACAACTCACGATTTGCCGACGATTACCGGTTTCTGGATTTACCGCGACATTGAAGCCCGGAGAGCCGCTGGCCTGGTGGACGAGGGCGGTTACTGGAACCAGATCGAAGATCGCAAGCGTGATAAGCAACGATTGCTTGACGCGCTGCATTCAGAAAACCTGCTGCCGCACTACTACAGCCACAGCGCTGCCGACATTCCCGCCATTGATGGCGACCTGCACAATGCGATCGTGGGATTCTTAGCGCAGGTGCAATCGATGCTTCTCCTCTTAAATCAGGAGGACTTCACCATGGAGTCCGAACAGCAGAATCTGCCGGGAAGCACAGCGCAGTATCCAAACTGGCAGCGCAAGATGAAGGCGAAGATTGAAGAGCTGCGGTCTCCCGCATGCGAGCCCTACTCGGCGATGATTCGGGCGCAATTAGAACGTACCGGAAGGCGAAGTTTCTAGTATCGTATCTGTTTCTAATATCGTATCTATGGGAAAGTGGTGTGTGTCGCGGCCATGAAAGCAACTGCGCAGTTGTTGTTTGTTCTATCGTTACTGATGACTATGTCTTCATCTCCCTCGATTAGTGCTGAATCGCGTAACTCCTCAAAATACTTTCTATATGTCGGAACTTACGGCAAGGGTGTGTATGCGTATAGGTTCGATTCACAGAATGGAGTCAAACTGGAGTCGATTGGTCTCGCGGGTGAGGTAACCAATCCGTCATTCATTACTGCTGACCCGGCTCACCACTATCTATATGCCGTCAGTGAACTGGAAGGTGACGCTGCGGGCGGAGTATCTGCGTTTGCCATCAATCGCCAATCAGGATCGCTGCGATTTCTAAATAGCGCATCTTCGGCTGGCGTCGCACCGTGTCATTTGGCAGTCGATCACTCAGGAAAGATGCTGGCCGTCGCGAACTACGGAACCGGCGGCGTATCGATTTTTCCGATTCAGCAGGAAGGTCATCTGGGAACGATGTCGGACCTGTTGACGGCTGAGGGTTCAAGTGTTAATCCGAAACGGCAGACAGGTCCCCACGCCCATGAAGCAGTGATTACGTCAGACAATCGCTTCCTATATGTCCCTGATCTTGGCCTAGATAGGATCCGAGTTTATCGAATTCACGCGGAGGACGGCAAGGCGGTGCCGAACGAGCCCGCATTCGTCAAGACAGAGCCCGGATCGGGCCCCCGGCATATGGCCTTCAGCTCCGATGGCAAGTACGCTTATGTGGTGCATGAGCTCGAACCATTCATCACGGTTTTCCAGCACAACAGTGAAAGCGGAGACCTTCGCCCGATCCAGAAGGTATCTACTGTGCCCAGCGACTTCAAGGGCGAGGCCGACCCAGCTGAGATCGCCGTCGATCCTTCCGGCCAGTTTGTGTACGCATCGAATCGTGGTCCGGGTACGATCGCGGCATTTGCGGTGAACCCGCAAGATGGCACGCTGAAACAAACGCAGGTGACTCCGACTGGAGATACGTTTCCTCGTGCCTTCGAGTTTGATCCTACGGGACGATTCTTGTTGGTGGGCGACCAAAAGGCCAATCACTTTATCGTGTTTGAAATCGACAAGAAGAGCGGTCACTTAAAGATGACGGGCCAGAAATTCGATGTGCCGTCGCCGGTTAGTTTCCTGTTCATTGCCGCGGAATAACTATTAGATAAGGGGAGCTTGCCAGCCGCCGAACTGGTCTTCGAGCATCTGACAGAGTTCCAGGGCTAACATGTCCTCCCAGGGCCTGGTTACAACCTGGATGTTGAGGGGCAGACCGTCTTCTTCTCCGCAGCGAACCACAGCCGCCGGAGTGCCTGCAACATTCCAGGCCATGGTGTGACTGAAGCCTTCAAATCGACCCGGCTTAACCGAGTCGCCGTGAAACAAAGCAGGACCGGTGTAGACAGGACAGAGGATGGCATCGTAACGTTCGAAGAACCTTGCCAGTTGAGCGCGGTATTCGTCCCAATGAGCCCAGAGCAGGCCCAATTCCGCGATAGTTTTCTTGAAGCCGCGCAGGCGACGTAGAAATCCGTTCGTCAGCAACGGGTGTATTTCCCAACTGCCGACGGACTTCAGGTACTGATCGATAGCATCTCCGCCGTCCGCACCTAAGAGCGCTAACTCAAGTTCATATGCTGCCTCCAACCCTGGCGGCCGGCACTCTTCAACAGCCAACCCCGCCCGAGCAACAGACTGGGCAGCGCGTTCGACCAGTGCTGCCGTTTGACTTGAGACTGGCGCAAATCGGTTATCGGTAAAGAATGCGACCCGCACACGGTGCCGTCCCGGATGTTCTGTCAGCGTATTTTCTCTGAGCGGAACTGGAAGCGCAGTAAAATCGCGTCCGTCCGGACCAGCCAGAATCCTCATCGCGAGCACCAGATCTTCTGTGTAGCGGGCCATGGGCCCAATCTGCCAGACTGCCTCGATCCAGCCGCCAGCGGGAGGAACGTGGCCGGTGCGGGGCAGGCGTCCGCTGGTAGGCTTGATGCTGGCAATCCCGCAAAAGTGCGCCGGTACCCGCACACTACCGGCGGCATCGCTTCCCAAACCGAGTGGGGCGCCGCACGCCGCAATGAGTGCGGATTCACCGCCACTGCTGCCTCCGGCCGTTCGCGTCAGATCGTACGGATTGTTCGTCCGACCGAAGATGAGGTTGTCGCTCTCAAAGGCGAACAGAAGATCCGGCAGATTTGTTTTTGCAATCGGGATGGCCCCTGCCTCTCGCAATCTGCGAACCACGGTCGCATCTTCGGCGGCCACTGCTGCATTTTTTCGGCCCAGTGTGCCCGCAGTGGATCGAGTCCCGCGAACTTCGATCGAATCCTTGATTGATACTGGAACCCCGTGCAAAGGACCGCAGGGTTCTGACGATCGAAGCCGGTCGTCTGCCGCCACTGCCTCCGCAAGCGCGTTGTCCATCAGCAGCTCGGTCACTGCGTTCAACGCGGGGTTGACTCTCTGGATCTGCTCGAGATGTGCGGTCATCAACTCTACTGACGAGGTCTGGCCCTTCCGGATCGCGGCCGCCATGGAAACGGCACTTTGCTTCAGCACGCTCCACAATTTAGCAGTCCTGGGGAATGTGTCGAAGTCTGTTTCATAAAATGGAGGTCTCCACGCCAATGAGAAGCTTCAGGATTGTTGTTCCTGCAGCCGCAGTCTGCACAATGCTGATTGTGGCTGCGTATGAGCCCAAGAGCCAGGATCAGCTTTGGGAATATCGCAATCTCGGGAAAGCTTTTTACGAGAACCCCGATACGCATTTACAGGCCGTTGAACAGCTAAGATCCGCTCTGCAACTTGCCCCCAACTCGGTTCAGGAGCTGACAAATTATGCTTTATCGCTGCTTCGTGCGGGCCAAACCGAGGCAGGAGTAGCGGAACTGGTTGGCGTTCAAAAGCAGGATCCGGCGTTGCCTCACACCTGGTTCAATCTTGGGATTGCTTACAAGCATGCAGGCGATTACGACAAGGCCGCCGAGCAGTTTCGGGGCATGCTGCGGCTGGTTCCGGAGGATCCAGTCTCGCATTACAATCTGGCCTCGGTTCTAAAAGCAAAGGGCGACCTGCCGGGCGCGATTCGGGAGTTCCTAGAAGCGGAGAAGCGAAACCCGGATTTGGCCGGACCACATTTTCAGCTGTTCTCAAGCTACCAACGGGTGGGCGACAAGGAGTCTGCTGCGAAAGAGCGGCAAATGTTCGAAGAAGCCAAAAAGCGGAATGAGGGTGCTGCCGTTCCAGAGGACATGGAATGGAACTTCTATGCCGAACTGTACGATCCGCCAGAACCTCGGCCATCGGCTCAAACTCCTCCGGCTCAATACGACGATCAAAAAATAAGCTCCGGATGGGATGCGGCCACGTCCGGTATGGAAGCGATCGATATTGATGGAAAAGGTCACACGGATCTTCTGGTTTGGTCACGTGATCGGGTTGTTCTGTTCAATAGCGGCGGGAACCCGGTTGCGAATAGCGGACTCGATACGCTGCGGGATGTGCGCGATGTCGCGCCCGGTGATTTCGACAACGACGGACGGATGGACCTTTGCGTAGTAACAGGCGGCGGAGCCGTTCTCCTTCATAACAATGGCGGTACGTTTTCAAAGCACTCCGAATTTCCGACCACTGCGGAAGCCAGTAAGGCGATTTGGCTTGATTACGACCACGATTACGATCTCGATTTGTTCCTATTCGGTCCGAACCCGGTGCTGATGCGCAACAACGGTCACGGCAAGTTTGAAGATCACACTGCGGCGTTTCCGTTCGTCAAAGGCAAAGCAATTGATGCTGCAGTTTTGGCGTTGCGTGGCGACACGGCCGCCCGCGACCTGGTTGTTTCTTACTCCGATCGGCCGGGTGTCCTTTATCGCGACAAACTGAACGAGGTGTTTGGGACGGAAGACCTGCCTGCGCTGGCGGCGGGTTCATCGGCTCTGAACGTTCAGGATTTCAATCGCGACGGCCTGCTCGATCTGGTCGTTTACAAACCGGAAGTTTACGCTATCAAGAACGACGGAAAAACGCTGACTCTCGCGGCAAAAGCGGATGTCGCAAAATCACCGGTCCGCGCCGACTTCAACGGCGACAGGCGCGAGGATTACGCGCGCATTCTGCCCGATGGAACCGTTCATATTTACACCGACTCATCGCCCAAACAACACTGGATGTCGGTCCGGATCGAAGGCGTGAAAAATCTTAAAACAGCGGTCGATGCAACCGTTGAAGTAAAGTCCGGACCCTTCTATCAGAAGCGTATCTATGATGGCGTCCCGCTCGCCTTCGCCACCGATGATCACGCCACTGCGGATACGGTTCGCATTACCTGGCCGAACGGGCTCATTCAAAATGAAACGCAGAAGAAGAGTGGGGAGGCGCTGTCGATACCTGAGGCGCAGCGCCTGTCTGGTTCCTGCCCCATGATCTTCGCTTGGAACGGCCGTAAGTTTGAATTCATCACCGATGTGCTTGGTGTCGCTCCCCTGGGCGCCAGTTCAGGAGACGGCAATTATTTTCCGGTTGATCACGACGAATACATCCAAATCCCCGGGTCATCGCTCCGAGCCGAAAACGGCCAGTATCGGGTGCACATCACAGAGGAGTTGCACGAGGTGTCGTATCTGGATAAAGTGCAGCTGATTGCGGTCGATCACCCCAGCGCGGTAGATATTTACACCAACGACAAATTCAAATCGCCGCCGTATCCTGAGTTCCGGCTCTTTGGTGCGCGTTCCAAGATTCATCCTGTTCTTGCAACCGAAGAGGGCGGACACGATGTCAGGCCAGCTTTATCCAGCCGCGATCAAACCTACCCCGTGGGCTTCCGTCACGATTCAGCGGGAGTTGCCGACCTGCACACCCTGGATCTTGACTTCGGCAACGCAGCGCCTGGAAACCGAGCGGCTCTCGTACTAAATGGCTGGGTCGACTGGGCAGACGGCAGCACGTTTATGGGCGCGTCTCAGGATGGCAAGGGCGGTTTGACTTTTCCGTATTTACAAGTAAAAGACGCATCGGGCAAGTGGCAGACCGTGGTCGGCGATATGGGCATTCCGTCCGGCAAGCCGAAGACAATCGTGGTGGACCTCACCGGTAAGTTTCTGTCGCGTTCACGCGAGGTCCGCATTGTGACCAATCTTTGCGTTTACTGGGATGAGATTTTCCTGCTGGACGACGCGCGGGAACCGAATACCCGCCTCACACCGGTCGATGCGGATTCCGCGAACCTCCACTTCCGTGGTTTCTCACAGGCCGTGATCGACCCTCAGCGTCAACAACCTGAAGAGTTTATCTATGATCAGGTCCGAACGCGCTCCAGTTGGAATCCGACATTCGGGCTTTATACCCGTTATGGCGATGTTCGCTCGTTGGTGAGTCGTATTGACGACCGCTTGTTGATCATGGGGTCCGGCGATGAAGTCAGCCTGGAGTTTCCGGCACAGAATCTGCCGGCACTTCCAGACGGATGGTCACGCGATTTCCTGCTGCTAGTGGACGGGTGGGCGAAGGATGCAGATGCAAACACTGCATTTAGCCAAAGCGTGCTGCCAATCCCCTTTCATGCCATGAGCGCCTATCCTTACAAGCGGGACGAACACTTTCCGAATGATCCCGACCATCAGGAATACCTACGTGAGTACTTGACCCGTCCAGCGCTCCGGCTGATTCGTCCGCTTGCTTCGGGTTCCGATGTCTCTGTTAAACGAGCAGAGTATATTTCAGCGCGCTAAACGGCTGCCGCAAAGGTCCGTGTAACCGTTGGTTCTACTTCTGCAAGGAAGACATAATAAAAACTTCCTTCCCAGGATACTTTGATCGTGTTTGCGTCGAATCCGTCGCCGCATGTCTCCAGCCTTGCTCCCTCGGGCAGCTGCAGCAGAGTTCCCATTCTTTTACGTCCCGCTTCGTCGGATAGCACCGGTATAGCAGAAATGTTTTTCGACAAAAAATACTGTGTACGAGCGCTATTTTGATTGTAATTCTGGTGGCTGTTAAACATACGAGTCGCTCCAGGGTGGCCTAATAGTACCGGAAATCTGAAAGACCCGTCAATACAGAATTTATTTCGGGGGCGCACAGGACGGTAAGAAATCTCTGATGCTGGTATAACTTCCCTATGACTCGATTCGAAAAAGCTTTTTTCGCGACGTTCATCTGGACGTCTGCGATGCTCGGCGCGCAAGGAACAAAAGTGGACCTGAAGAATGCTGATGGCCAAAGTATCGGAACTGCTACGCTGTCCCCCGTTGGAAAGAGCCCGGGTCAGGGCGTAAATATAAAGCTCAACGTGAAAGACTTGCCTCCCGGCGAACACGCCATCCATATTCACCAGGATGCAAAGTGTGAAGGACCGGGATTTACGTCAGCAGGGCCGCACTTCAATCCGCAGGGCAAGAAGCACGGGCTACAAAACCCGGATGGACCACACGCGGGGGACATGATGAACTTCACAGTTGCAGCCAAAGGAACGGCCAAGACTACCGTCGTGGCTCAGAACGTCTCTCTGGGGACAGACAGCAATTCCGTTTTCGCGAACGGGGGAACAGCACTGGTTATTCACGGGAAAGCAGACGACATGAAGACCGACCCTGCTGGAAATGCTGGGCCGCGTATCGCTTGCGGCGTTATTACAAAATAGTTCAATTAAGTGTAGTTACCGCTTGCACATTTGTGGAAATTGGTTTTTGAGAGCCCTTAGCTTTGGCAGATCGTTATACACGATATAGGGCTGATCCTGATGGCTCTCCAGGTAATGTTGATGATAGTCTTCGGCTGCGTAAAAACCGCGGTAAGGCACCACTTGGGTAACGATCGGTCGTGAAAACGTATGGGCATCATTCAGCTGATGGATGTACGCTTCTGTTACGTTCTTCTGTTCGTCGTTCATGTAGAAAACAGCCGAGCGATACTGCGTACCATGGTCCGGCCCCTGATAGTTCAACTCAGTCGGATCATGAGCGACGGCAAAATAGACTTTCAGGATCTCTCCAAAGGAAATCTGGGCCGGATCAAAGGAGACCTTCACCGACTCCGCATGTCCAGTTCTTCCCGTACTGACCGTCTCGTATTGCGCGGTTGATTTTTCGCCACCGGCAAACCCTGACACTACATTCGTCACACCTTTCAGGTGGTCGAAAACAGCTTCCACTCCCCAGAAGCATCCTCCGGCCAGCACAGCTGTTTGTTTACTCCCTGAGGCTTTCGGAATATCCTTTGAAGGATCGGGAAAGTTGCCATTGGTTGCGGCCTGGAGCAGCCAACCTCCAGCCAGGAGGGCTGGTAATGCAACTGCGAATAATCGTTTAGACATTAGAACCACCTACCCGTTAGACTCTTAGAGCCCGATCGGGGGTTCGTCCAAAATAAGGCTACTTCCACTCCGGGTTTTTTCCAACACTGACCAGGTTTGCCAGCAGCCGGTAGGCTCCGGGTACCCCTGCCGGAAGTTGGCGATAGAGGGCGAACCCTTCGTAAACATAAAAGCCTTTGCCATAGCGGGCCAGCAGCAAGCCACCCTCTTGGGGGGATTGATCGGGATCATGGGTTTCCACGAGGGGCTGGTACCGTGAATCCCATTTCTGCATAAATCCGTGTCCACGCTCCTCTTCCCAGCCGGAAAAGTCTGCTGGGGTAATCCGGTTGGGCCAAGTCAGAGCGGGGCTGCTTGGCTGAAGAAACTTGACGGTTGAAGTCTCGTCGACAACTTTCTCGGGATTCGGTCCCAAACTGAACGGGTAAGGTCCGTAACTGCTGTCAAAGCTTTGCAGGTTGTATTGAACAATGAGAACGCCGCCGTTCTTTACGTAGCTTAAGAGCCGGTTATTTGCTGCGCGGAGTTCCGGCCGAACCGCGTACGCGCGCACCCCGAGCATGATGGCGTCATACTCGCTCAGGTTTCCCGACTCGATATCACCCGCCGACAGAATTTGGGGATGGAGCCCTAAATTTTCCAGTGCCCGCGGTACGTCGTCGCCTGTGCCGGGCAAGAACCCGACACGCAACCCAGGCGCTGTTTTCACGTCTACGCCGACGGCTTTGTAAGCAGCCGGCCGATAGTCCGGATAGGGCCGCAGACCCGGGTACCCCACCAGGCGGTAACCGTCTTCGTAGGTTTTTCCGCTGAACTCGGCTACGGCTTTGATTTCGTAAGCCTGCGGTTTGACGGCGCTCGGCTGAACTTGGAAACTGACCGTTTCGTTGTCTCCATCGCGATCGATAGAGAAGGGATACTCGCCCGGATTGGACTTCCAGCCCTCAGGCAGTCGCAGGCGGAGAAGGCCTTTCGCCGGTCCTTTTACGTTGCTATGCAGAGTGCACGAGAAATCGAACGATTGAGCGTTCAACGGTACTGCGCCAGCCGCCGGAAAAACGCTGACTGAGATTCCTGGAGCAATCATCAGGGGATCTTGAACGATGCCGATGCCTTCCACTCGATAGCTGGCCTGAACAACTTTCCGTAGGTTGAATTCAGTTCCCCCGTAAATCAGACGGGCGACGGCGCTCAGCGGGTAAGGCGCTAGCGAAAGATTTTGCAATTGCGGATCTTGCAGATCGTAGTAAGGTTGCTCCTGGTCGGGACGCGAGAAATACGATTTGGTCACCGTGGCATCTTCCGGGACCTGAACGCCGAACTTCAACTTGAGATCCTTGGTCGAAGCGAGCACTGGGGCCGGTGAACCGTCTGCCTTGATGTTCCAAGCTTTGCCGTCGGAAGAGGCAATATCGATAGCTTGAACGTTGACTGGCTCGGTACCGCTGTCCATCAGGTGCGCTTCGATGGCAAACGACTGTCCGGGAATCGCGATCGTAAACGTTGTGGAAGGGCCTGCGAAGGCCGCCAGCGGGCCAGTCGCGGGCTTTTCCGGCGCGACTGCCGCACCAAAGGAAATTCCCAGGGAAAGTATCAAAGCCTTCTCGAACTGTTCTTCCTTCTTGCCCAATTCGAACAGCACATCGCCTTTACCGGGTTCCACAAGGTTGCTGGTTCGTACTTGCCTGGTAAGTAATCGGACCTCCTTCAGTCCTTCCGCCAGCTTCGGCGCGATCTGCGAAGGAGCATTCGGAAGATAGCGGGTGTTTACCTCTTCGGCGATCTCCGCCAGATGCCGCAATCCCTCTTTTAGGAACGCCGTATCGCCTGAAGCCAGAGCAGCAATGCCGGGGAGAGAAACGTCGATGCCACCGTAGAAAGAGCTCTCCTTGTCAGGCACTTCCACATGCGACCCATAGCGGTGATAGGCAATGCTTACAGGTGCAGGCTGCGGTATTGTTCCGCCCGAGTTTTGGCTTTTCTGGTATCCCCAGCCTTCTCGCCCGATTTGCGAAAACGTAAGGCCGGCCGCTGGATTTAACGTTCCCTCAGCGATCTCCAGGTTTGTGGACGGCTTCTCCGTTATCCAGGTCTTGTCGACGTAATTATAGAACCGTATCGGAACAAATTTATCAGTCGCATAGTCGTAGATCTTGCCTTCTTTTGTGGGGGCGAAGCTTGGAACGCGCGCATAGACTTTGAGCGGCTGCCAGGGCCTTAATCCCTGGCGCAGTTGTTCTGGGAAGCGCTTTGGATCGCCTGCTGCGAGGAATGCTTCCTGCGTCATCTGCCCCGCAACCTGGTGATTCCCATGTCCGTCGGTGGGCGCGCCGATGAAGACGGAAGTGAGCACCAAGGGTCGAGTCATCCGAACAACGCGCACGACATCAGCGAGCGTGCGGTCGTATCCCCATTTCTCCAGTGCTTCCTCTCTGGTTTTCGAAAAACCGTAATCGATCTCGCGGCCCCAGTATTGCTCCACTCCGTAATACTGATCGGCTTTAAGAAGCTCCTGGGTTCTTAGCAGGCCCAACGCGTCGTACATGTCCGTCGACATGGCGTTCTGGCCGCCTTCCCCACGGTTCAGGGTCATTAAGACGCCGCGCGCCCCCAATCCCCGTGTCTGGTAGGCGAGCATTCCGCCATCTTCGTCATCAGGATGCGCAGTGATCATCAGGATGCTGGCCCGAGTTCGAAGTGCCGCAAGGCAGACGGTGAGCCCGGGTGCGCCACGATCCAGATCGATATTCATTGCATTTGGGTCCGGCTCGAATACCGGGTCCTTTGACGAGGCGGCTTCCACGAAGGCCGCCATGAATACTGCGCTAAGCAGGGAAGCGAGCGCCCATCGATACCGCTTTCGAATGATCACAAAAGCCATCAGTTTTATTAAGTTACCTTGCAGCAAGCGGTCTCCCCTGAGACTTATGCTCACACATACTCTACTGACGCAGGCGTCTATAATCTCTACTATGTTGATTGGCTTGCGAAAACCTGCTTGGAGAACCGATCAGTGACCGGTAAACCCCGACCCGTACGAGGCATCATGCAATCGGCTTTTCTTCTGGTGGCTCTTACGCCCCTTCTCGCTGCCGGCCAAACGCAAGCTATTAACGGAAGCATTCGGGGCCGGGTCACAGACCAGACCGGCTCGCCGATCGCCCTTTGCACGGTCAAGATCGACAACGCCCAAACCGGTTACTCGCGATCACTGGAATCGGATGACGATGGCTACTACGTGTTCCCGAACCTTCCTTTGGGCTCCTACACCGTCAGTCTCGAGAAAAGCGGCTTCGACAGCGAGCGACATTCAGGCGTTCAACTCGATGCTGGTACCGAGGCCGTGATCGACGCCCAGTTGAGAGTCGGCGCAACCAGCACTTCGGTGGAAGTCACCGGGGGCGCTCCTGTTGTGGAGCCTTCGCGTACCGATATCGGTCGCACCATCACCCACGCAGAAACAGAAAACCTTCCTCTTACGTCTCGAAACCCTTACAATTTCATCATCTTCCAGCCGGGCGTTAGCGGCCATCCCAATGCCGAATTGGGCATCCCCCGCACCATAAACACCAACGGCTTGCTCGATCGTATTAACTACCAAATGGACGGTATGGTGGATACCGAGAGCGATCGGTACGGACTTCGCCTGTTTCCGATTGCAGATGTCTATGTCGGCGAGATCCAGACTGTCTCCAACAGTTTTGCTCCCGAGTTCGGCTTCACCTCCGGCGATATTTTCAACGTCATCACTGCTTCGGGAACCAATCAGATCCATGGTGAGTTGCAGTACATCGGGCGACCGACCGATGCCAGCGCCCGGCCGATTTTGCTTGGCTCTAAGCCGAAGCCGGATCTTACGTTGAACGACACGTCTGTGAATGCGGGCGCTCCGATTATCAAAGACAAGCTCTTCCTCTTTGGGGCTTACGAACATCTCACTCGCGGATTGCCCCAGCCGAATACAATTTCATCAGCGGCGGCCTCGCAGTTAGGGATCTCTCCGAATTTACTCGCAACGGCGCCCAGCATTCAGCACGCACAGTTCGTCGACTTGAGAGCCGATTGGCAAATCAGCGCGAAGGAGCAGTTCTTTGTCCGTCTAAATTACTTCCGCAATGAATACCCGTTCAACACTAATGTAGGCGGCCTCTATGCTTTGGACACTGCTTCGGACTTCAAAGACCGCGCGTATATCGGTGGCGCCCAGTTGCTGTCGACGTTCTCTCCCAACGTCCTGAACGAACTTCGATTTTCGGATCCATACCGCAACGAAAAGCATGTTGCTAATGCGCTTGATGGCCCTCAACCGGTTATCTACATCCCAGGTGTCGCCTACTTCAACGGGTCGAACGCTGTTGGAGACGTGTTTGCGGAGAAGATCCCCAGCTTTAGTGATAACTTCACTGTCATCAAAGGGCGTCACACCTTCAAAGTTGGCGGTACTTACGAAGAGATTTTAGATGTCCAATTGAACGACACGTACAGCCAGTACACATTCCCCAATATCGCCAGCTATCTGGCAGCCAAATCCGGCGCAAACCCATTTGGCTACTCCACGTTTACAACCAGCATTGGGACGGTCGGGGCCGGCTACCACTCCCGCTTCTGGAACGTTTTCGGGCAGGATAGCTGGCAGGTGCTTCCGAGCTTGATCATGACGTATGGCGTGCGTTACGACCGCTTTGAATCTCCGACGCCTCCTGCAAATGAGCCGTTTGCCTATTCCCAAAAGTTTCGGACACCCGGAGCAGACTGGTCCCCCCGCCTTGGCCTGGCGTGGACCATCACCCCGAAAACGGTCATGCGCGTCAGTTCGGGCATCTTCTATGAGGCGCCCGCAACGAATCTCTGGTATAACGCATTGAGCAACAACGGCTCGAACCAAGCCTTTGTCGCTCAAATCGCACCCGGTCAGGCTTACGCGCCCGCCTTTCCAGAAATCTTCAACTCGCTCCCTGGTTTATTTCCGCGCATTCCCAGCATTACGGCTGTCACTCCCAACTTCAAGAACGCTTATACGTACAACTCGAGCTTTCAAATTTCCCAGCAGTTCTCGGCCAACGATGTGCTAACGGTTGGAGTTGTCAGTACGGAAGCGCGGAATCAGGTCTATTTGCGCAATCTGAATCTTGTAAATTCAGTAAGCTCGCTGGCCGATGGACGGCCGATTTTTAACTCGGCTTCCCGTCTCTATCCTCAATTTGCCAACATCACTCTTCAGGATATCGGCGCCATCGCCGATTACAACGCGCTGCTGGTCAGCTATTCCAGACGCCTCGCCCAGGGAATGCAAGTTAATGGTTCGTACACCTGGTCCCACTCAATCAGCGACGCGCCGGATGCTAATAGCTTCGAACAGAACCTGCCCATTGAGGACTTGACCAACCGCTCTCGCGACCGCGGCAACAGCTCCATCGACCGTCCGCAGGCCTTCAACATGAGTCTGATCGCCTCGCCGACATTCCGCGTTTCAAATGGCTTTCTGCGTCACCTGGCCAACGGGAACGAGTTAGCAATCCTGGCGAATCTTGCCTCAGGCGATGCCCAGAACATTGTGGCGAACCAAGTGCTTAATGGCGACAGCACCACGGGCAGCGTGACTCGCCCACTAGGCGTCGGTCGCAATACCGCGCGCACACCGAATATTTATCAGATCGACGCCCGCTACACTCGCACTCTGTTCACTCTGTGGGACCGCGTCAGCCCCCGGTTCATTGCAGAAGCAAACAACGTGTTCAATCACCCCAACATCACCCCCATAAACACCACCGCGCAGGTAAATAGCGCAGGGGTCGTTACTCGTCAGCCGACCCTTGCCCCGGTCTCTACGGTGCTTGAAGGCAGAATCATCCAACTAGGCATTCGCGTCGATTGGTAATCCACCCGCCACACCTTAACCGACATTAATCGGCTCTGGTCACCGGATCGGTATCCTAAAAACCCACTTTCACGTCCAGTAAGGTAGAGCGGGATCTTATCCGCCGTCAGTGACCAGGAGCTCAGTCATGAAAAAGATTACTTACTTGCTTCTCGGCTCGTTTTTTGCCGTATTGCTTGCCTTTGAGCCTGCCTTCGCTCAGGCACCTTACCCTCAGCAACAGCAGCAGTATCCGCCGCCTCAAGGCCAGTATCCGCCGCCACAAGCCGGCCAGTACCCGCCTCCGCAGGGGCAGTACCCTCCATCCCAGGGACAATACCCGCCTCAGCAAGGGCAATACCCTCCGCCCCAGGGACAGTATCCGCCTCAGCAAGGGCAATATCCGCCCCAGCAGTATCCGTCTCAACAATACCCGCCGCAGCAGGGCGTCTATCAGCAGCCGCCGCTCATTGGTCCCCAGCAGCTTGATCAGCTTGTCGGTCGAGTGGCTCTGTATCCTGACGGCCTTTTGGCGCAAGTTCTCACCGCTGCTACCTTTTCTAATCAGATACCGGACGCCGCAGGGTGGGCCGTGCAGCACTCCGGTATTCGCGGGGATGAGCTGGCTCGAGCCATTAACGATGACCGCCTTCCCTTCGATCCGAGTGTGATGTCGCTTCTGCCGTTTCCCTCTGTCCTGGACCAAATGGCGCGCGAGATGGGCTGGACACAGGCGCTCGGTAATGCCGTTCTGGCTCAGCGAGGCGATGTGATGGATGCGGTCCAACGAATGCGTCAGCAGGCCTACAACTACGGCTATCTGCGCCCGAACCCCTACGAGCAAGTCACTTTTGCCGGGCCAGGCGTCATCAGCATAATTCCCGTTAACTCTGGCACCTATTATGTCCCGATTTATAACCCGGCCATCGTATACGTCCGTCCCCGGCCTGGATTCTTTATCGGGGGTGCGATTCGGTTTGGCCCGGTCATTTCGATTGGCGCTAGCTTTGCTCCTTGGGGATGGGGAGGGGCAGGATTTGGCTGGCGTGAGCACACCATTCTGGTCGGCAACCGTACTTGGGCGAGGAACTGGGGCAATCGTGAACAATATGTTCACCCCTATGCCGATCGGCCTCGTTTTGCCGGCCCTCGTGTTGAGCAGCACGACTTCCATGGCCACGAAGATCGTGGGCGTGACGATCGGGGCCGCGACAGAGATCATCATTAATTTCAGGAAAGAGGAAAGTTTGCGATTCTTCCCGGCTGTGAGGTACTACCTTAGTGCCCAGCTAAGGAGTCATCATGAATCGTCTACTGTTCCTCTGCCTCTCTATCCCCTGCCTGATTGCCACGCTGTCCTATCCGGCAGCGGCGACCACATCAACTCGGGCCACCAGCGCTCAACGCCTTGCAAATCCGAGCGATAGTCAAATCGACGCGACGATTCGCACCAAGTTGGCCAAATCGAAAATCGGTAAGGACGGCTTTAAATTTAAAGTGGCTCGTGGAGTGGTCACTTGGGAAGGCAGTACCAATGTGGTCCAGCACAAGGGATCTGCGACCCGCATGGCGAAGGCTGCCGGCGCCGTGCAAGTGGTCAACAACATACAGGTCAGCGCTGGCGCGAAAGCAAAAGCTGCGGCAGGCTTGAAGAAAGCGTACGTTCAGCAGTAGGCATTTCAGCGTGGATGATGTGCTGAATCGGCACATCACACCGCGCTAGCTCCTGGCGTGCTGGCCGGATCTCCCGGCGGTGCCTTTTCCAGCCACGTTGAGCTGAGCAGAGCAGAACGAAAATGAAAGCACTGTCGAGACCGCCACTGACGAGCAGAAAAAGCAAACCACAGGCTGACCGATGGGTTGGTGGTAAATGGCTCAATGAGGCGCTCTGGAAGAGCGTTAGATGACTTCTTGCAAAGCTCGCTTGGCTTCGGCCAAGTTTGCTGGATCAAAGGAGTCAATACTGTTGATGATTGGCATTCCTGCAGTATGGATGCCGTCTAACGCCAAGTTAATCTGGCTCTGGACATCAGGATGATGCAAATCTACATCGAGAATGTACTTGTTCATCGAAGTAAGTGAATCGGCTCCCCGATAGACCTTGATGGGATCTGCCGTTCGGATTCCGTCATTGAGAATTGCCGCGTAACGCGATATATTTCCTGCTGCGGTAGTAAGCCAAGCAGACTGGCAACTCTGGCCATCCATCTGGAGCAGACTGCGCCTTACGGACCTTTGCTTGTTCGATCGCGTCTCTATATTCTGGAGTCTCTTTGACCGCTCCCGGTTCTATTCGACCCGTCTGTTTGGGTTGGTACTTCCAATTGCGAGGAGCATTTCAGTCTTCTGGGACGGCTGGCTTTGAAACTGCCGTGCTTTTCTCCGCACGCAAGGCCTCGGCAGTCCCTTCAGCGGCTCCGCTGCCACCGACCACAGGCCGGCCCGGTCGACTCTGGCGAGAGCTTGAACGACGCGCAGGAGCTCGGAGACCTCTTTCGCGAGCTTGAGCGCGATACCGACGCCATCAACGACGGTGAGAAGGAGTAAAACAACATCGAG
>CAXTMN010000105.1:0-14181 GCA_964245395.1 uncultured Bryobacteraceae bacterium
TCTTTCGTTGCGGCCGATACGCCTGTGTCGTGGGCTCAGCTCCTCTTGCAAAGTCTGGTCAAGAGAGAGCCTCTTATTTTGTGGCACAACATGTGGCACGATGGCTGAGTGCCTTCCGTGGATATTCGCCAACTGCGGGATACTCGCCAACTTAAACTCTGGCTACAAGCCGGTATTTCGGTGGAACTTCGCGAGCGAGATCATGTCCTTGGCCGCATCATTCCCGAGAAATCAGCTAGCCGAGGCTCACACCTGGCCCGACTCTGCCATCCGCTCTAAGAAGTTTTTGGAGAACGCCTGTTGCCGGGCGCAAATTTTTTTAGAAAGGAACGCGGGCGCTATTGACGATCTACGCGGACACAAGCTTTTTCGTGTCGCTGTATCTTCCGGACCGGCACTCGGAGCAGGCTCGGCGCCGCGTGGGGGAACGTCTCAGAATCTGGCTTACGCCTCTGCATTCGACGGAGTGGACGCATGCCCTTTTCCAACACGTCTTCCAACGAAAGATCACATCCAGAGAAGCTAACCAAGTGCACAGGCACTTCGAGCATGACCGAGAGATTGGGTTGTGGGCAGAAAGTCGGCCTGCCTGAAATGGCTTTCGAGACCTGCGCTGCAATCGCCCGCCGTCATGTAACTCGGCTCGGGGTGAGAACACTGGACTGCCTCCGGGTGGCTTTGGCGGTAGAGCTTAAGGCGTATCTTTCTGGACGCTTGACGATCGGCAAACGAAGTTGCCCAGCGGAGGCGTCCAGAACGATCACTGTGCATCCCGT
Organism: uncultured Bryobacteraceae bacterium; assembly: GCA_964245395.1. Classification (GTDB taxonomy): domain Bacteria; phylum Acidobacteriota; class Terriglobia; order Bryobacterales; family Bryobacteraceae; genus Bog-105. The sequence goes on from CAXTMN010000105.1 coordinate 777, forward strand.
AGTTCACGTATCACCTGCGCGGCGCTCCGTTTCGTCAGGGTGGGTCTAATTTGCTGCGTTCGTTCCAACCACTTCCGCATGCTCGGGCGCTCTGCCGCGCGCTCCAGTTCCCGTTTGATCAATTCAGATAAGCTCATTCCTTCGCGAAGGGCGCGAGTTTTGAGCGTGCTGTGTACTTCATCAGCAACATCTCTGATCTGAATCATCTTCGACATGTTCCCCACAATCGCCAACTTTATAGAAATTTCCTCCATCGTACTTTGTCATGGATGCGCTGATACAGTAATTCTTCACGAACTCGGCCCAACCCGGTCAGTAAAAATGGACATTAAAAAATTCTGGCTTACCACGACCTTTCTGGCCTTATTGTTTGCCATCTGCCCTGTAGCGCGGGCTGCCGCTCCACTTCTCAAACCAATTGGGCTGAAGTGCGATTCCCTGGTTGAACCGCTCGGAATCGACGACCCCCAGCCGCTGCTTTCCTGGCGATTGCAAGACGCACGATGGAGTGCGGCTCAGACCGCTTACCAAATCCAGGTAGCTAGTAGTCCTGCTCTGCTTACAACCGGCAAGACGGATGTGTGGGACAGCGGGCGTGTTTTATCGGACCAATCGGTCAACGTCCCGTATACGGGAGCTCCGCTTGCGACTCAGAAACGTTACTACTGGCGCGTGACGGCCTGGGATATGAGTGGACATCCCTACCCGAAAAGCGACGTCAGTTGGTGGGAGATGGGCCTGCTGTCCCCCAGCAACTGGACGGCGAAGTGGATTGGCTTCGAGCAAGAGGAACATCGCCGTATTCGCGAATCAGGTGCTGCCTGGATAACCAATCCCGATGTCGCAGACTTCCGCGACGCCGGAAACACCAGCCATGATTTCCGGCTCTCTTTTACCCTTACTAATCCTGTCAAGCGGGCTGTCCTTTATGTAACCGGGCAGGATACGGCTGCCGCTTGGATCAACGGGCGGCCGGTACTTGAGGGCAAGCCGATGCCTCCCTGGGGGCAGATGCCCTGGCAAACGTACATCCGTCAGGACGTAACCGCTGACGTCCAAATCGGCAGCAATCTTCTCGCGGTCGGTATCACTCGCTATGAGGCGCGGGGCGCTTCTGCGCCAAGACATGTAAGAACGCCCATGAATGCATGTCTCTTCATCGAGTCCACCAACGGCTCCGTCGCTCTCTTAACCAGCAGCGCACAAGGCTGGAAGGCCTCTCTCAATGCGGCAGGAGAGTGGTTCACACAGCGGTATGATGCTTCGTCCTGGAGAGAGGCTGAAGTCTTCACACCGAATGCAGTAAATGGCGCCAGCCCACCCGGTAATCCCTGGCCAACCGGACCCGTCGTCATTCTGCGTCACAGCTTTAACCTGGCCAAAGCAGTACGCTCGGCACGACTGTATGCAACCGCACTCGGTGCCTACAAGTTCCATCTCAACGGCGGTGTTGTCGGCGATCAGATCCTCTCTCCGGGCTGGATGGATTTCCGGCAACATGTTCCCTATCAGACTTATGATGTGACCGCGCAGGTGACAGCCGGCCCAAATGCCATCGCAGCTTACCTCGCTCCGGGCTGGTACACAACTCCCTTAATGTGGTTCCGTCAGGGGTACAACTACGGCAACACACCACCGGCACTCAAGGCACAACTAAGAATCGAATATGCGGATGGCTCGATCGATTCGATCTCTACAGGTGAGTCGTGGAAAGCCGATATCTCGCCTATTCTCAGCGCCGAAATCTACGATGGCGAAACGTATGATGGGCGGCGAGTCCAGCCCGGGTGGGATACTGCTTCTTTCTCAGACGCGAACTGGAGTCAAGCCAGTCTTATCGCTCCCAAAGAACCCGAAATTGTCGCGCAATACTTCCAGCCTATTCGCGAACAAAAGGTCTTAACTGCAAAGACAGTCACCAGCCCGCAAGCCGGCGTTTACATCTATGACTTCGGCCAGAACTTAGCGGGAGTGCCGCGCGTTCAATTACAGGGACCCCGAGGAACAGACGTGCAGTTACGGTTTGCCGAAGTTCTTAATCCGGACGGAACCATGTACGTTGACAATCTTCGAACAGCGAAAGCCACTGATCACTTTGTTCTCGCCGGAAACGGAATCGAAGCCTATCAGCCTCAATTCACCTTTCACGGCTTTAGATACATCGAGCTGACCGGCTCTTCCCTACAACCGTCGTTAGATGCGGTTAAAGCGGTTGTCCTTCACACCGACGCTCCCTTCACGACGGAGCTGCACACCGGCAACCCCATGATCAATCAGCTCTGGAGCAATATCCTTTGGGGGCAGCGTTCGAACTTTGTAGGCGTGCCGACAGACTGTCCCCAGCGTGATGAGCGCCTCGGTTGGAGCGCCGATGCGCAGGTCTTCTGGCGCACCGCCTCGTATAACATGGACCTGGATAGTTTCACGAAGAAGTTTTCAGCCGATCTCCGTGGAACACAGGCCGCTACACCCATGTACGGCATCTTCGCTCCCGGGACCCTTTCGCCCTCTCCCGGTTTTGGCGCCGGATGGAGCGATGCCGGAATCATCATTCCCTGGACCGGCTGGATACAGACAGGAGACCAGCGCATCATCGAGCAGAACTGGGCTGCTATGGAAAAATATCTCGGGGCCATTCAGGAAGCGAATCCCGATTACTTGTGGAGAAAGCAATTCGGCACCCCTTTCGGCGATTGGCTCACGCCGACCCAGACCACCCCGGAAGATTTGATTGCAACGGCCTACTGGGCCTATGACGTGACGCTTATGCGCGATATGGCTGCCGCGTCAGCAAGAACTGCCGATGTTCAAAAATACCGCGAACTCTTCGACAACATCAAGGCGGCCTTCACCAAGGTTTTCGTCCACTCCGACGGCTTCGTCGGCGCACTCGACATCTTTCCGAGCGTTCCTCCACCGACGACTAGTCCCAATAAGCCTACCGCTGAAACCAGCGCTCCTATAGAAACACAGACTGGCTATGTGCTCGCTTTGCATATGCATCTCCTGCCCGATGAGCTGCGGGCTGCCGCAGCTCAAAAGCTGGTCAAAAAGATCGAGGACAATCACTGGCTGCTTGGTACTGGATTTCTAGGAACTCCCTACCTTCTCGAAGTGCTGTCCGATACCGGGCATAGCGACATTGCCTCCCGCTTGCTGCTCAACACCGCCTACCCGTCATGGGGTTACCTGATTGAGCATGGCGCAACGACTACCTGGGAACGGTGGAACGGCGACCAGATGCGCGGTGATCCCAGCATGAATTCGTATAATCATTACGCCTATGGTGCGGTCGCGGAGTGGATTTATCGCTACTCTGCGGGCGTCGATACCGTGGTTTCCGACGCTGGTTTCCACACCATTTATCTTCATCCTAATTTTGACTCCCGTCTCGGCAGCCTCGAGTTCTCTTACGACTCCTCTTACGGGCGGGTAGCCTCCGCATGGACCGTTACGGGACAGGAGGCAACCTGGAACCTGACCATACCTCCGAACGCAAAAGGGCAGTTGCCATTGTCGCCGTCGAACGCAACATCTTTCACATTAGATGGAATGGATCTGGCACGAAGCAACAAACTGCACGCAGCCGGGAACGATTCGTACGAATTGCCCGCCGGGACGTACTCTTTCAAAGTCAAGATGAGGTCATAAACCTGAGCGTCAACCCCGCCTGAACTCTCCTGACGTTGCTACGATACAAACACGGAAGGGTGGCCGAGTGGTTGATGGCTCCAGTCTTGAAAACTGGCGTACTGGCAACGGTACCGTGAGTTCGAATCTCACCCCTTCCGCGGTGAAAGATATCTCAGCTGTGCTTTCGGGAGGCTCTGCGGTCTAGCTCGGTCCAAAGATCCGCGACTGCGATCTGTTGGCCATTAGGGAGTATCATCGCCGAGATCCGCTCCAGATTCTCTTGACTTGGGCTCCATTCCCATGCGTCGTGAAACTCCGGATCCATCACGAATACCGACCGGATGCCGATACGCTGATATTGGCGGCACTTGGCGATCACTCTCTGCATTCGGTCTTCGGGAGAAAGTACTTCGACCACAACATCAAACGGCTTGGTCGGATACGCGCCTTCCATTTCAGTCCAAGCGGCAACGTCGGCCTTCGGTTGCCAGTTCGGGTCAATCCTGACCTCCAGTTCAGGTCCGGACTCATACCCTGCCTGATCCAAGGCGAATAGCAGAAGCTTTACCAGCAATACATGTAAGATCGTCGGCACTGACTTCTGGACCGCTTCTCCAAACCAGTATTCGTAATATGGCTTCTCTTCGGCATAGCATTGGCGAAAGTTTTCCAGGGAGAGCATTGTTCACCTCACTTGCACCGTGACCGATTCGGTTTTGCTGTTACCTTTTGCGTCGCTGGCGGTGATTGTGTATGTTGTGGTTTTCTTCGGTGCGATCTCGATGCAGTGGCGCGAAGATACCTTCGGGGTCTCGGATAAAGCTGGATCGATCTTTACAGTTGTTGCGTTAACGACGCCGTAGCAGAGCTGAGTTGATTGACCTGCGTTCAAAGAGGCATCGTCCGCACCGAAAGTAGTAAACGATACTTCGCCCGATCCGAAGATTGCCCGCTCCTGCTTTTGACGCGTCTCCTGCTGAGCGGCCGCGGCGCTTTCCTGCGCACGGCGGTTGCTGTCATATCGGGAGTAAAAGGTGTAAGCCACATACAACGCAGCAAGGATGACGGCCACGGTTGTGTAAGGCAGGATCGATTTGAGCGGAGAATCAGTCAACGACATGTCTTCATTAGACACTTTCACTGTGGCTCTATGTTCACTTCAAGGAACGATGGCGAAGCAGCCGAATGATAGACCCGCTCCGTTGCTTTTACAAAGTCAGAGGCCTTAGCAGGCGGAATATCGGTAAACGTCTGCGGATTGCGGTCCGCAAGCGGGAACCAGGAGCTTTGTACCTGAACCATGATCCGGTGCCCTTGGCGAAAGCAATGGTACACGTCCGGCATCGAGAAGCGAATCGACTCAACCTCACCCGGACGAAACGGTTCAGGATGCTCGAAGCTGTTTCGAAACTTTCCCCGGAAAGGCTCTCCTCGTACCAGTTGTTCGACTCCGGTCGGCGAAACGTCGATCAGCTTGACCACAAAGTCGGAATCGGTCCCTGTCGTCGAAACCCAAAGCGCTGGAGAAATTGGACCCGCAATTGTAATCTCCTCCGCAAGCGGTTCACTTGTGTAACTCAGCACATCAGGCCGACCCTCAGCGAAACGTTGATCGGCGTCCATGTATTCAACAGACATGGTGTGGGTCGGTTTATTCAGAAACGGGACCGGGTTTTGTGGATCACTAACGTACTCATCAAAGCCCAATTGTTCCGGAGGAGCTTCGAAACTGAGTTTCCGATCTGCACGAAAGTACAGCCGGCGAGGCGCTGCATCTGCGGGCGGCCATTCGCTCTTTTTCTGCCACTGGTTCTTACCCGTCTCAAAAACGTAAGCTTTCGGCAGACCTGCATCAGAACCGCCTTTCAAATACTGCCGGAAGAATGGCAGTTCAATCTGGTCTTGAAAAAACTGGGCCGTGTTTGAACCGAACGACACCTCCCCCAACCTGTCAAAGGATGGACGCCACCACGCCCCATGGGTCCACGGACCCATCACTAGCCGGTCACTCGTTCCCGGTGATTGCCGCCCGATTGTACGGAAGGTTTGAAGCGTTCCGGAGAGGTCCTCTGCATCGAACCATCCACCCACTACCAGCACGGCCGGCTTTACCTCCTTAAGATGCGGAAGTACGTTCCTGGCCTGCCAGAAATCATCGTAGTTCGGGTGCTGAAGCATAGCAGTCCAATAGGGATTCTTGTACTTGAAGTACAGCTCGTTCGAACTCATCAGCGATCCCATCTGGAGGAAAAACTTATACCCATCGCCGGTGCTGTAGGCAAACGGGCGCTCCGTCGCGGGAAGCACCGGATTATTCTGCGGGGCAAACTCAGTGTAGAAATCGAAGTTCGCCAGCAGAAAGAAAGCGCCATTATGATAGGCATCGTCGCCCATGTAAAGGTCCGAAACGGGCGCTTGCGGCGAGGCGGCAACGAGAGCCGGATGCGCGTTGATCAGCCCGGTCGAGGTGTAAAACCCGGGATAGGAAACCCCGATCAACCCGACCTTACCATTGTTTCCCGAGACATTTTTCAGCAGCCAGTCGATCGTGTCATATGTGTCCGTGCTCTCGTCAACATAGTTCGGCCCTGTGGGTTTGTCTTTCTCCGGACGCATCTCCGCCCACTGACCTTCGGACATGAACCGTCCTCGAACGTCCTGATACACGAAGATGAAGCCGTCCCGATCGAAGTTCGTCGAGGGCCCTAAGCGGCGAGGATAGGCATTGACGCCATAGGGAGCAACACTGTACGGTGTACGCGTCATCAGGATGGGGTAACTCGCGCCGGTGTTTTTCGGTGCGTAAACAGAGGTGAAAAGATGCACGCCATCGCGCATCGGAATCCGGTACTCATGCTTGACGTAATTTGCCTGTATGTCGAACCGGCCAGCCGCGACCAGAGGAATTGTGATTAATGGAAGGAAAAGGGTGGCCGGACCGATTCGCAAGTGCATCTAAACCCATCGTAGAGCGGAGCGAGCAGCCTTTTGCTTTTCCAGCTATACTGGCAAAGAAACGGCGAACGTGCTCGACACCGAGGAACAGTTAGCGCGCTTGAGGCAGCGCGTAGCAGCAATAGACCGCAAGTATGCGGCTGCCCGGCAAGCTCCGGCTAGCCCTGGCACGCAGGAGCCTTTCGAAAAGCCTGCGCGCTGGTTCATCGAGGAGTGGTCTGAAGGGCAAGTCGTTTCCAACGACTTTGGGGATCATTTCCAAACCGAGCGGCTATTTGCCGCCCACAAACAGCATGGTTCGGCTGATGTCGGTGCGCTGGCGGAGATGTCGCCTGATTGTCTCGATGTCATCGGCGAAGGTGAAATCAAAGCTTGCTCGCCGTGCCGCTGGGCGTTTCTGGACACCGAAACCACTGGGCTTGCCGGAGGTTCGGGCACCTATGCTTTCTTGATCGGAGTGGGCCGCATCACCCCCGAAGGCTTTCGAGTCCGGCAGTTCTTCATGCGCGAATATGCGGAAGAGAGAAGCGTCCTGGCTGCTCTTTCCGAGCATCTGGAAAGCTTCGATGTGCTGGTGACCTACAACGGGAAGAGCTATGATCAGCCGCTGCTCGAGACACGATATCGCATGACTCGTCACAAACCCCCGTTCGGGCGTCTTGGGCATTTGGATCTCTTGTATGGCGCTCGGAGATTGTGGAAACTACGCCTGGAGAGCTGCCGTTTGATGCAGTTGGAGCAGCAGATTCTGGGCATGTACCGCGAAGGAGATCTTCCCGGCGAGATGATCCCCCACGTCTATTTTGAATATCTGCGGTCGCACGAGGCTCAGCGGCTCGTGCCGATTTTTCATCACAACGGGATGGATATTCTGACGCTTGCCTGCCTGACAGCGATCGTGCCCGCGGTGTTTCGCGATACCGGGCCGGAAGCGCTGGCGCGGCTGGGGGTGAGACGTGGAGAGGAACTGGTCGGCATCGCGCGATGGCTTATGACGGCAGACGAAAACGAAAAGGCCCTCGAACTTCTTAAGCGAGCCATTGAAGCGGGTTTGCCGGACCGCTTGTTATTTCCTGCTCTCTGGAACATCGCCGGGCTGGAGAAACGCTTGGGGCGTCTCCACGCTGCCTTGAACGTATTTGTCGAGCTCGCCGGTTGTCACAACGAGCATCGCGGCTCAGCGCTTGAAGAGCTCGCCAAATACTATGAGCATGAAGAGCGCAACTACGCCTTAGCACTGGAGTTTACCGATCGAGCTCTTTGCAGCGACCGTTATTCGGAGACCCTGCAGCGCCGCAAAGCGCGTTTGGAACGGCGGCTCGCCAAACCGGGATCACGCAGGCTTTGCTGAGATAGGGTCATGTACTTCTCCCTTTTTGTCCTGCCATTGTTATTGCTCAGGGAACCTAACTCTCCTGAAACCATGATCAAGATGGTGGTGCGCCTGAAGGGCCCGGGAATCGAGGCAAACTCATCATCCGCTCAAGCCAAAACAATTTATCGGGCGGGTGGACATTACGCTCGGATTGAAGGTCCAGCCGACCTTCGTCAGCACTCACAGAAGGTGACCATTATTGCCGAACCCGATGCCTATAGCATCGACCTGATGGATAAGAAGGGCACTCATGCAACTGATCAGGGCGGAGCAGACGATCTGCACCTTCCTGTGGTGCTGCCGCTCGATCCGAAACATCGGCTCGGCGAACTGGACCGGCTTGAATTCGGCAAGGAACTTGCTTTCTTTGAAGACGCCAAAGCAACCAAACAGTCTGGCCCTCCTGAAAGGTATACCGTGACAACTCCTGACGGCCCAGCGACTCTGACTGTGAAACCCGGAACTCACATCCCGAGCAGTCTGAGTTGGCGCGCCAGCGAAGGCACGTACAGCTACGAGTACCTGAGCTATGAAGAGGTGCCTTTCGATCCGGCTAAGTTCGCCAAGCCTGCCGGAGTGACTCTTCGCGAGATACCGCCCGATAAAGGGGATCGGGAGAAGTGACTTTTTGTCGTTTTTCTGGCCGGCTGACATCTAATCTCCGTGGACGAGAACATTAAGACAAACCGACGTGAAGTGATAGTGGCCATGGGAGCTGGATTGGTTGCGGCCGGGTTGGGACACGCGGCCGATGCGGGCGAGCGGAACGGTGTTCCTTATCGCTTGCTGGGACACACGGGCGAAAAGGTGTCGTGCATCGGAATGGGCGGCTTTCATCTAGGCAAGCCGGAAGTTACGGAAGAGACAGCGATCAAGCTGGTTCACACGGGCGTCGACCGCGGGATCAATTTCCTCGATAACTCCTGGGACTACAACAACGGCGTGAGCGAGAAGCGTGTCGGAAAGGCCGTGAAGGACGGGAATTTGCGACAGCAGGTCTTCATGATGACCAAGATCGACGGACGTACTAAGACCGAGGCCGCAAAGCAGATCGACGAGTCGCTGAAGCGGCTGCAGACCGATCACGTCGACCTTCTGCAGTTTCACGAGGTAATCCGCTTCGATGATCCCGATCGCATCTTTGCTGAAGGCGGTGCAATCGAGGCTTTCATGGATGCGAAAAAGGCTGGGAAGACCAGGCACATCGGATTTACCGGCCACAAAGACCCAAATGTCCACTTATACATGCTCGAAGTGGCAGACAAGCACGGCTTTCTGTTTGATACAGCTCAGATGCCGATAAACGTCATGGACGCGCATTTCCGCAGCTTTGAAAAGCACGTTGTGCCGGAACTGCAGAAGAAGAATATCGGGCTTCTCGGAATGAAGAGCATGGGCGACACCGTCATCTTGAAGAGCGGTAAAGCGACCGCGATGGAGTGCTTGCATTACGCACTAACCAGGCCTACGTCGGTTGTCATCACAGGGATTGACAAGCCGGAGGTTCTGGACCAGGCTATTCAGGCGGCTAAGACTTACAAGAGCTTCTCGCAGGAACAGATTACGGCAGTTCTGGCCCGCACAGCTCCGGCAGCGGCGAGCGGGCAATGGGAACTGTTTAAGACGAGCGCGCACTTCGACAGCACGGCGACGCATCCTGATTGGCTGGGCGGCGAAAGCATACACGTGAAGAAAGTAGCTCCCGTCTAGATTTCGTTCACCATTCGACTCTTATTAAAGCGGACATTTGGCTCTGATACTCTGAGCCGAATGTCCGTTCGTCTTTTAGCATTCCTGGTAACCTCGGCGTTGTGCTTCGCTGCGCCACCCGCCGCAAAGCCGAGGCTTGTGGTCGGCATTATCGTCGATCAGTTCCGATATGACTACCTGACCAGGTTTCGAGGCGATTACCACGGGGGATTTGATCATCTGCTCACGCAAGGAGCCGTTTTCACCAACGCTTATTACGCGCAGGTGCCGACCGTGACTGCCGTAGGACACAGCATCTTCATGTCGGGAGCGATGCCTGCGGTGAGCGGCATTGTCGGCAATAGTTGGTACGACCGGGATGAACAGAAGGGCGTGACGAGCGTCTGCGATTGGGACGAGAAGACTGTCGGGGGTCAGCAGGAAGAGAAAGGCGTAAAGTGTTCAGACTCCGATCCAGCTTCACCGCGACGATTGCTGGTCAGCACGCTGGGAGACGAGCTTCGCAACGCCGACCCGAAGGCAAAGGTGATCGGTGTTTCGATCAAAGCAAGAGGGGCCATTCTTCCTTCAGGGCATCGAGCAGCAGGTGCGTACTGGTTCGATGATGCGACGGGCAACTTCGTCAGCAGCACGTTCTACATGGAGAGTTTGCCTTCCTGGGCCTCTCAATTTAACGGCGAAAAGCTCGCAGCCAAGTATGTGGATCGTAAGTGGGACGGCTTTCCCAATTGGGACTTTCACGCCGCAGCGGGGAGCAAGGTACCCTTTTCCGCGATTCCGGCGAGCCCCTGGGGCAATGAACTGATCGAGCAGTTTGCCAAAAAGGCGATCACGGGTGAGCAGCTGGGACAACGCGGCACGACCGATTTACTGACTGTCTCGTTCTCTGCGAACGACTATGTGGGTCACCGGGCCGGGCCCGACGCTCCGGAGGTGAGAGACATGGCGATCCGCACGGACCAGTTACTCGCCAAGCTTTTTCACCAGATTGATGAGAGTGTCGGGTTGAAGAACGTGGTGATCGTATTATCGGCCGATCATGGAGTGGCTCCGACTCCAGCGCAGGATGCGAATAATAAGATGCCTGGCGGCTACGTGACTGCCAACATAGAAAAAGCTCTCACGTCAGGACTGGACCGGCGGTTTGGGAAAGCAACGTGGATTATCCCCGGAGCCGGCGATACAGGAGTGTATTTCAACAAAGACGCTTTGCTATCGGCTAAGATGCCCGACGGCCGACCGGCAACGGAGGACGAGATTTATGAAGTCGCGAAGGAAGCTCTGCTCGACATTCCGCAATTGCATATTGCCCGAGTTTACTCGCGAAACCAGCTGGTAAACGGCGGTGGCGGAGACTTCATCGAGCGAGCTGCCGTGAACGGATACTTTTCGCGGCGCAGCGCTGACCTGACGATTGTTTTCGAACCAAACTATATACCAGGCAGGAGCGGTACGTCACACTTTTCTCCGTATGGTTATGACCGGCACGTGCCGGTGCTGTTCATGGGCCCAGGAATCAAAGCGGGCAGGTACGACGGCACGATCCAGCCGAACGATATTGCACCAACGCTCGCTACGATGCTGAGCATTGAAACACCCAATGGATCATCGGGCCGGGTTCTAACCGAGATGCTTACGACATCAAGATAGCGACAGAATCGGCAGGCAACTCGATGAGCCCGGGGCGTAATTTCCAGCCTTCCTCGGAACAGAGAACCTCTTTAGCGGGATGACTGATCGGGATTGCACAGGAATCGGAGTTGAGATTGTAAATGACCTCGACATTTCCCCGGCGCATGGTGAGCCACTTGGCATCTTCGTCGCACTTGACGTGAACGAGTTCGAGGCGCCCATCGGTGAGAACTGAATTCGTGCGCCGCAATGTGATCAACTTTTTATGCCAAGCGAGTAAATCTGCGTGCGGCCCCGCATCGGCCTCGGCCCAATTCAAAGTGGAGTTCTTGAAGGTCTGTTCATTTTGTGGATCAGGCACTTGAGCGGGATCCCAACCGAAGGCTTTGAATTCGTTGGTACGCCCTTCGGAAACAGCCCGGCCCAACTCCTTGTCTTCGTGTTGGGAGAAGTATTGGAAGGGACTTGATGAACCGAACTCCTCGCCCTGGAAGAGCATGGGCAAGAAGGGCGAGGTGAGCACCATCGCTGCTGCAATCTTCTGGCGTCCGAGGCTGACGAGATGACTGAGGCGTTCGCCTCCCGCACGGTTGCCGATCTGGTCGTGGTTCTGGGCGCAAACAACAAAGTGATGACCGGAAAGTCCGCCAATGGACCGGCCGTGGATGCGGTCACGATGAAGGGAATAGGTTCCGTCGTAAACGTAAGCGTTCCTCAGCGCACGCGCGAAGTGCTCGATCCTGCCGAAGTCTTCGTAGTAGCCGTTGGTCTCACCGGTGAGGATGCTGTGGAGGGCGTGATGGAACTCGTCGTTCCACTGCGCGTTGATTCCGTAGCCGCCGGCTTCGCGGTCCATGACGATACGCGGATTGTTCAGGTCACTCTCAGCGATCAGTGTGAAGTAACGTCCAAGCTGAGCCGATAAGGCATCGACTTGAGTGGAAAGGTACTCGAGGAAGTGGACTGCAGAGCTATCGACGAAGGCGTGGACAGCATCGAGCCGCAGTGCATCGAAGTGGTAGTCGCGCAACCACATCAAGGCATTGTCTGAAAAAAAGCGGCGAACCTCGTGACTGCCCCGGTGGTCGAGATTGACGGCATCGCCCCAGGGAGTGTTGTAGGCCTCCGTAAAGTACGGACCGAACTTGCTGAGGTAATTGCCGGCGGGTCCGAGGTGGTTATAGACCACATCAAGGATCACGGCGAGACCTTTCTGATGACAAGCATTCACCAGACGCTTTAGATCGTCAGGCGATCCATAAGCATGATGAGGCGCGTAAAGGTCGACGCCATCGTAGCCCCAACCCCACGGCCCCGAAAACTCGGCGACAGGCATGATTTCGAGATGGGTGACGCCTAAGCTCAGCAGATAATCGAGCCGTTCGATGGCGCTGGTGAAGGTGCCGCCTGGAGTGAAGGTCCCAATGTGTAGTTCGTAGATGATGGCGCTGGAGAGAGGACGTGCCTGCCAGTTGGTATCGGTCCAGGGAAATAGGGAGTGGTCGACCACGCGAGAAGGGCCATGAATTCCCGCAGGTTGTGAGGCCGAGCGAGGATCGGGAACAGGATCTCCATCGTCAATGACAAACGCGTAATCGGCTCCTGCACCACCCTGAGCGACGTCCGCCTTCCACCAGCCTCCGGCGCCGGACTGCAAGGGATGAAGAACATCGTTGATTTGGACGGACAGTGTTTTCGCGAGTGGCGCCCACACTTCGAAGGTATGCATTGATTAGTCTTTCACCAGTAGAGCAACAGGGAAGCGGCCCAGGAGTTCACTCAATTTCAGTGCCGGCTGCTGCGCAACGTCGTTGGTTAACCAGTGACGCCAGACGCCGGGGGGCAGGTCAAGAGAGGTGTCGCCCCAGTCGCCATTCAACTTGATGATGAGGCGAGGGACGACGACCAGGACATCTGGACCGCGGCGATAGGCAACTACATGCCCGGCCTTCGCGCCTTGGGCGGACAGGGGCTCGTAGTCGCCGTTTTCGCCGAAACTGGCGGTGCGCTCACGCCGAAGTTTCAGGGCTTGAACGACCGTCCATAGTTTCGGCAGACCTTCGTCGCTTCGGGCGAGGATTTGCTCGGGCGAAAGGGTCG
>CAXTMN010000105.1:14191-16842 GCA_964245395.1 uncultured Bryobacteraceae bacterium
GGGTAATCGACCGGACGGCGGTTATCAGGGTCGACCAGACTGAGATCCCACAACTCCGTTCCTTGATAGATATCGGGGATGCCGGGAGAAGTCAATTTCAGGATCACCGTCGAGAGAGAATTGACACGCCCGGGCTCAATCAGCGGTTGAACGAAGCTTTCCAGATCTGTCTGGAAAGCGGAGTTGTTGCAGAGACTGTCTACAAAGTGGTTAGTCGCCTCTTCGAAGGGCTTATTTGGAGACAACCAGGAAGTCTGCTGCTTGCCCTCTCGGGTCGCTTTCTCCATATAGGGAAGCAGACGGTCCGCTCCGATGGGCCAGGCGCCTACCAGGATCTGATAGAGAAAATATTCGGTATTGGCGTCGGGCATGCCGCCGGTTTTGTGAGCAGCATTGATGGCTGACCAGCGGGTGATCGCTTCATTCCAACGGTCGGGCATCTCAGAGAGGAGACTGATACGCGCCCGAACATCCTCACTCCGTTTGGTGTCATGGGTAGAGGAGGCCAGCATAGTCTTGGGATGTCCGCGTTGAGTATCGAGGCAGAAGCGATGATACGAGTCGGGTGAAACACCGAAGCGGCCGGGATCGCCCCCGACCTCGTTTAGCGAGATAAGCCGGTTAAAGATGTAGAAAACGGTGTCTTCCACGCCCTTGGCCATGGCCGGTCCGGTGAACTGTTGGAAGCGCATGACGAAATTCGATTCTTTGTCGCCGCGCACCTTAAGAAGCAGCAGATCGCGGATGAAGTCGAAGAGATCGGGATCGATTTCAGGACGGTTTGTCTTGGAAGCTTCAACGGCCGCAGTGACGTAGCGGCCATCGTCAGCATCGATCTCGTCTCGCGCGGGAACAACATAGGTGCGGTAGATGGGAAAGCAGGAGACGAGTTCACGAATGGCCCGGATGACGTCGTGGCGGGTGTAGTCACGATGGTTGCGATGGCCTTCACAGATCTCCATCAGCGCGGTAGTGAGGCGGTTGACATCACTGCCAAGCAGGTCTCGTAAGACGCGATGTTTCTTGTCTCGCGACACGGCGTCGTAATCGGTAGACTCACCGGTGAAGTAGGCATAGAGGCTGTTGAATTTGTCTTCGTTACTCCCGTCGACAAACAGGCCGCCTGCTTCGTTGAGGTAGTCGTAACCGGTGGTTCCGTCGATGTCCCAACTGGGCCGCAAGGTCTCGCCTGGCTCGAGAATTTTTTCGCCGAGTAGCCACACATCCGGTGCTTTCTCGCGAAGGCGATCGAAGTACTGGCGAGGGTCGAGCAAGCCATCAGGATGGTCGACGCGGATGCCATCGAGAATTCCTTCGCGCACCCAACCCAAGATGAGAGCGTGGGTGTCTGCAAAGACGCGTTTATCTTCCATGCGAAGGCCGACGAGGGTGTTGACATCGAAGAAGCGCCGATAACCGAGGTCCTGTTCGGCAGTGCGCCAGTAAGCGAGGCGGAAGTTTTGAGCTTCGAGCACCGCATCAAGCCGATCGGGGTTGGCATTGATTGCGCTGATTGTTGCGTCGACGGTATCAGCTATGAACGGCACATCAGTAAAGAGCTTTTCGAGCCGTGTGCGAATGACCTGTTTGTCGCGATGACGCCGGGTAAGGCTGGCTTCGTCCCGGGTATCGGGGCCGGGTAAACCCTGGAGCGAATCGACCAGAAACAGGAACAAGTCTGAGCCGCTCTGTTCAGCAGCATCGCTGAGAAACGCGGGGATCGAGCGCGGGGAAGCGGGCAGTTCGTTCTCGAAATATTTGATGGAGAACTCTCCGCCGTTTCTCTCGATCTTGATTTCGCCCCGGCTGAGCGCGCGGCCGTAGTGATCGCCCAAGATCGGCACCAGGAGCTTGTTACGGAGCTTTTCTTCACGGGGCTGCCAATCGATATCGAAGTAGGACGCATAGATGCTGGCGGGACCGTTCTCCAGCACGTCCCACCAGTAGCGATTCAGCCGGCCGCTGATGGCCATGTGATTAGGGACGATGTCGAGAACCTGTCCAAGATTCAGATCTTTAAGACGCTGCGAGAAAAGACTGTGCGCTTCAGCGCCGCCGAGCTCCGCGTTGAGCTTGTGATGATCGACTACATCGTAGCCATGCTTGCTATGCGGCGCGGCCTGAAGATACGGCGAACTGTAGACGTGAGAGATGCCGAGTTGCTGGAGGTAATCGGCGATCCCGGCAGCAGCCTCGAAACGGAAATCTTCATGCAGTTGCAACCTATATGTTGCGATCAGGGTTCGGGGCATCTTTATAAAGAGAGAGGGATGAAGCGGATGGTTTCGCCGGTACAAGATCGAGTTGCATCGTAAGCGTGTTCATGGTGGTTAGCGGGGTGCGATGTGAAAAAACCACACAGTCATGAGGACGCCGACGGCAATGACAGTAGCCCGGATGACTGATGGTTTCATGCGCCGCGCGATGAATGGCCCCAGATAACCGCCGATGGTAGAGGCCACGATCATGGCCAGCGTGGGAGGCCAATCGATTTGGTGCGCGGAGATAAAGATGAGGGAGGCGATCCCATTCAGGAGTGCACTCAGAATGGTTTTGATGCCGTTCATGCCGTGTATGTCGGTAAGCCCGTAAAGGCGGAAGGCAGCGAGGATCATGATGCCAATGCCACCCCCAAAGTAACCACCGTAGAC
>CAXTMN010000106.1:0-13036 GCA_964245395.1 uncultured Bryobacteraceae bacterium
GTTTGTAATTTGGAGAAGCAGAGGAAGGTGGGACTGCTGGCGGGTCTGGGCGAGGTAGCGGCGGGCGTGGCGCTGGGGGGAGGCATCGGCGGCCTGGCGCAGGAGGGGATCGGGCTCACTGCGAACTTTGGATTTCTAAAGATGTCGCGCGGGGCCGAGAAACAAGCGGATCTGGAGGGTGTGGGAATCCTTTATGACGCCGGCTATGATCCACACGGCATGCCGCAGTTTTTCCAAACCATTGAGGCTAAGTACGGCAAGGGAGGTGCGCAGATGCTGAGCGACCATCCGAATCCGGGCAATCGCACGGAGTACATCGATAAGGAGATTGCGACGTATGTGCCGCGCGCGACTTACGTGTCGATGAGTCCTGAATTCGAGCAGATCAAGACGCAGGTCTCCGGGATGCATGCTTACACGGCGCGCGAGATTGCTGCCGGGGTCTGGAGGAGGGGGAACCCGTTTTAGGTGACGGGATGCTGTAATAGCTCTGTTCATTTATCGCTATGGCAAAAATTCAAGTTAAGACTCCGCTGGTAGAACTCGATGGTGACGAGATGACGCGGATCATCTGGGCAAACATTAAGGACTTGCTGATTCTGCCGCATTTGGAGGTCGATCTCAAGTACTTCGATCTCTCGATTGAGCATCGCGATGCGACCGATGATCAGGTGACTGTCCATTCGGCGAACGCGATCAAGAAGTATGGCGTGGGGATTAAATGCGCGACGATTACGCCCGATGAGGCGCGAGTCAAGGAATTCAACCTGAAGCAGATGTGGAAGTCGCCGAATGGCACGATCCGCAATATTCTAGATGGAACGATTTTTCGCGAACCGATTATTTGCCGTAACGTGCCGCGCTACATACCGGGATGGGTGAAGCCGATTGTGGTTGGCCGTCATGCGTTCGGTGATCAGTACCGGGCAACAGATATCGTTGTGAACGAACCGGGGAAATTGACCCTGACGTTTACGCCGAAGAATGGTGGGGCGGCAACGAACTATGAGGTGTTCGAGTTCAAGAGCGCAGGCGTGGCACTGGCGATGTACAACCTGGATGAATCGATTGCGGGATTTGCGCGAGCGTGCTTTAACTATGGGCTTTCACGCAGGCTCCCGGTTTATTTGTCGACCAAGAACACGATTTTAAAGAAGTATGATGGGCGATTTAAAGACATCTTTCAAGCGATTTACCAGCAGGAATTTCAGGACCGGTATAAGGATGCAAAGCTGGAATACGAACATCGGCTGATTGATGACCTGGTGGCGTTTGCGGTTAAGTCGGATGGCGGGTTCGTGTGGGCTTGCAAGAACTACGACGGCGATGTGCAGTCCGATGTGGTGGCGCAGGGTTTCGGGTCGCTGGGGCTGATGACGTCGGTGTTGATTACGCCGGATGGCAAGACGGTGGAGACCGAAGCGGCGCATGGCACAGTGACACGGCATTTCCGTGAATACCAAAAAGGCAGGGAAACGTCGACCAATCCGATTGCGTCGATCTTTGCCTGGTCGTCGGGGCTGCGGTATCGCGGGCAGTTTGATAACACACCCGATGTGGTTGCTTTTGCAGACAAGCTGGAAAGAGCGACAGTGGGCGCGGTCGAAGCGGGTTATATGACAAAGGATCTGGCCCTGCTGGTTGGCAAGGATCAAAAATGGTTAAACACCAGAGACTATCTTGGCAAGGTGGCAGAGATGCTGGTTGCGTCCTGAAGCGAATGAAAGAGAGCTGGGTGATGAGTTGCGGCAACGGCTTCGTTCTCAGGGCAGCGTAACTCTTCGCTTGAAAATGTTGACGCGGCCGGGTCGGACAGAAGTTGCAGAAGCGTGGTGAATCTGAGCCAAGCTGATTTAGGGGAAATTTCGTCGGGGATCATTCGACGGGCACTTCCAGATAGCCGCGTGCTGGAGGCGAATCCGCTGAACGGTGGTTTGCGCAACTCGGTCATTAAGCTGCGGCTGGATACTCATGCCGAGCCGCTTGTTCTGCGGATATTCAATCATGATCCATGCCTTTGTCAGAAAGAGCTTGACCTATACGAGTTGATCGGGGGTTCGGTTCCGGTGCCTGAGGTCATTTACGCAGAAGTGCGTACAAGGGAGGATCTGCCGCCGTTTACTCTGGCGCGCTTTGTCGACGGGATTAGCTTTCTGGAATTGAAGCGTGGCGGCGAGACAAAAGCGATTGCGGAGGCGGCCCATTCGGCCGGTCAGATCCTGGCGGAAATCGGCCGGATCACCTTTGAGGCGCCAGGATGGCTGAAGCCAGGAGCGGCAGCCGGCGCGCCCTTGCTCGCGGGAGAGAGGCCGATTCCGCGCTTCGTTGATGGGTGCCTCTCGTCGATGGTGTTGCAGAGACAGATGCCAGCAGATCTGCTTCATCGTACGAGTGCGGCGGTCTGGTCGTGGGCGGTTCGACTGGATGGTCTCGGCGGCGAAGCGCACCTGGTGCATGGCGATTTCAGCAGACGAAACCTGGTCGTGCGGCAGATCGCGGGGTGCTGGTCGGTAGCGGCCGTTCTCGATTGGGAGTTCGCGATGGCGGATTCTCCGCTCTGGGATGTAGCGAACTTTCTTCGATACGAACGGGCCCTGCGGCCTCTTGCCGAGCCGCATTTCTCAGCTGGTTATTTGCAGGCAGGCGGTGCACTTCCGGAAAACTGGCGAATGTTGGCGCAAATACTCGATCTCGCTGCGATCTGTGAAATGCTGACGCGCAAAGAACTTCCAGTTACAGTGATGGCAGAACTGGTGGAACTTGTTCGGGCCACAGTTGATGAGGCCGAGGCGCTGCATTGAGTTTCGCTGAAGACGAGTAATTGCAACAAGGAAGAGGACCATGCAATTGAGTAAGTTTGCGATTCTGGGAATAGCAACTCTCGTGAGTCTCTTTGCTACGCAAAGTAACTCGCAAGTCAAGGTGGTTATCTTCGGAGGTGGTACCTCCCACGACTTTAGCGGGAACTATAAGGAGATCGACGCCAGGACGCTGACCGCTGAGGGAGTTGCTGTGTCCTATACGGAGAGGCTCGCACCTGCCGGGCTGGTTACGGCTGACGTGTTCGTTCAAGCGAGTAACCAGATGCCGGGTCCTGACAGCGAGATGCAGAGTGCCATTATGCAGTTCGTCAACGCAGGTGGGGGACTTATCGCCGTGCATGCAGGCACCTGGTACAACTGGCCGGGTTGGCCCGACTATAATCGCCTCTTGATTGGGGGCGGCACACGGGGACACGATAAACCCGGAGAGTTCGAGGTGTCAGTAGTGAAGCCAGACCATCCGGTTATGCAGGGCATTCCCGCACACTTTCAGGCCTTCGATGAGCTTTATCATCAGGAGATGGATTCTGGCGGCCCTCACGTTGAGGTTCTTGCAACTGCCAGGAGTCCGATCACAGGCAGAACGTACCCGAGCATCTGGGTTGTTACGGGTCAGCCCGGTCGAATAGTCTGTATTGCGTTGGGACACGACGAAAAAGTCCATGACAATCCTGCTTATCAGCGCGTACTTTTGAATGCAGTGCTTTGGGCGAGGAGGAAGTAACTGACGAAGATATGCGGAGAACGATATGCAGGTTTTGAAATTTGTGTTGATTTGCTGTGTCGCCTTTCTGCCTCTCTCCCCGACGTTTGCTCAAAACAGCCCAGCAAATGGCTTTGCCTGTCACCTGGGAGTTTGCAACGGGCTGATAGGTCGTGGAGAGGTAACGGGAAATCAGTCGGGCAGTTCATGCCAGCTTCGTGTATCGTTCGACAATGGGGCCGGGATTGTTGATATGACCGGCGCGTGCATACCAGAGAAGTTGTGGGGAAAAGCCACTGAGAAAGTCGGCGGACGCCAGGATTCAGCCACGTACATGTTGTCGGCCAAGTAAGCCGGCGGCATTAACAGCAAAAAAGAGATACACGAGCAATTGCCGGGAGTGTTGGCCATCGAAGTGCTATCTCGATATGCGAGGCAGACAGATAGGGTGCCTAGTTTCGGGCGTTCATTTCGCACAGCATTGCATGAGTCGGCGTATTCGTTTTCCGGGTCCTATGGGCAGCAGGTCGTACAGTCTTCTGAATCCAGATCCCTATTTTCGCAGCGGTCGTGATTCGCAGTACGGATTGCCTGAAGCGCAGCTGATTCGTATGGCCGCGCCCTCCGGCGTAGGCGTGGAGTTCGTGATCACGGAGCGCGATACGTTTCTCCCTGGGTATGAGCGGTTTCCCAACGACCAGGAGCTGGAAATCTGCAAGCGTCTTGATGAGGCGAAACGCCAGGAAACAGGACAGCCGCTAAAAGGGAATCATCTCTTCTATCACGTCACAGTTGGGCCGCAGGCCACAACGCATCAACCATTCAAGATCAGGTCCATACAGGACCCTGTGAACAGTGGGGAGATTGACGCGGTGGTCTCGGTGGATTTCAATCTGCAATTCCATGAAGACGATGTGCATGGTTGGGAGCTGACGGCAACTGCGCAAGGTTCGCGAAACTTTATTGTTATTGATCCAAACCGCAATAACCCGGAATTTACCGGGCTCGCTCGTGAGGACAAGTCGAGATCGGACAAAGCAGAACAAGCGCAATTGCAGTTACAGCTGGCGTATGCTTTCGATTCGATACCAGTCGGAAAGCTGAAATTCTCATTCTCCTTGTTAGTGCAGCTTGTTGCGGGCGCGACGGTTCAGTACGATCCATTTATGAAGAAGGTAGGACTCACCTGGGGCAAAGGAACGGCCGGAGGATTCGGTCTGGACGTTGAACACTCAGGGATCAAGGGTGTAAAGCTCCCCTTGCAGGCGACCGGTCTAGGTGCAAGTGCGAGCGGCAATAAGTTTTTTGACTTTGCCGGGCCGACCTTTGACCAGAGTATCTTCTTCGGAGTTAAGTTCGAAACTCAACTGTTCTGAAGTCAGCCGATTAGCACGGTCGGCAGGCCCATCGCGATTTTATTGGGCGGTCCAACAGCTTCCAGCACAGTGTCGCCCTGGCGGCATGCAGGCAGATTGTTGATGAGCACGGTCTTTGATCCGTCGACCACCACACCGGGGCCATGTGGAGGAATGGGTAGAGGGGTGCTGCAGGTGTGTATATCCGCTCCGAGCGCTGCAGCTGTAATGGCCGAACCCATGGTAGCGGCGCAGGTCGATTTAGTGGCCTCCTCAGCTGCCTTTGCAGCAGGTAGTCCGGGCGTTCCGGCGGCCGCGACAGTTGCCGCTTCTGCTGTTTGGATAGTTTGATCAGAGACATCCTTGGCAGACTGGAGAGCTGTCGCAACATTCGCCAACACACCTCGCCAGGCCGGCTTGAAACCGATGGTTACGTTCGGACTTCCAGGCCCTGTAGTCTGGTTCGGGGGCAAGGGTTGGCTGACGGGATCTCCTAATCGTGATGCTGGCGGCATTCTAGAATCCCTCGAAATGATCTTCGCGTTTCTGAACGGAGACAGACAAAGCTTCTGGACGCGACCGCAAAGTTTCTACCAGCGCCAGCAACTTCGGGTGAGAGAGACGGAGGGCGTTGGGCAGCGGCGCCGGCTGGGCCTCCATTTCAGGCATATCGTTTATAAACTGCAACGTAAAGGCCGCGGAGTGTGCCATGACGTTTGCAAATTTCGAATTCGGACCGACTGGAAAATACGGATTGTATTCGGAGACGGGCAATGGCAGCTGCACTTTGCCGGTGAATGTTTGCTTTGGTTCCACTTTAGTGACGAACGGAACATTTCGCAGATACACTGTGCGGTCACGCGGTAGTGGCAGGATGAGCTCGGCGACATGCAACTCACCTGACGGGCTCAAACAAATGTAGCCTGAGGGATCGGCAAGCTTATATTTACCTTTCGGATCTAGCTCCCAAAGCACATTGAAGAGGTAGATCGGGTGGCTCCGGGTGTTAGTGACGTTGTACTGAATTGACAGACTTGTTGGCTTCAGATCGAAGTGGACATTCCATTCGATTGCTCTCCCGCCATTTCTTTCTTCAAACCCCGTCAGCCCCGCAGGTGTAGTTTGCGCCATCATAATTCCTTTCATTAACATTCCTGCCATCAGCGTAGTTGCGACGACAGAGGCCCTTTTCATGTGGTTGTATGGTCCTTTCGAGGGGGCACGGTGCGACCGTCCGGCAGAGTGCGCTGGCTTCGATACGCGTTCTCATCGGCGATAGCGTGAGCTTCCTCCAAATTACCGTTGTTCGGAGTGGTCGTGTCGGGACTAAAATCCGATGATCCGTCGGCGGCATGTTTTGAATGCGACATTTCGTGGTTGAGAATGACATCGGGTGGGACGTTGACCGTCGGGTCCGCCGTTGTTGGGACGACCATATCCGGATCGTACTGGATGGTGCTACCCGTGCCGTTGCCTGTGCCGGTGGTCCCGTCGTAAGCCGGCTTCCCTTTGGCGGTCCCGTCCTGCGGGCTATCGTAGGGCGTTGACGGTACCGGACCGTATTGAATTGTTACCGGATGGCTCTGGTCGTTGATGGCGTTGAGATTGTCCATTCCCGCCGGGGCGTTGCTCATGGTGGTCAGGTCGCGCAAAGCTTTGTCCTGAAAAGAGGGGTCGGCCGGGTTGGGTTTGATGGTGATGTTGTTTCCGACCTTGATGCTTCCGTCCGGCAACCTGGTTGTGGCAAAAGGGGCTGCGTGCTGGGCGTTTAACGTTCGTGTATGGCGCTTTCGTCCTCCGCCGCCACCTCCCTTGCTGCAATCGACAAAGCCTGGCTTGCCCGTGTCGGCCGGGGCAGCATCTAACGGATCGTCAATATCGGGACTGCCGCAAGGTGTTCCTGCGCCACCTGAGTTGATTTTTACGCTCGGACCGCTGATGGTGACACCGCTGCTATCAATCAGCAAGAAACTACCGCCGACCTTCAGGCTGATCTTTTGCAGACCTTCCAGAACGATCTGCTTCGCATTCAACTCCGACTTTGTAGCGACCAGCACGGAATGATTCGCTTCGAAATCGCAGATCACATCGCTGACCACCGCGAGCTCAAACTTCTTTTCAATCTTCTGGTAGCAAGCTCCGTTTATGTGGATATCGGTGTCGTTCCCGACAGTTAACGTGTAATCGCCACCCTGATGGCCTTTGTCGTCTTTGCCACCGATCAAGGTATTGCGGTCGCCGCCGCAAGTGTCGTAATACGACGCGAGAGCACGTACGTCCATGCGTTTTTGTGATCGCAGGAAGACCTGCTCGCAATCCCGCTTGTCATCGAAGCGCATCATGTTGAATCGGTCGTTTGGTCCGTCGGGATCGATTGGATTCGTGCGCGTGCGAATGCCGCTTTGTGTTTTGTAGCGGTCGGTGGTGAAAGGAAGGTGATTGGCTCCGTCGTACACTGCGCCCGTGATGACGGGGCGATCGGGATCAGCTTCAAAGAAAGTGACCACTACTTCCTCGCCAATGCGCGGAATCCACTGGTGACCCCAGCCTGCGGAAGCCCAGGGTTGTGCAACTCTCAGGAAGCAAGTCGTATCGCCGTTTTCGCGAGCCCGGTCCCAATGAAAACGGACCTTCACTCTACCGAACTCGTCGGTGTAGATTTGGTCCTGCAGCTGATGTGGCGGTGTTTTCGGAGGCGGGTTCCCTTGCGGATCGGTGGTATTTGCTCCCACTACGATAGCTGTTTGCGCCCCAGCAATGACCGGCACCTGGGTTGTTCTGGGTGGACGGAATCGCCTTTCCGCAGGGATGCAGGAGAAGTTGTTTGTGTAGCTGAAGACTTGGCCAACAGCATCGCGAGTACTGCAGAAATCGTCGCCTTGCGAGAACGAATGGAAGATTGTCGTTAACAGATAATCTCGATTCACATCTTTTCGATAATGGCCTTTGAGCTTGAACAGGAATCCCGACGCGAAGGCACGGCAAGCGCCGCTTCCGGCTACGATCAAGTTGGCGGTCTCGATTTCTTCGATGCGAAGATCGGCTAGCTGCTGACCCCGATCGAAGGTTTCGTAATTTCCCGGAAAGTCGTAGATCTCCCGCTTAGGTTTTTTGACACCGGGTGTTTTCGCCTCGTCAGTGAGGACACCCGCTTTCTTGAAGTCGAAATCGCGCAGAGTGTATTTATCCGGCCGAATTTCCTGAGTCATGCTCCAGGCGTAAATGCCTTGATTCTGGACTTCTTTATTGTGGGAGGACACGAACTCCGCTTCTGGAAAGAACGGCACGGTGTGGCTAGAGGAAATAGAATCGGCGATCACCAGAATGTGTCTGTCTTTCCCCTCAGCTTTCGTGCCGGCTACATGCTCGAAGTAATAGAAGATTCCTTCCTCTTCCATCAGGCGCGAGATGAAATGGAAATCTGTTTCGGAGTACTGAACACAGTACTCCCGCGGCTGGTAGCGGTCATGTTCCAGGTTTTCGACGACGTGTTGAATTTGATTTTTGTCGAGAACCAGGCGCACAATCTGAGGGACTGTTTTGTTCTGAAAGATCCGGCAATCGGCAACGCGGGTGAGAAGCCACATCTGGGACGTTAACGTAGCCTGGTAGGCAGTGAAGTCGCCCGCATGCCCGCCCTGGCTGAACGCGCTGATAATTCCGTTTATGATTCGCTCATTGTTGTCAGGAAGAGCGATGGTGATAGTTGCCTCACTGCCCACGACTTCTTCGAAAGAGATGGCTGGATCGGTTGACAGCAGCTGCAGATCGTAGTGGAACGAGAACGACAATCCCTCCTGGCCCGTGAACGCTGTGAGCAGGAGTTTATCTTTGTCTTCCAGGGCCGGGATATTCAGCCGGATAAGTCGATTGTCTTGCGTTGGCGCAGCCACAGTGATCTCCGAGCCGGCTAGGGTGCTGCCGCTTCATCAGAAAAGCGTGCAATTTGTACGCCATAAACGGTGGAGGCAGCATACTATTGGTACGGCTATGTACGGTCAAATGAGTTGGAAGCGCTGGTCAGGCTGATGACACATTTCAAAGTCATCGCAAATTGAGGTAAATTTTTGGACGTTCATCCACCGCACGAGCCGATTCACAGCTGGCGTGATTTCTTCATCCACCTGATCACAATCACGATCGGATTACTGATTGCTTTCCCGCTAGCTCCTGCAGAGGTCTTGCCGCAGACAACGCTTACGATTGCGACCGTAAATAACGGGGACATGATTGTGATGCAGAGGCTCTCGAAAGAGTTCGAACGGGCGCACCCGGATATTCACTTAGATTGGGTGGTTCTCGAAGAGAAGATCCTGCGTGAGAAGACGACCACCGATGCTGCGACGCATGGCGGCCAGTACGATGTGGTGACTATCGGCCCCCTTGAGGCGCCGATATGGGGACGCCGTGGCTGGCTCTTGCCTATTGACGACAAGCTCTCATCAGGCTATGACCTTCACGATCTGCTAAAGCCGATTCGCGATGGTGCCTCGTACGCGGGTAAGATTTATGCTTTGCCCTTCTATGCAGAAAGTTCGCTGACCTATTACCGGAAAGATCTCTTTCGTGCGGCAGGGCTGACCATGCCTGCGCAACCGACTTACGAGGATATCGGGAGATTTGCCAAAGCACTCAACAATCCGGCAAAGGATGTGTACGGCATTTGTCTGCGTGGAAAGCCGGGCTGGGGCGAAAACATGGCCTACATCTCTACGGTGGTCAATACCTTCGGCGGCCGCTGGTTCAATGAGGCCTGGAGACCCCAGCTTGATTCGCCCGAGTGGCATGACGCGGTTGCTTTTTACGTGAACCTTCTTCAGCGGTATGGTCCTCCGGGCAGCAGCTCTAACGGCTTCAATGAATCGCTCACGCTCTTCGAAAACGGTCGCTGCGGCATGTGGATAGACGCGACCGTGGCAGCGGGCACATTGTACGACGCAGGTCAGTCCACGGTTGCAGATAAGGTCGGCTTTGCTTCAGCACCAATTGCGGTGACTCCGCGCGGCGCACAATGGCTTTGGTTCTGGGGACTGGCGATTCCCTCGTCGTCGCAACACGCCGCGAGTGCCTCGAAGTTCATTGAGTGGGCGACTTCGAAGGAGTACATCCGGCTTGTGGCCCGAACAAATGGTTGGGCTGCCATTCCGCCGGGTACACGGCGATCGACGTATGAGCAACCGCAGTATGTGGCCAGGGCTCCTTTTGCTGAGCTGACATACAAGTCAATCATGGCTGCCGACCCGCTGCATCCGACGAAGCAGCCTGTACCCTATACCGGCATTCAGTGCGTTGTCATTCCATCCTTCCCAACAATTGGCAACCAGGTAGGGCAACTCATCGCAGCCGCGCTGGTTGGGGATATTTCAGTGGACGAGGCTCTGCGACGAGGGCAGGCCGCCACAGAGCGAGTTCAGAATCGCACCGGGATACCGCGGTAGGCGGGGAGAAGGACCCATCATGGCAGCTCAACAACTCACTCGAGACGGATTCGCGCGTTTTTCATTAAAGGCGCCGGCCATTGGCGCGCTGTTTGTCTGGTCCGTGATTCCACTTCTGATGACGCTCTGGTTCTCGTTCCGGCGCTACAATATGATGGCTCCGGACCGGACGGGCTTTGATGGCATCGGCAATTATCGCTACCTGCTGAGCGATCCCAGCCTGGCCCTGGCAATCTGGAATACCATCCTTCTTCTGGGATCGGTGCTGATCATCACGATTGGCCTGGGCACCCTGCTCGCCGTTCTTTTCGACCAGGAGTTCTTCGGCAGAGGCGTGGCGAGAGTTCTGGTGCTGGCTCCCTTCTTTATCATGCCAACCGTCAGCGCGCTGGTCTGGAAAAACATGATGATGCACCCGGACAACGGCTTCCTGGCGTTTCTCATGCGTGCGGCCGGTCTGAAGCCGATCGACTGGTTTGGCGTGGCGCCTCTCACCTCCATCATCATCATCGTGTCCTGGCAGTGGCTTCCCTTCGCGGTGCTTACGCTGCTGACGGCCGTGCAGTCGCTCGATCCGGAACGGAAAGAAGCAGCCCGGATGGATGGAGCTGGCCCGCTTGCCATGTTTCGCTACATCATCTGGCCTCACTTGGGACGAGCCATCGCGGCTACGACCATGATTGAGTCGATCTTCTTTCTCGCGATTTTCGCCGAGATCTACGTGACCACCTCGGGGGGCCCCGGATTTGCCTCAACAAACTTATCGTTTCTGATTTATCGCTATGCGTTGATGGAATACGATATCGGCGGCGCATCCGTTGCCGGTCTGGTGGCCATCGTACTCGCCAATGTCCTGGCTGTTTTCTTGATGCGTTCATTCGCACGCAATCTGGAGGCATGAGGAGAGCCACATGTTTTCAAGAAGGCTTCGACAGAAGTGGGCGATGACAGTTCTGGGGTGGTCGGTGGCGCTGCTTCTCGCCTTCCCGGTGTTTTGGATGGCCCTGACAAGCTTCAAAACAGAAGGAGAGGCTATCTCGCGCACTCCCCACTTCTTTTTCCAACCGACACTCGAGAATTACCGGGCCGTGCAGGAGCGAGCCAGCTACTTGCACTTTGCCTGGAACAGTGTGGTGGTTTCAATCGGGTCTACGCTCCTGGCGCTGGCGTTGGCTGTCCCTTCTTCTTACGCAATGGCGTTCTCTCCAACGAAACATACAAAAGACATTCTTCTATGGATGCTTTCCACTAAGATGATGCCGTCTGTCGGAGTGCTCGTTCCGGTCTATCTCATCTTCCGGGACGTGGGGCTGCTCGATACCAAGACAGGGCTGCTTGTGGTCGATGCTCTGCTGAATTTGCCAATTATTATCTGGATGCTTTACACGTTTTTTAAGGAGGTGCCTCGAGAGGTTCTCGAAGCCGCGCGAATGGACGGCGCTGGACCCCTGGAAGAGCTGTATAACCTGCTGCTTCCGCTGTCGCTGCCTGGAATTGTATCTACGAGTCTGCTCGCGATCATACTTTCCTGGAATGAAGCGTTTTGGAGCTTAACCCTGACCGCCGCCAAAGCCGCTCCGCTGACTGCTTTTATCGCCTCGTTTTCCAGTCCTGAAGGGCTCTTTTACGCGAAGCTTTCGGCGGCATCAACGATGGCCATCGCACCCATACTGATTTTGGGATGGATGAGTCAAAGGCAGCTGGTTCGCGGCCTTACCTTTGGCGCCGTGAAATAAGGAACGGTATTCAATCCATGGCAACTGTGCAACTGAAGCAAATACGCAAGAGCTATGACAGCGCCGAAATTATCAAAGGCATCGACTTAACGATCCATGATCAGGAGTTGACCGTCTTCGTTGGGCCTTCCGGTTGCGGCAAATCGACGCTGCTGCGTCTGATCGCCGGCCTCGAAGAGATCACTTCAGGCGATCTGCTGATCGACGGGCAAAGAGTGAACGACGTCTCGCCTTCCAAGCGAGGGCTCGCCATTGTCTTTCAAAGTTATGCACTTTACCCGCACATGAACGTGGCCGAGAACATGTCGTTCAGTATGAAGCTCGCCGGCATATCCAAGGCGGAACGTCAGAAGAAAGTGCTTGAAGCTGCACGGATCCTGAACCTGGAGGCGTTTCTCGATCGAAAGCCAAAAGCGCTATCGGGAGGCCAGCGGCAGCGAGTCGCTATCGGACGCGCGATCGTTCGCGATCCCAAGGTCTTCCTCTTCGATGAACCGTTGTCGAATCTCGACGCTGCGTTGCGGGTCCGCATGCGCCTGGAGCTCACCACGCTGCACCGGCAGTTGCGCGCGACGATGATCTATGTAACCCACGATCAGGTTGAGGCGATGACCATGGCCGATCGCATCGTCGTTCTGCAAGCAGGGATTGTCGAGCAGGTCGGCTCTCCGATGGAACTCTATCGCTACCCCCGGAATCTCTTTGTCGCTGGGTTTATCGGATCCCCGCGAATGAATTTTCTTGCGGCCTCCGTCGAGCAGACTGCTCCAGATGGGGTGATTGCGTTGGGTGACGGAGCAACGCTGCAAGTTCCGGTACCCTCCAGCAGGGCCGCGACTGGCGACAAGGTGACTGTCGGGATTCGGCCGGAGCACATCACTCTGGCGGCTGCCGACGGGCTCCCCGCTCACGTGAAGCTTGTGGAGCACCTGGGCAGTGAGAGTTATCTCCACGTCAACATAGGATCGGGCGAGCCGCTTAC
>CAXTMN010000106.1:13046-16782 GCA_964245395.1 uncultured Bryobacteraceae bacterium
CTTACAGTGAAGGTCAACGGGGAGACCAGCGTTTGTCCGAATCAACAGATCCGACTTAAGATGGATCCCAGATTTCTTCACTTGTTTGATCGAGACGGCAATGCGATGAGGGTTGCGCCTGCAAATATACCGGCGTCAATGGGCACCGAATAGCCGATCGGCATTGCAGATCCTATCGCCAATCGATTTCGTGATCGAGTGATGTTTCTGCAACTAGAAACCTGGGAAATGCGCGGAGACTTGCCTCCCCATAACCCTTTGACTTAGATGAAGATTGATGGGGATGGAGTTCCCCGAAACTGCCTGACACCGGGTGATGACTCCTACCGCTAACAAACGGCGGTAGTGGCGCGTCCAAGACAAGCCCGCCGTCCGGCTCCTGGTAAACCTTTATGGTTTGTGATAACTCGTCAAACGAAGGTCAAATCTGAGTGCTGCCGCCGTCTACGACCAGTTCTGCGCCTGTCGTATATGTTGCGTCGAACGCGAGAAACACCATCGCTCGGGCGACCTCCTCGGGACGGCCAAAACGCTTCATGGGATTACTTTCAATCATCTGCTGCCTGGTCTGGTCAGCCTGCTCTTTCGGCATGGCTTTTTCCAGAATTCCGGAATCGATAGGGCCCGGGCTAACCGCATTCACGCGGATGTCATGCGGAAGAAGCTCGCGGGCTATGGAGCGCGTCATCGAACGGACAGCAGCCTTCGTCGCAGCGTAGGCGCTGACCAACGGAAGACCTAACACGCTCGCAACGGAAGTCGTGAGGACGACAGCGCCGCTTTCCCGGATCAATGGCGCAATTTTTTGCACCGTGAAGTACGAACCCTTTGCATTCACGGCAAATAGCTTGTCGTATATATCCTCAGTTACATCTTCGAATGATGCGAATCTGGTTTGCCCTGCACAAACAATCAGCGCATCGAGTGCTCCGAATGCTGACTTGACGCGTCCGGTAAGCTTGTCGATGCCGGTGAGCGAAGCGGTGTCGCTCTGAATCACTATCGCATTTGACCCAAGCGCCTCACGAGCCGAGTCAAGCGAGGTCTCTGTGTTCCCGGTGACCAGCACCCGCGCTCCATGATTGAGCAGTAGCTTCGCGGTTGCGAAGCCGATCCCGCTTGTCCCGCCCGTAATGAGCACTTGTTTCCCTTGATACGTATCCATCTCTAATCCTTTCCTATGGCCCTCCCGTTTCAGGGCTGCTCATGAGATTCGGCATACTATAGGCCAAGCTATTCCGAAAGTCCGCAATACTAGCTTGCTCGTCCAAGAGAATGTATGGACCCACTATCGAGTGTCTTAGCCATGCTGAAGCCGCGCACGTATAGCGCTGGCGGTCTGGAACTTGGCGTCACCTCCGCTATCCGGTTTCCGCAGCACAAGGGAATGAAATGCTATGCGGTTGCCTCGGGAGAGTTCTGGCTGGTGGTAGACGGTATTCCCAACGCAGTCCATCTGAGCGCCGGTCATTGTCTTTTGCTGCCAAGCGGCAGGCCCTTTCGTCTTGCTGGGACTCAGGAACGAGTTCTTGAAGCCGCCACCAATTTCCCAGCGGTGTATTGCGGCACGATCTCCGCGCACAATGGTGGGGGAAGTTGTTTGCTCGTGGGAGCGCATTATGAGTTTACAGAGACGCAAGCCATCGCGCTTCTCGGTCTGCTGCCGCCCATTGTGCATCTCCATCAAGAGGCGGACACCGCTGCTCTGCGGTGGACTTTGCAGCGAATGACAGAGGAACTGCGGGATCCGCAGCCGGGCGGTGTTCTTATCGCCCACTACCTTGCCAAGATGATGCTCGTCCAAGCCCTGCGCATCTACCTTCAGGAAAGCGGGAGGGACAGCCATGGATGGCTCTCTGCTCTGTCGGATAAACAGATGAGCACGGCCATTGCGTCGATGCACGATGAACCGGCGCACGACTGGACCGTCGAGGAGCTAGCGCAGCGTGTTGGCATGTCCCGCTCGGCCTTTTCACTAAAGTTCAAGGACACTGTCGGCGAGTCGCCGATCGAGTACCTGACACGGTGGCGAATGCTGGTCGCAGAGGACAGGATCGACACTACCAGCGAATCGATCTCCGAAATCGCGCAGTCTCTCGGCTATGACTCTCCCAGTGCCTTCGCGAAGGTGTTCAAAAAACTCACCGGCTATCCTCCGCGCGAACGTCGCAACCGGCAGGACACCGTCGCCTGAATCGACGAGGCCAAATGGTTTATTCGCGGTGGGCTCGCTTTTCCTTTACGACCATGTAATATAACCGGGCGTTCCGGTTCCTTAACAGAGGGAAACAGACAAATGACTTCAAACAACTCTACTGTTCGACTTGGTAGTGCAAACTTGACGAAGCTTCGCAGCGAAGTAGCCACGCCTGCGTACGATCGCAGCGAGCTAAGACAGCATACGGTCCATATGGGAGTGGGCGGGTTTCACCGTGCGCATCAGGCAGTCTACCTGGATGATCTGTTAGCGATGGAAGGTACTCCGCGATGGGGTGAATGCGGGGTCGGCGTATTGCAGAGTGACCGCCGCATGAGAGATGCCTTGGCAGGACAGGATTGCCTGTATACGGTGATTGAGCGCAGTGCGAGCGGGCAGGTGGCGCGTGTGATCGGCTCTTTGGTCGACTACATCTACGCTCCGGAGAACCGTGAAGCGGCCATTGAAAAGATGGCTGCCGTCGAGACACGCATTGTTTCTCTGACGATTACCGAGGGGGGATACTTCATCGATGAAGGCACCGGCGAACTTCTCGCCGGCCACCCTGACATCCAGCATGACATGCGCCATCCAACTGAACCCGTTACTTCCATGGGCCTAATTGCGGAGGCCTTGGACCGGCGCCGCCAGCGGGGTTTGCCGCCCTTTACTGTGATGTCCTGTGACAACCTGCAGGGGAATGGTCACGTCGTTCAGAAGGTTCTACTGGCGTTGACCGGTCTGGGCAATCCCGTGCTTCAGCAGTGGATCGCCGAAAACGTTGCATTTCCTAACAGCATGGTGGATCGCATCACCCCGGCAACAACCCCGGGAGACATCGCGGCCGTCTCCGAAAGGTTTGGCCTGGACGACGCATGGCCGGTTG
Organism: uncultured Bryobacteraceae bacterium; assembly: GCA_964245395.1. Classification (GTDB taxonomy): domain Bacteria; phylum Acidobacteriota; class Terriglobia; order Bryobacterales; family Bryobacteraceae; genus Bog-105. Next base: position 16,130 of record CAXTMN010000106.1, read on the forward strand.
TCACGGAGCCGTTCCGCCAGTGGGTGATCGAAGACAACTTCTGCAACGGCAGGCCTCAGTGGGAGAGGGTTGGCGCGCAACTGATCGCCGACGTAGCTCCTTACGAGATCATGAAAATGCGTCTGCTGAATGGCAGCCACCTGGCAATGGCTTATCTTGGGGCGCTGCACGGCTTTACCTATGTGCATGAGATCATGAACGACCCGCTCTTCAGCTCCTTTATCGAGAGCTTTATGGAGGAGGTGACGCCCGTCGTTCCAAGTATTCCCGGTGTCTCGGTGACGGACTACAAGAGATCGCTGGTGGAGCGATTCCGCAATCCCACCATCAACGATCAGGTAACCCGGATCTGTTCCGAAGGCTCGGCGAAAATTCCGAAATGGCTGCTTCCCTCGATCGTTGAACTGCTGGGGCAGCGTGGACCGACCGAACTGCTGAGCCTTGTCGTCGCAAGCTGGATCCTTTATCTCGGCCGCGGCGTTGATGAAAGCGGCCAGCCTCTGGATATCATCGATGCACGCCGGGTCGAACTGACCGCGATCGCGGAGAAGACTTTGATTGATCCCCGGCCGGTGCTCGCGATTAAGTCAATTTTCGGTGAGAAGCTACCGGCCAATGTGAAGTTTGTGCAGTCTGTAGAAAGCGCGTTGCAG
>CAXTMN010000107.1:0-11699 GCA_964245395.1 uncultured Bryobacteraceae bacterium
TAATAGCCCAGGTTATTAGTACCTGTCGACCGGGTCTCATTCGTTGCGACGTTCGTCAGCGTGAGAGTTGCACCCATAACCGGAGCTTGGCTGGGATCCTGAACAGTGCCTACGATAGAGCCGGTGGCAGTTTGACTTTGCCCACTCGACACCGCGATCAGAGAGAGCACCGCACCGAGCACGACGCGAGAAATTCTTTTGTATCGGCAGCTAAGCATTACTTCCTCCACATGGCGACAGAAATGGCAGTCGAGAACCTGGAGCCGTTCCGATCTGGCTCGTAAGACAGAATACATCAGTCATCAGGTAAAGTCTTATCTGATCCATGGCGGCGTTCCTTATTGGGTGATCTGGGGGGTCAGAGCGGTAAACGAGCCTGAGATAGTGGACAAGGTAGACCCGCGTTGCCAGATCAAGGGCAATATAGAAAGCCGGAAAGCTTACATGAGTAACAAGTGTCGACGCAATTTCGTGAAGCAGGTTTTGAGCGGACTCAGTCTCAGTCAGCTGAAACTGGCCGAATCTGGAGCAAAAGATACTCTACCGGTTATAGGGGTTCAACTCTACACAGTTCGCAATGTCATATTAAGTAACCCGACAAAAGTACTCGGAGGCATCGACCAGATTGGTTATCGGGAAGCAGAAGTCATTTGGGCGAGTATGAACGATATTTGGCCGGCGCTCAAGCAAACGAGACTACGCCCGGTGAGCATTCATATGGATTCTCAGCTGTTCAAACCCGCAAATCGGAGCCGACTCGATGCCGCGCTTAGTACCGTTAGGGAGCGGGGATTTGAATATGTTGTTTATCCGGCCGTACCGCGACCGGAGCGAAATAGTGATCTGGCCTATTTCGAGAATCTGGCCGATACGCTGAATGAAGCAGGAAAGAAATGCAGTCAATTGGGGTTGCAACTCTGCTATCACAATCATGCATTCGACTTCCGTCCAATCGGCTCGACGACGCCCTTAGAAACTCTAATGACGCGGACGTCAGCAGAGGCACTACGTTTAGAGATGGACATGTTCTGGGTAAGCGTTGCGGGGCAGGACCCGGTTGCGTTGTTGAAACAGTATTCGGGGCGTGTTCCGCTGTTACATCTTAAGAATGAAGCCGAGAAGATCCCGGTTCAGTTTACTGAATCGGTTGCGCCGACTCAATTTCGAGAGGTGGGTTCGGGCGTGCTTGATGTCGCTTCGGTGCTCAGAGCCGCACACGACAACGGAACAAAGCACTTTTTCGTGGAGCAAGATCAGACCGGGGGAGATCCGATAGCGAGCCTGCGCTCCAGCTTCAAGTATCTGGAGAAGCTTCGATTTTAGCGGGCGGGCAGCGGCTGATGCGGGTCTGATTCGACGGACGATACAATGCAATACGCCGATATGGTTCTGGAATCCGCCTGATTATGATCACTGGTCCAATTAGCACAGGCGCTCGGAGCAGTGAAGGAAGGGGGCAGCAGCTCTTTTCGCGAGAGAATCTGCTTCCCTTTTTCTTAGTAACTGGGCTGTTCTTTCTCTGGGGCATCCCGAATAACTTGAATGACGTGCTGATCCGGCAGTTCATGAAGTCGTTTGAGATTAATCGACTGCAGGCCGGCTTAGTACAGTTTGCATTTTATCTCGGCTACTTCTTTCTATCGTCGCCGGCGGCTTTGCTAATGAGGCGATACGGATATAAGACGGGACTGGTGAGCGGGTTATTTCTTTACTCGTTTGGCACGTTTCTTTTCTGGCCTGCGGCGATGGTGCAAAGTTACTGGTTTTTCCTGGTCGCTCTTTTCGTGATTGCGAGCGGCCTGGCATTTCTGGAAACTGGAGCAGGTGCGTTCATTACGGAGCTGGGGGATCCGGCAAGCTCGGAAAGGCGACTCAACTTCACGCAGGCATTCAATCCCTTGGGTTCGATCTGCGGCGTGCTGGCCGGCACGACATTCATTTTTTCGGGGATCGAACTGAGCGCTTCCCAGGTAAGTAGAATGAAGGCGGCCGGTGAGTACAACGCGTACCTTCAGCATGAGACCACACGGGTGATTACGCCCTATCTGGTGCTTGGCTGCATCGTAGTGATCTGGGCATTTCTCATAATCCGGACGAAGTTTCCGCGTGTGGGGCAAGAAGAGGCAGCGGAGTTACAGGTAAGACAGGGAAGCTATCGTAATCTGCTGGCATATCCGCACTTCATTGCTGCAGTTATCGCGCAGTTCTTCTATGTCGGCGCGCAGATCGGCACATGGAGTTACTTTATTCAATATGTTCAGGACTATGTTCATCAACCGGAGAAAATAGCCGGTTATTTTCTAAGCGGCACGCTGGTGGCGTTTGCGGCCGGCCGGTTCTCGGCCACTTATTTCATGCAGTTTATCCGGCCCAACTTACTGATGGGCATCTACAGCGTCGCGAATGTAGGGCTGGTGGCGATGGCGATTTTGTTCCCGGGCTGGTTAGGTGTTTGGGCGGTTTTTCTGACCAGTTTTTTCATGTCTCTGATGTACCCGACGATTTTCGCTCTGGCACTGAAGGGATTGGGGCCAAACACAAAGCTGTTAGTCATGTCGATCATCGGTGGGGCGGTGATCACCCTGGTGATTGGTTTAGTGGCTCAGTCGACTGGCAGTATGGCGAGGGCAATGATCGTTCCGCTGGTCTGCTACGGGATCGTCACGTACTTTGCCTTTATCGGCTCGCGCATACGGGTTGCGTAACAATCAGGGAGGTGCGTAAGTGCCGTTCCTGATTGAGCGTGGAAGCAAATAACCAAACGTCTGCCTCGGCCTGGCGTGATCGCCTACAGGCACTTAAGAACATTCCGCCGGTCCTCAGGATCGTGTGGGATTCAGGTCCATGGGTGGTCTCGGCTGGTCTGGGATGTCGGGTTCTTGTATCGTTGATTCCGGTTAGCACCGCCGCGGTCACCGGGATCATTGTCGACTTAATTCGAACGATAGTTGCACGAAAAGAGCGGCCGACAAGCCATTTGTGGTGGCTGGTAACGCTTGAGTTTGCGCTGGTGATGGCGGGAAACGTCTTCAGCCGTATTATTGACTATTACGACCGGGTGCTTGCGGACCGCTACACCCGTCACGTGAGCATTCAGGTAATGGAGCATGCGTCTTCACTCGATCTGCAGACGTATGAGAACCCGATATTTTACGACCGGTTAGAGCGGGCCCGCGTTCAGGCCACCGACCGTCTGGGGATGATCCAATCGATCGGCCGACTGTTTCAGCAGGTGGTAACGACGGTGGCCCTGGCGTCGGCGATCCTCTGGTATTCGCCCTGGCTGCTGCTGCTGCTGGTTGTCTGTTTGATACCGGCCTTTCTGGGCGAGAGCCATTTTGCGTTTTTGAATTACGCTTTGAATTTCAAGCAGACACCTGTTAAGCGGGAGCTCGACTATTTGCGCCAGGTAGGGGGAAGTAAAGAAGCGGCAAAAGAGTTGAAGCTGTTCGGCCTGAACCGATTCCTGACAGACCGCTTTACTTTACTTTCGAACGGAATTCTGGACGAAAATCTAGCTCTGTCGCGGAGCCGGCTAATAGCGGCGTCATTGCTTTCGTTTTTGAGTACGGGCGGCTACTATGGCGCTTACGTCTGGGTCATTTATTACACGGTGGTGGGCAGGCTGACGATCGGCAATTTGTTTTTCCTGACGCAAACGATCATGAATGCGCAGAGCAACATTTCGCAGATATTCTCAACGCTTTCGAGCATTGCCGATCAGGCGCTATTTTTGACGGATCTTCTCGCGTTTATGAAGATGACGCCGAGTATTGTTTCGAAGCCGAATGCCCTGCCTGCTCCCCGCCCGATCCGGAAGGGATTTGAATTTCGGAATGTCTCTTTTGTTTACCCTGGAACTGACCGGCGAGTATTGAATCGGCTGAACTTCAGGCTAGAGCCGGGTGAGCGCATTGCTCTGATCGGGCAAAACGGGCAAGGCAAGACCACAATTGTGAAATTAATGGCGCGGCTCTACGATCCGACTGCCGGCCAGGTATTGCTCGACGGCGTTGATCTGCGCGACTACGGAGTCGAGGATCTTTGCCAGGAGATTGGTGTTATTTTTCAGGATTTCATGCGCTATGAGATGACTGCAAGCGAAAACATCGGCGTAGGCCGGGTGGAGTTCATGTCGGACATCAGGCGGATTCGCGAATCGGCGGAAAAGAGTTTAGCGGACGGGGTAATCGGCCGCTTACCTTTAAAATACGATCAGATGCTGGGACGCCGCTTCGAAGGAGGTGTTGAGCTCTCAGGCGGTGAGTGGCAGAAGCTGGCGTTGGCGCGTGCTTATTTGCGTGAGGCGCAAGTGCTGATACTGGACGAGCCAACCGCTGCCCTGGACGCTCGCGCTGAGTTCGAAGTTTTCGAGCGCTTCAATGAACTGACGGTCGGCAAGATGGCGCTGTTTATCTCGCATCGCTTCTCTACTGTCCGGATGGCGGAACGGATCATCGTTCTCGAAGATGGAGCGATTGCTGAAGAAGGAACCCATGACCGTTTGGTGGCGCTAGGGGGCCGCTACGCTGAAATGTTTGAACTGCAGGCTTCAAGCTATAGATAGACACAGTGCCAATTTGAATGCCTGAGCCCTCTACAGAGTCGCAAGCCCAGCCGGTCCCGTTCGATCGGGCGACCCTGAGCGAATCGGAACGCAACCAGTTGCGCGAGAATGCAGTGCGAGCGGCACGTTCGGCAGCATGGATGGCGGGCAGACCACGGTCGGCCAAGCCCCGGCAGATTTATCGCCGGAGTCTTCGGATTTTTGGAAAGCTGGAACGTGAACTGTACGGGTTACAGTCGGCTGACCCTTCGGAAGATTTGAAGGTGCTGTTTGAGAACATGCGGCTGGTTCGTACGGGCATCGGCGATCTGGAAGAGGCAACGAAGTTTCTGGCCAAGCTGCCGCAAGTGCGCACGCCGACCGAGGAGACTGTTCCGCGTCCGGTGGTTCTTGCGCGGGCGCTGCTGGATGCATCGCAAGGTCGCCTGAACGAAACAATATTCACATTTTTTGTCGAGGCCGTACAGGAAGTCGAACCATTGCGGCTTTCAGAAATCAGCGGGATGCTGCCAGCACTGAAGATTGTTCTTCTGGAACGGCTCACGCTGGCGGGACTGCAGGCTCTCGAAGCATTTCATGCAGAAGGTTTGGAAGCTCCGTCATTCAACCTCGCTCCGCTGCTGAGCTCTCTGCGGCTGATCGGAGATGTCGACTGGAAAGAGGATCTGGAGCGCCTGTCTTTCATTCACCGGATTCTGCTGCTTGATCCGGGCGGTGTGTATCCGGCAATGGATTTGCAGAGCCGGCAGGAATACAGGCTGGCTATCGAGAAGATCGCTGCGCATTCGGATGTCAGCGAGATTGAACTAGCGCGTCGTGCCATCAAGCGGGCGGAATCGGCTAGGATTCGAAGATCGGCTCCCGACGCGCTGACCGAGCGGTTGCGCCACGTTGGTTACTATTTTTTTGATGCTACGGGTTCGCGCGAACTGCTGAAGGACATTGGGTACCGACCGGCATTTACTACTAGCGTTCAGGCTCTGTTCCGTCGTTTTCCGGACGAAGTTTATATTATCGGCATCGAGTCGGTCACGCTGATCACTGTGGTTGCGATTATCATGAGCCTGGTCCGCAGCAATGGCGGATTAGGTCTGCTTATAGGCGTCTTGTTGCTGTTGATTCCTGCCACGCAGGCCGCCGTCGAGCTGATGAACTACCTGGTGACGGTAGTTTTAACTCCGCGGCCGCTTCCGAAACTCGACTTCTCTGAAGCTGTTGATCCGCGCTGCGCAACGATGGTTGCGATACCGACGCTGCTGATTAACGAAAAGCAGATCCGGCAGCTTGCGGATGATTTAGAAGTTCGCTATCTGGTCAATCGCGATCCCAACATTTTCTTCGCGCTGCTTACCGATTTGCCCGATACCGCCGAACCGATTGGGGACGAAGATCTGCGGATCGACCTGGCAAGGCAGCTGATTGAAGGGTTAAATCAAAAGTACTCGGAGGAGGGCAACGGCGGGTTTTATCTGTTCCATCGGCATCGCATTTACAATCCGCGCGAGGGGACCTGGATGGGTTGGGAGCGGAAACGGGGAAAGCTTCTCGATTTGAATCAACTGCTGCGCAAAACGTTCGATCCGTTTCCCATTAAGGCAGGGGATTTGACGCGGCTGCCTGAGATCCGGTATGTGCTGACGCTGGATTCAGATACTCAGCTGCCTCGGGGTTCAGCGGCCCGGTTGATCGGCTGCATCGCTCACCCGCTTAACCGGGCACTGGTGGATCCCGAACTGAACATCGTTACTCAGGGTTACGGCATTCTGCAACCGCGAGTGGGAATCAGTGTTCATTCGGCTACGCGGTCGCGACTAGCCGGCATCTATTCAGGACAGACTGGTTTCGACATTTACTCCCGTGCAGTCTCGGACGTTTATCAGGACCTGTACGGGGAAGGGATTTTCACCGGGAAAGGAATTTATGAAATCGACGCGCTGCGACAGGTTCTGGAGCGGCGATTCCCACGCAATGCGCTGCTCAGTCACGATCTCATTGAGGGGGCTTACGCCAGGGCTGGACTGATCTCGGATATCGAAGTGATTGACGATTATCCGTCTCATTACAGTGCGTACAACAGACGCCGTCATCGCTGGTTACGCGGCGACTGGCAGATCGTTCGCTGGCTTTTGGGGAAAGTTCCTGACGAGTCGGGGCGACTGGTCGCGAATCCAATTTCGCTGGTTTCGAAGTGGAAGATTCTGGACAATCTACGGCGCAGCCTGGTAGAACCGGCCACATTTTTGCTTTTGGTGGCGGGTTGGTTTTTCCTGCCCGGGACTCCACGTTTCTGGACCTTGGTGACGCTCGCTCTGCTGTTTCTGCCGATCTATTTCCGGCTGATCTTCTCGCTGTTTGCAGCCGCTGTGAGCAACAGATGGGCGCAGATGCGGGAGGCTTTCCTCGATTTTCTTCGATCGCACGTCAGCATCTTTCTGAATATTGCCTTCCTAGCTCATCAGAGTTTAGTCGCTCTGGACGCGATTATCCGTACTGTTATCCGGAGCAATTTTACTCATTCGCGTCTTTTGGAATGGGAGACAGCAACGGAAGCCGAGTTAGGGATTCGTAAACGAACGCCAGTCGATGTTTACCTCGATTGGATTCCAGTGCTGTCGATTGCACTTGGTCTTTGCCTGCTTCGCTATCCGGAAGCGGCTCCTTATGCGTTGCCCTTTTTTCTTCTGTGGGGCTGCTCGAAACTGATTTCGATCTGGATTAACCGATCAGCGCATCCGGGAGACTTCGAACTCGGTCCGAAAGATCATCTCTTCCTTCGCGATGTTGCCTTACGGACGTGGCGCTACTTTGCCGAGTTCAGCAACGCCGGGAACCATTGGCTGATACCTGATAACGTTCAGGAGCAGCCTTACAGGGTGGCCGAACGACTGTCACCAACAAATCTCGGGCTTCTTTTCAATGCGCGCCAGGTAGCGCACGAATTCGGTTATCTCACCGTTTCGGAGTTCGTCGAGCAGACTGAACACACGCTTCTGTCGGCCCTGAAACTGCCGCGCCACTACGGCCATTTTCTGAACTGGTACGACAACATTACGATGAAGCCACTTGAACCGCAATTTGTATCGAGCGTTGATAGCGGCAATCTGGTTGCTTCGCTGTGGAGTTTGAAGCAAGGCTGTCTGGAGCTCCTGCGTAAGCCAGTGATTCGTGAGAGTGCGATCGAAGGGCTGGCAGATTACCGGAGGATGCTCGGTCAAAAGACTGCACCGCTCGAACGGGAACTGGCCACTTCCCTTCCCGACCTTCTCAGGAATCGTGAGACGAATGATCAGCCAATGGCGGCAGATGAATCGGACCGAGCAGTCTGGGCACGTGCTCTTCAGGCGCGGATCGATGCGCTTCGAGTAGAAGCTCAGACGTTTATGCCGTGGCTACTGCCTGACTACGAAGCTCTTGAGGAGTCTTCTCTTCAACTGGGCCTGCCGAAAAGCGCTCCTGTGCTGTCACAAGCCGAGGTTTTCTACGCCGATGTTGATGCAAAGCTGCAGGCGGCGAGGATACGCAGTAGGGCGGAACTACTTCCGCTGACCGATCGTTTACGCAGCGAAGTGAGTGAGGCGCGTGCTGCTCTAAAGGCGCTTGCAGCCCGACTGCAAAAACTTGCTGACGACATAGACCGCCTGGCGCGCGGGATGAGTTTCAAGATGCTGGTCGATCATCGCCGCAACCTGCTCTCGATTGGTTTCGATGTGACCAAACAGGAGCTGAATAAATCCTGCTACGATCTACTCGCCTCGGAATCGCGGACGGCAACGTTCCTGGCGGTGGCGAAGGGAGAAGCGCCTCAGGAAGCATGGTTTCGTCTTGGCCGCTCACATACACTGTGCGAAGGCCAATCGGTTCTGGTTTCGTGGACAGGGACGATGTTTGAGTACCTGATGCCGATTATCTGGATGAAGTCTCATCCGGATACCCTGCTCGACCGCGCAGTTCGCTCGGCGGTTCGATCGCAGCAGAGTTATGCACGGAATCGTCGAGTTCCCTGGGGCATTTCAGAGGCAGCTTACAGCAAGACGGACGCAGAAGGAAACTATCAATACGCTGCATTTGGGGTTCCCGGCCTGGCTTTGAGTGTCGCTCGGGAAGGAACGCTGGTTATCTCGCCCTATTCGAGTTGCCTGGCCCTTCTGGTCGATCCGGTCCTAGCCGTCAAAAATCTGCGCTCACTAGCTAAGAAGAAGTGGTTGGGCCGATATGGATTTTACGAATCGGCCGACTATACTGCCAGCCGAGCTACGATGCTCTCTGCGCGCAAGTATGAACTTGTTCGCTGCTGGATGGTTCACCACCAGGGCATGTCGCTAGCGGCCATTTGCAACATGCTAAAGGGCGGTGCATTTCAACGGTGGTTCCACGCCGAACCGCTGGTTCAGGCCAGCGAGCTGATCCTTCAGGAACGACCCTTGCGGGTCCGTCCGATTTCTGACGGTCAGCCTCGCCGTGTTCTGCCCTTCAAACGGAGGACGCCCAAGAGCGCAGGGGCGAAGGTAAAGGCTTCGGCTTGAGGGACCGAGGTGCAAGCCATGGGAACCGTCGGCTATCAATCAGCCGCAAGTAAAGAGAGAACATGATCGGCTAGTTCGCGCGGGCACTCTTCCGGAAGGTAATGGCCGCACCCCTCGAGCATCCCGCCGGTGAGGCTTTCTGCACGATCGCGGAGCGATTGGTACAAGGCCATACCGACACCTTTCTCACCACCCAGCGCCAGAGTGGGCATGGCGAGCGCAGGCGCGGTCTGATGCTTTTGGATGTTCATGGGGACAGCCCGATAGTATGCAAAGCCGGCCGCCATTCGGCGGGGGTCGCTATAGGAACGCATATATTCATCGAGATCTTCAGGACCAATTGCGTTGGCGTCTGCAGACTTCGTGCGAAAAAGCCAACTTAGAAGCTCACGCTCTTTGCCTCGTGTCAGCATCTCCGGCAGCTCGGGAACGGCGTTGAAATAAAACTGAAAGACCTTGGGTGCTTTCGATAGATCAAAGGGGGGCGAAATTCCGGGAACGGCCGCCTCAAGCAGTCCGAGACGCCGCACCATCTGGGGAAAGGAAGTGGCCAGCGAGTAAGCAACCCAGCATCCCAGGTCATGCGCCACGAGATCCACCTGGGCAAATCCCAAAGAGCGCAACGCCTGATAGAGGAGATCAGCGATGCGACTCGCATCGTAGGTTGTACCTTCAGGCAGAAAATCAGTTTCGCCCATGCCGGGCAGATCGAAGGCAATGACGTGCTTGCCTCGATCAGCAAGAAGGGGCATAAGCCGTCGCCATGCGTACCAAGTCTCAGGCCAGCCCGGCAATAAGATTACCGGAGGGGAGTGGTGCGGTCCGATTTGGACGAAGTGCCAGTCGAGTCCGTTCACCACGGCGTGGTCATGAGTGAATTCAACTTTGGATTGCATTTGATCGTCTCAATGTCCTGTGCTCTATGAATTATCACTGAGGATCCCCCGTCCACTCGCGTAGGGGCGCTGGAGCTGATCAAGAAAATGCTTCAGCCTGCATCTTTCTTGCTCACTCGGCCGTATAAGCGGGTAGGATGGACGCCGTAGCGTTTTGCTCAATGAAAGCGATGGAACCCGAGGCCGGCGCAATTGCCCGGGGTCTGCGCCGGCGTGATCCAGACTTACTGGACCATCTCATCGAGCAGTATCAGCATCGGCTTCTTCGCTATCTGGTGTATCTATCAGGGAATCGCGAGGTGGCAGAGGACCTGTTCCAGGAAACCTGGATTCGCGTATTGGAACGTGGCCATCAGTACGACGGGCGACGGGAGTTCAGTACGTGGCTTTACACGGTAGCGAGAAATCTGACCATTGATTATTTACGGAAGAAGAGTCCAGTCAGCTTGGACGGGCTGATGGAAGACGAACAGCATACGCCCGTCGAGCCGGCCGATACGCGTCCTTCGGCATGGGAGCTGGCGGCGCAACACCAGCAGACCGAACGCATCAGTACGGCATTGACCGGCATTCCGGCGGAATATCGTGAGGCAATCGTGTTGCGTTTCCAGGATGCGCTGGCTTTGGAAGAGATCGCCCAGGTGACCGGGGCGCCACTAGGCACTGTGAAATCGCGATTGTATCGCGGATTAAAGATGCTGATGGAGCAGTTCGAGGGAACACGGGAATGAGCCGGAGCATACATGACGAGGCGCAGGAATTGATCGCGCTAGCTGGGGCGGAGGATCTATCCGCCGATCAGCAGAGTTGGCTGAGAGTCCACCTGGAAGAGTGCGGAATGTGCAGTGAATATGCTGAAGCGGCTGGCCGGACGGTTCGCGCGTTGCGTTTCCAGCCCTTAGCCGCTGATTCCGCTTTAGTACAAGCGACGCAGATGCGGGTGCGCTCCAGGGCTCTTGAAATGCGGGAGCAAAAGGAACGGATCTGGCTGGTGTGCCTGTGCTGCGTATCTGTAGGGCTTTCAGCGGCAATCACGACGCCTTTGTCCTGGCGAGCCTTTGAATGGATGGGCTTGTGGGCGGGCGTTTCGAACTGGGTTTGGAAGGCGGGTTTTCTGTTTTGGTGGATGGCACCGGCGCTGGTGGTGAGTGCGCTTCTGCTCCGTCACGGCACTCACTTGACCGACAACGTAGAAAGGCAATGACAGGAGAAAGCAGGGAACTCTATGCAGGTGAAAAACGAAACTCAAACCGGACTAGCTGCGGAGATCAAGATTGTTCCGACGTGGGCCTGGACGCTGGCAGTGATCGGATTCGTCAGTGGGCAAGTGATCTTCAATATTGTTCTGGCTCGGCAGGCTGGAAGTCCAGCGGCATGGCAGCGAGTGCTGCTCGGCCTTGCGTCCGGGGCCGTACTGGGCTGTTATTTGTTGTTCCTCGGCTATGTGAGCCGCGACGCACCACGACGCGGGATGAGCGCTATACTTTGGACGCTTGTGGCCATTCTGATTCCCAATGGCTTAGGTATTATCGTTTACTTTATCCTGCGGCGACCGTTACGCAGTGCGTGCCCGCAATGTGGGAATGCCGTTCAGACGGGATTCAACTTCTGCCCTCGCTGCAGCTACAAACTGGCCCCGAATTGTCCGCAGTGCCAGCGCGTGGTTGGCGTGAATGATGTTTACTGTCCGTATTGCGGAACTTCGCTCCGCAA
>CAXTMN010000107.1:11709-16568 GCA_964245395.1 uncultured Bryobacteraceae bacterium
CAGCAAGCTCGCGCTTGATGACAATGTCACTTTTTGAGTTATCTGGCGTAAAACTTTGCACGCTATTTGGGGTCACCACACCAAACGTCAAAAATCGTACGTTAGCGGCCATCGCGCCATCTCTCGACGACATCTTCCGGCGATGCCGGCAGCCGCTTCTAGTAAATAGGGGACGCCAGATGCTGGGCTGCGCTCACAACACAAGCGCGACGACGGCTTCGCTCCGTAGGAGCATTGCCATCCGAGCCTGTGACCATGCGCGACAACTGGGGTACGGCAAACCACCATGCAGCCAGGCCGATCAGTAAGAAGACCAGCTTCGCTGGATCGAGATCGTCATTCAGTATGCCGTTCCGTTGTGCTTCGGCGAACGTTGCCACCGTGCGCTGGTAGTGAGCGGTACGGGCCGCCTCGTTTACGGTTGGACCATCAGACAGGCCCTCCCAGAGCAAGAGCCGGACGAGATGCGGATTTTCCGCGTGATAGTCGAAGATGCACCCCGTGTATTCACCGATATTGTCCAGACCGGGAGCATTCAACCCCAAGGAAACAGCGAGCTTCTCCAGTTCCTCTATGAGCACAGTCTCGAACAGTTGTCGTTTGTCCCCGAAATAGTTGTAGAGCCGCTCCTTGTTGATCCCCGCCAGAGCTGCGATCCGCGCCATTGTCGTACCATCCGGACCATGCGCAGTGAACTCTGCACACGCTGCTTGCTGGAGTCGACGGCGTGTTTCCTGCGTATCCCAAGCCATACCCCCACTATATTTGCATCTCCAACGCTTCAGTTGGAATGGCATTAAAATGTCCAACCAAAACGTTGGAATTGAGTGGAAAGATCATCTGCTTTAGGAGAGTGAACATGCCGGGAAGAGTTGAAAACAAGATTGCGGTGGTTACAGGTGGAACAAGTGGAATTGGATTGGCGACGGCCAAGCTGCTCGCAACGGAGGGGGCCAAGGTCTTTGTAACAGGGCGACGGAGTCAGGAACTTGCGTCGGCTCTCGCGCAGGTCGGTCATGGTGCCGTGGGCGTGCAAGGTGACGTTTCCAAGCTGGAGGATCTCGGACGACTGTTCACAGCGGTGCGAGAGCAAGAAGGGCGACTGGATATTCTATTCGCGAACGCTGGCACGGCTGAACACGCCACCATCGAGCAGATCACTGAGAATCAGTTTGAAGCCGGGTTCTCCACGAACGTCAAGGGCGTTTTCTTCTGCATGCAGAAGGCGTTGCCATTGATGCCCGACGGAGCAGCCGTTGTCCTGAATGCATCCATGTGGACGATCAAGGGGATACCTGGATTCGGTGTTTTGAGCGCGAGCAAAGCTGCGGTGCGGAGCTTCGCGCGGACATGGGCAAACGAACTCAGGGCGCGGCGCATACGCGTAAATGTCGTCAGCCCAGGCCCCGTCCATACTCCTTCGATTGAGAAGGCGACAGGAGGCCGGGAAAATGCCGAGCGGCTCTTATCGGAATTGGCGAAAGACATCCCTCTGGGTCGGGCTGGAAATCCGGACGAGATTGCAAAAGCGGTCCTATTCCTCGCCTCTGAAGATGCAAGCTACGTGAATGGCGCTGAACTCTTCGTCGACGGCGGGATGGTTCAGATCTAGCTACGGTTCCATCGTGTCTGTATGAAAGTTAAAGGGCAGGAAGGCAGGAGCGCCTTGCGCAAACGAGGGTTTATGCAAGCCCGGTACGCCGTTACGGACAAGATGCATCTAAATAAAGACATTCGTCATATAGGGACATCTCCCCGGGACTTGGTTCCTGAAACACTTCTGCCCATTGCAGCAATTGCGCTCGCGTGACAGGAGGAAATTCCAATTGGCGTCGTTTGATACGTTCAATCAGGACGTCGATGGGCTGAGACAAATAATGTAAGTCAACTCCAACCCCTATATCTCTTGCCCTAAGCCGCAACGCATCCCGCTCGGCTCTTGCCCAAGTACCCCACTCGATGATCACTGATGTAGCGCACTCCAAGAGTTTTTGCGCTAGCTCCCATTGGATAGCCTCAATCCCGGCGCGACGCTCTTCATCCCAGAGGCTTAAAGAGAGAGATTGGAGCCACTCATCCGGGCAGAAACGAACCGCAGCAAGGCTCTTTTCCAGCAGCTTTGCATGGGTAGTTTTGCCGGAGCCTGGCAAGCCACAGACGATGACTAATTTCGCGGGACGATCTCGCATAGCCTCAAAGTTGGTGCTCCAAACCGTGAGTTATTGCTGGCTTAGGGCAATCATTGGATCGATTGAGCTCGCGCGTTTAGCGGGCACGTACGAAGCTAAGCACGCGGCCAAAAGAAGAACAGCTGATACGGCGATTAATGATGGCCAGTCTAATGAAGCAGTTTGGTAAAGCATGGTCCGCATCGCTTGTCCCGTAAAGTACGCGCCGACGCAGCCGACAAGCAGCCCGGCTATGGCCATTTGAAGACCGTCCTTTAGAATTTGCACCACTATTTGACCAGGAGTAGCGCCCAGCGCCATTCGCAGCCCGATTTCAGATGTACGCTGCGAGATTGCAAATGATATAACCCCGTAGATTCCCAAGCATGCGAGAACCAGCGCCGCCCCGGAAAGGCTCCCGTAAAGAGCAGTTCCAAACCTATCTTCAGTGAGACGGTCGCGCACAATCTGCTCCATCGTTCTGACATTCGTAATTGGGAGATTGCGATCGGCAGATTGAATCGCGGTCCTAACAGCTTTGAGCATCGTTTCCGGAGCAAGCTCAGTCCGTATCGCTATGACAGACTGTGGCCAGGGACTTTGGCTGAACGGAATGTATATCTCTGGATGATTTTGTCTGCCGAGCTGCTCGTTATTTTGTACGTCGTGGAAGACACCCACGATCTGCCACTCTACTGACGGCCCCATAGCCAGCACCCCATTCTGAAGTTGTTGGATATTTAAGCTCTTCGACAGTGGGTCCGTGCCGGTCAAAAACTGATGAACGAAGGCTTCGTTCACCATGGCAACTCGGAGACTGTTCGCCGTGTCATGAGAGGTGAATGCGCGCCCACGCTGGAGTTGTACTCCCAATGTCTGAAAAAACCCGGGCGTGACCGCTTGAAGCCCAGCTTCAGAGCGTAGAGATGGTTCTTCCGTAAGCCCTCCAGTTACCGTGAACGGCATGTCGAAATTGGTGCCCTCAAGAGGCGTGCCCGTTGCAGCCGTCGCAGAGCGAACACCGGGAACCGCTTCCAACTTTGCCAGGATGTCTCGGTAAAACGACTCAGTCTTTTGGGACTCAGAAACGCTAGACTGCGATATCGGTAGATCAAACGTGAGGACGTGATCCGTTCGAACGCCCAGATCGATTTGTGTGCGCTTAATAAAGCTGTGGATGGTAAACGCGGCACTGGCGAGCAAAGTAAAGGCCAATGCAAATTCCCCAAAAACCAGAGCACGCTGTACCGAAGCACGCCCGCTTGCCACCGACGATCGGCCGCCTTGCTTTAGACTCTCGTTGATGTCAATGTTCCCGGCCCTAAGTCCGGGAGCACAGCCGAACAAAAGTCCAGCTATAAACGTTGTTGCGAGAGCGAAAAGAAGTACTGGAATGCTAAGCCGAACTTCGGCTTCGGACGAAAGCGTACCAGGCGGAACTATCGCAAGAATGCCTTTCAGTAAGCCAACGCTTAATGCGACTCCTAGGGCACCGCCGAGGCTGGCAAGCACGACGCTTTCAGTGAGCAGTTGCCGAAGAATCCGAGTTCGTGAGGCGCCGAGAGCTTTGCGCACGGCTATTTCCTTTCGACGCGCATGGCCTCGGGCGAGCAGAAGGTTAGCGACATTCGCGCAAGCGATAAGGAGCACGAAATTGACAGCGGCCAGTAGTAGCCACAAGTTTCTGCTCGTGTTCGGACTTTGGAAGGCATTCTTAAGCGGCTCCACATGCGCGCTCCAGCCCTTATTCGTTGTAGGGTACAGATCCGCGATGCGGTGAGTTACCGCATCCATTTCCTGCTGGGCTTGTTTAATAGAAACACCGGGTCTGAGCCTACCCACGACGTACCAGAAGGTAGCGCCGCGAGTGAGTTCGGCTCGGCTGAAGTTCAAAGGGACCCAAATTTCTTCATTGTGTCGGTCCCAAGGCCCTGCCGGCATTACACCGATTGCGGTGTATGCCTCACCGTTTAAATGGATCTGCTTACCGACGATTTTCGGGTCAGCGCCAAACCTGTTAATCCAGCACCGGTGAGACAGGATAGACACGTGGTCTCTCCCAGGTTGTTGTTCCTCGGGTCGAAAAGTCCTTCCGATCTGAGGCTTCGCGCCGAATAGATGAAACCAATTCGTGGAAACGCGCTCTCCCTGGATAAACTGAGGCTCCGAAGACGAGGACAAGTTATACCCTTGGCCAAAGAATGCGGCGACTTCACTGAACGACTTCGCTTGATGCTGCCAGTCGAGAAAGTCCGCCGCCGACACCTGATTACGAGCGTCTTTCACTTTGGACCAGACCATTACCAACTGATCTGGATGTAAGTACGGCAGAGGCGCTAGCAAATTGGCGTAAACCACACTAAAAATCGCTGTGTTGGGGCCGATGCCCAAAGCCAAGGCAAGGAGGGCGATGCCAGTGAATCCTGGGCTTCTTGCCAAGGCTCGAATTGCATACCGAAGATCCTTTATCAACAAATCCATAAAAGCCCCCGTTCTGACATCACGAACGTTCTCCTTGACCTGTTCAAGATTTCCGATATCTCTGCGAGCCTCGCGCCAAGCGCGGTCAACATCGGTCCCATTCCGTACCTTTTCCTCGGCGATCAGTTCGATGTAGCTACGGATTTCCTCTTCCAACTCCTGATCGATACGCCCTTTGCTAAAGAGATTGCGACAGAATGCATAACAATG
>CAXTMN010000108.1:0-9648 GCA_964245395.1 uncultured Bryobacteraceae bacterium
ACTCCTGATCGATACGCCCTTTGCTAAAGAGATTGCGACAGAATGCATAACAATGTCGAGTCACACTCTAAAACTCCCTACGTTGCCTTCAAGGCGCTCGCCATCGCGAGTGAAATCCGTTCCCAGCGTTCGGCTTGCGTCTGGAGTTGACCCTTGCCGAGCTTTGTGAGTCTATAAAACTTCGCGCGGCGATTTGTGTCTGCTTCGCCCCAATAGGAAGTAAGCCAACCAGCCTCTTCCATGCGATGCAGAGCAGGAAACAGGGAGCCAGCCTTAACGGCAAAGGTCTCGTTCGTAATTTGTGAAATTCGCCGGGAGATGCCCATCCCGTGCAGCGGTTGCAAGGCAAGGGATTTGAGGATCATTAACTCGAGAGTTCCCTGCAGCAATTCAGATTGCGAAAAAGCCATATCTACTCATAGACTGTCTATAAGAGCATACCCCATCTCTTATAGAAAGGCGATAAGGGCAGTTCTCCACCTGCGCCTAAACCAGGGTTCTCGCACCAAAACGCCAGGGTCTTCGATTTAGAGGCTTCGGCAAAAGCGGCTTATTGAGAGAGGTCGGTAGATTGTGCAGCGCCTCCGTGTCTATGTCAGCTCTCCGCCGCTGCGCTAAGCCGCTGTAACTACCGAGGAACCATCGAAAGGCGACTGCGGCCCTTGCTGCCCCTGAATCTTGACCTTGGGTTGAAAACCAGTAATCGCCTGGAAAGTCTCTGCACTGGCGAGCTCATTAACTAAATGTTTCGTCCAAGCGGGCGTATAAAGGTAATCATCGTGAGCCTTATCGTAAATACAGTAGCTCGGGTCGGTTTTGGCAGGATTGCCCTTGCCCTTCGATGGACGTACGGCAAAATGCTTCCAACATGCCGTGTGATGGTGTTGGTTGAAGGCGAACGGCAGTCCACGCGCTACCTCCTTTATCACCTTTCCTGCCTGAACGTGATTCAGATTTGCAACTGGAACTTGCTTTTCTTTGATTAGGCTTGTTAGCTTGCTTAGCTGCTCCATCTCGTCCGGCTTAGTTGAATCGAAGTGAACGAATTCAATCGCAAAATCCGCGGACTTCTGATGATTCGCTGGTTTAGGGACCAGATACACCGAAAACCGGAACCGCTGATCGCTTAGAGTGTCGAGCGATAAGGCAGTGCGAAAGCTCTCAATGTAGTTCAGAACGTTCGCTGTGCTTTTGCTTGCAAGCCGCTTCTGAGCATCCTGCTGAGCTTTGGGAGATTGCCGCGAAAACTGAAGGGCCATTGCGAGGCTTTCGTGCAATGCATACTTCTCTCCAAACTCCCTGACCAGCAGATCCTCGAAGTTCATCAACAAGGCTTGACATTCACCAAATAGAGCGGGATCCAAGCGGGGCATGCTCCGATGTTCAATCTTGTTTCGGAGCCCGATGATAAACCTTAGGTTTTCCATTTCGGGCGGATGGTCGAAACCATAATAGTTTCGAACGCATTCAGCGAGATCCCAATGTGCTGGATCGCCATCAATGACTTCGTATCGTGGCCGTTTGCGAGTCTCAGTTCCGCGTTTTCGATACCAGGGTTTCTGCTTTCGTCTGTAAAAAACGGCATGAAACAGGGACGTAAAAGCGATGATCATGAGCACCACGTAATTGCCGGACCGAAAGACGACGGCGGGCTTGTTATAGATCTCTACAGCGGAGATAGCTGAATCTCGCGCTTTCGCGAGGTGGTTCTTTACTAAGCTGGGCAATCCTTTTGGCATCGCATCTCGACGGGCATGTAGCGCGGCTTATGAACCGGCTACCCGCGCCAACAGTCGCGAAACTGTGGCTGGGTGAACCTTAAACAGCCGCGCAGCATCCGCCGCCGTTTTCTCTCCTTTGGAAATCATCCTTCGAATCTCGGTCTGCTGCTGATGCGACAACTTGGGACGGCGACCGCCGATCCGACCCTGTTTACGGGCAAGATCCAATCCTGCTTTCGTTCGTTCCTTGAGCATGCACCTTTCGAACTCCGCAAACACGGAAACCATATGCATCATCATCCGCCCAGCCGCAGTTGTGGTATCGACCGCCTCGGTCAAACTGCGGAATCCTGCTTTGGGATCCGCTAATCGCTCCATGATGGTCAGAACATCTCGAAGTGAGCGCGATAGCCGATCTAGCTTCCAGACCACGAGCACATCTCCCTTCCGAAGCTGATCCAAAATCTTGTGCAGTTCAGGCCGATCCCACCGACCGCCGGACGCCTTTTCTCGATAGATACGCTCGCAGCCGGCTGCCTTCAGCGCGGTCACCTGCGCGGTCGTTTCCTGGTTGCTTGTAGACACTCGGGCATATCCAATGAGCATTGCGTAACTGTATCGCCAAACTATTTTCCATGGCAACAGTTCTGCAATCCCGAAACCAAGGAAATCGAGCACCCTGCCAAACCGTGCAAAACCCCTGCTGACGAAATGAATTATGTTCTGTTGGTTAGGCGAGGTACAGGTGACCAAGTCTCGACTTTGGTATTGCCGAAGATGCTGCGTTTGACTGCAGGCGTGAAACCCGCATAGGGATGTGCCGGCTCAAGCGCGCTCGCTTGGTCCAGCTTGTTCAGTTCGTCAGGGCTGAGCGACACATCGAGCGAGGCCATGTTCTCTTTGAGTTGCGCTGGCTTGCTCGCACCCAAGAGAAGAGCGGAGATGCCGGGTTTCGCGAGCGCCCAAGCCAGCGCAACGTGTGCGAGCGGACGATCCCGCTCGATCGCAATCGTTTGTACCGCATCGAGCGTGCTCCAGTGCTTATTGGTGAATTCCCGGAATGGCTGCTGTGAAGCGAATCTACCCTCACCTTCGGGGGTACTCGATCCCCTCTTGTATTTGCCGGTCAAAAAGCCGGAAGCAAGCGGACCCCAGGGAATCACGCCTAAACCACATTCGGCAGCCATCGGAACGTGCTCGCGCTCGATGTTGCGCTCGACCAACGAGTATTCCATCTGCAGCGCGATCGGAGCAGGCCTGCAACCTGCTCCAGAAAGCACGCATGCTTTTGTTGCATACCAGGCGGGAATGTCGGAAAACCCGAAGTAGCGTATCTTCCCCTGCTGCTGCAAGGAACTGAAACTCTCCAGCACCTCTTCTACGGGTGTGGTCTGATCCCAGTAATGCATCCAGTACATGTCGATGTAGTCAGTTTTCAGACGCTTGAGCGAGGTCTCCAGCGCACGGTAGATGTTCTTGCGTCCGTTGCCGCCGGCGTTTGGATTGCCAGGTTGCCCGTTGAAGGTGAACTTCGTCGCCAACACAATGCTGTAACGCAATGAACGTTGCGCGATACACTCGCCGACGATCTCCTCGCTGCGACCACCGCCGTACACATCGGCTGTGTCGACGAAATTGCCGCCAGCATCCACATACGCATTAAACACGTCTTGCGAAGTATCGTCAGCTGAACCCCATCCGGGCGCAGCAAAGGTCATGGTTCCTAAGGCCAACGGGCTCACGACGAGTCCCGAGCGGCCCAGGGTACGAAAGGAAGTCAAATCCATAGTCTTCTTTCCCGGGTGCATATATCCATGCACGCGGACATACAGTAGAGGCGCAGCGTCTCGTGAAGAGAGCGGCTGCGCCGGTTGCACAACGCGGAACCTGCTAGGGCCTCATCAGAATCGTCTTTGTCTGCGTGAAATCATCGATTGATTCCGAGCCGAGTTCGCGGCCCAACCCTGACTGCTTATACCCTCCGAAAGGTGACACGGCGTCCAGCTCGAAATGCGTGTTAATCCAGACAATGCCAGCCTGGATCTTTCGAGAGAGAGCCTGTGCAGTTGCGAGATTGCTGGTCCAGATCGAAGCAGCCAGGCCGTACTGTGTTGCGTTGCCATGTACGACCGCATCGTTCTCTTCGTTGAACGATGCAAGCGCACCGACCGGACCGAAGATCTCTTCCTGCGCAATGTTCATTCTGTCCTCGACATCAGCAAAGACTGCCGGTTGGAGGAAGTATCCCTTTCCGCTCAGGCGCCCACCACCGGTCAGGAGCCTTGCTCCATCCGCTCGTCCGGAGGCGATATATTGCTCAATGCGATCACGCTGCTTTGCGGAAATAATGGGCCCAATCTGAGTGCTTTCATCAAACGGGCCGCCGACTTTGAGCTTGGAGACGGCCTCCGCAATCTGCTTGCTGACCGGTTCATAGATGTCCTTGTGAATGTAGACGCGCGTCCCCGCTGTGCAGGCTTGACCGGCGTTCTGAGTGAACGCGTTCACCGCCATGGGAATTGCTTTCTCAAGGTCTGCATCCGGGAAAATGATGAACGGCGATTTCCCGCCTAGTTCCAGGCTGACCCTGGTCAGGTTTTTCGAAGCGACCTCCATGATGTGCTTGCCGACAGAGGTGGAGCCAGTGAAGGTGATCTTGTCTACTCCAGGATGACCGGTCAGGGCATCGCCGACCTCTTCTCCAGAGCCTGTCAACAGGTTCACTACGCCCGGCGGGAGACCAGCCTCTTCTGCGAGTTCGGTGAAGCGCACACAGGTGAGAGGCGCATCTTCTGCTGGTTTCAGAATCACCGTGTTTGCCGTGGCAAGCGCTGTGGCCACCTTCCAGCTTGCATACAGGATGGGTCCATTCCACGGAATGATCGCCGCGACCACACCCAAGGGTTCGCGGAGGGTGTACGTCAGGCCGGGACCTTTGGTAGGGATCGTTTGGCCGAAGATCTTGGTCGTCCAACCAGCGTAGTACTGAAAGACATCAATCATCTGGGCCGTTGTGATCTGCGCCATTTTGAAAGGCATGCCCATCTCATAGCTCGAAATCGCTGACAACTCTTCGCTGTGCTTTTCGATCAACTCAGCCATTTTCAGCAGGTACCGTGCCCGTTGATGCGGCCCGATATCGACCCAGTTCTTGTCTTCGAAAGCCTGACGAGCAGCTCTGACGGCAAGGTCCACATCTTCCGGACCGGCTTCCGCGACCGCCGCCAGCGGCTGCTCCGTCGACGGATCGATCACGGACATCGTCTTTCCGGATTGAGAAGCAACCCACTTGCCGCCGATGAACAGGCGTTTGGGACCTGCTGTCACAAAGGCATTTGCCTTTTCGACAGGATTCTTCATGCCAAACATATCTTTTCTCCTACTATCTGAAACAGGCTAAGGTCTAAAACGCCACGCTTCCATTCCGCTCCGCTGGTCGCCCGCCAGTAGCTCCAATCCGGATCAAACTCCGTTGGTGCCGCCGTCGACAAAGAATTCGGCGCCGGCCACAAAGGCGGAATCGCCGGAAGCAAGAAATACCGCCGCCTTGGCAATGTCGCTTGCCTCTCCCATGCGCCCCAGGGGAACCATCTCGATCGTTGCCTGGCGCGCGGCGGAGTCGTTCTCAATCGAATGGCGGAAGCCCTCGGTATCGATCGGACCGGGGCTGATCACATTCACACGTGGACCTGCTCCCTTGAGTTCCACGGTGAAAGTGCGGGCAAAACTGCGCACAGCGGCTTTGGTTGCGCCGTATACCGACATGCCGGGGATGCCCGAGCTCCCAATGAAGGAGCCGCTCAAAATGATGGACCCGTTCTGATCCATCAGCGGGATCGCCTTCTGGATACAGAAGAAGACACCTTTTTGGTTGACGGCAACCGTCCGATCAAATTCCTCTTCGGTGATTTGATTCCAAGGTACCTGCTTGTAGATGCCGGCATTGGCGAAGAGAATATCGAGCTTACCCTTTTCTCTCTTAATCTCGGAGTACATTCGATCGATGTCCGAGATGCTGCCCGCATCCGCATTAATGCCGTAGGCCTTCTTGCCGAGCTTCTGAACCGCCTTATTGATCTCCTCGCGGCGTCTGCCGGTGATGAATACAAACGCACCTTCTCTGATGAACTCCTGAGCAGTGCTGAAACCCATCCCTTCGGTAGCCCCGGTGACGAGCGCGATTTTGCCTTCGAGCTTACTCATAATCCTCCCTTTCTAGCCATGAACAAACTTTCTTGCAGCCGAAGATCTTGCACTTCACCTTTGGCGTGAAAACTGCCGTACCGGAGAAACCACGTCCAGTATTGTTAAAGGTGTTCAGAATGGTCTTCGAATTTTCATCACTGATCCCCAGCCCTTGGCAGCAAAGGTCATTACGTTAAGGCAACGAGGCTGATGATGCGTCCTGCTGTGTACCGAGCGTGCGAAATGACGAGAGATGCATGGCCGACGCCTTAGCAATTGTGACGGATCTCGCCACTCCATGCTTGTACAAAATGCCAGAGTTCTTGCCCATTTCGCCAGAATGCGGCACCGAACTAGCAGGATTGCGTCTTTGAGAAAAGGTGAAAATGACCGGACTTGAGAGGCTTACGAAAGCGCTGTCGATGGTTGTGCCTCAGGACGGGACCAGCGCAACGGAAATCAAAGGAGTCTTTCTCAACCGTTCGTCTACGACCGATGTGCCGCGCTTAACAGACAGCCAGCCCTTTTTCTGTGTGGTCGCACAGGGAGCGAAAGATGTTCTGGTCAATGCATATCCTTACCGGTGCTTTCCCGGCAACTACTTGCTGTGTACTCTAGGAGTTCCCATCTCCGGACAGGTAGTCGAGGCAAGCCCTGGTAAGCCGTACTTCGGTGTGAGCATTGTTCTAGACTTCAACGAGATCGCATCTGTTTTGAGGGACGCAAACCTGAGAAAGCCGCAAGAACAAATGGTGGATCCGGCGATTTCGGCACATGCGTTAGACGGCGAACTACTCGATGCTGTGACACGCTTGGCGGAACTTCTACGCAAGCCCGATCAGATCCCTTTTCTTGCCCCACTCATCATGCGTGAGATCTATTACAGGTTACTCATCAGCGACAACCATGCGTTGCTGCGGCGAATGTTGGATCAGAATACCAAAGTGCAACGAGTGCTCTCCGGACTGGCGTGGTTGAAACAGAATGCTACGAGGAACGTGCGAATGACTGAGCTCGCTCGACACTTAAATATGAGCACATCATCGATGAATGCATGGTTCCGTGATGTGATCTCGATGAGCCCGTTACAGTTTCAAAAGCAGCTTCGCCTGCAAGAAGCGCGTCTGATGATGATTTCAGAAAATGTGGATGTAACCACGGCAAGCTCACGCGTCGGCTACGACAGCCCTTCGCAATTCAATCGTGAGTATAAGCGCTTCTTCGGAGCGTCACCATCTTATGACATTAAGAGACTACGTAGTTCCTCGGGTGTTTAGGAAATAATGCAGCTCTGACGAATGATTCGGTGACCGCTCAACCAGTGACAATAATATTCCATCCGCCTGGACTTCTGCCTTTCCGCATAGGCCACATCAGAGGGCCAGACTGCGGAAGCAGGAATTGCGGGGTTGGTAGGAACAGCCGCGTTAAGAGCTCAGTGATGGGCTTGCAGGATTTCTCGAGCGGCACGCCTGCCCGTGGCAATCGCGCCGTGAACGGTGGCGCTGTGGCCGTTCAATTCAGTCGCCTCGCCTGCAAAGTAGATGGTGTTAGCGACCGTTTTCGCGAGCAGTGAACGAGCGGCCAACTTGCCTGCGGGCACGTAACTGTAGGCTCCTCGTGCAAAGGGGTCCTGGTGCCAGTCGTGATAATACATCCCTTCGAAGAGGGAGTCGATTAAGCTGGCGGTGGCTCCGGTGATTCGTCCCAGATCGGCCAGAGCGCAGCGGCGAATCTCTTCCTCCGACCGGCCCGCGAGTTCATCGGGACGGGGTCCGGCGCTCCAACCGGTGATCAGTGGCGCACGGACTGGCAGCGGAGTCCACCAGGTGGGAAAGAACTTCTCATCGGACAAGAGAAAGCCCGCATGCTGCAGGTCCGGATTTCGCTCCCAGAACCCTTCTCTGAAGCGGAGGACGACGCGCACCACTTGTCCAAAAGCGAGTTCCCGGGCGGCGTTTATCGAATCGGTAAGCGGGGGCTCGAAGCGAATAGCGGCGGCTACATCATCGTCGGCCTGCAACACTCCGAGCGGCACGGTGACGACCAGCTTTCGCGCTTTCACCGACTCGGTTGACGGGCCATTAAGTCCGTGACGAAAGTGTACGGTGAGAGCGCCTTCACGCCAGGCGATTTGCCCGACAACGCAGCCGAGCCGCAACTCACCATGAGCGCCGCCGGCCTCGCGCAGAAGGTGAAGCGGTACCGCCTCGTAACCATTGAGAATCCGGTACGACTGGTCACCGCCAATCTTATCTGCCGCCCGCGCATCGGCGGCGAGTGAGTGGATGCCAATCAGTTCTTTGCGAGCCGCATTGAATCCCTCCACATAGGAGGTTGCCAAGCGCTTTGCTTCTTCGGAATGAGGAGCGTTTGCGAGGAACTGCTGGAAACTCTGGTCTTCAAGCTGCTCCGCGGCTTGCTGCATAGCTTCGAGAACGTTGCCCACCAGTTCCCAAGAACGAAGGCCGCCGTCAATACGGCCATTTCTAATGCGGACTGCATTTTCAGCACAGTCGTAGATGGTTAGTGCGCCGGAGCGAGCAATCTCCCCCGTCTCAGAGGGCTGGCCATGGATGAATTCGGCTCCCAGCTCCACCGGGATTGGCGACAGAGGATCGCGGATGGTAAGGATACGTCCGCCTATGCGGTGGCGCGCTTCGAGACAGAGAACTCGCAAGCCCGCCCGGGTCAAATCCCGATACGCGGTAAGCCCGGCTGCTCCCGCACCAATGACGACGACGTCCCACTCATCAGATTGCTGCCAAGTCATGGACATCTCTCAGACGATGGAGTCAACTTCCTCGAAAAAACCTGTCTGGTGATTTTTCTGTACGCGTCCGGCAGCGAAACAGCGGCCGTTCATGGCGACGTACACGCCCGGCTGCAATACCTGTACAAAGGCCAGCGCACTGCCGAGATTGAAGAGCCCATCCGAGCTCCCAAACTTGTACGGAATCATTGCACCAGTGATGACGACGGTTTTATCAGCAAGCTGCCCAGCAAGGGTTCGCGCTGTTTCGGCCATGCTGTCTGTTCCATGAGTAATGATGATGCGAGATTCGGGAGTCGCCCCGCACTGCTCCAAGATGAAGTCCCGATCGGCCGCGGTCATTTCCAGACTATCGATCATCATGAGCGTGCGAATCTCGACATCCAACTTGCATCGCGCCAGAATCAACATCTCCGGCACATGAGAGTCTTTAAAGAACAGACATCCTGCGAGCTCGTCGTATTCTTTATCAAAAGTTCCGCCGGTGATGAAAAGCCTGATCCGCTCGCGGTTTCCTGACGCCACACCGACATTGTAGTCAGGCCTTGTCTCTCAGTCCTCGATAGGCTACAAGGCTGCGATCGGCCGCTTCTATCTGGGGGAAACGGCTGCCTTCCTGCTCGATCAGGTAGTATTCTACTTTGCCCTTAGACTCGGCCGCAGCAAATACCTGCTTCCAGGGGACCACACCTTCTCCCAGAAAGATTTCAAAGCCGTCATCGGGGGACCAGTCCTTGATATGAAGCGACCGAGTCCGCCCGGGATGGCTATCGATCCAGTTCACCGGGTCTCCGCCGCCTGCTACACAGTGGCCGACATCGAGCTGCAACATAACGCTCTCGCCGGTGTTCTCGGCAATGATGTCCATGGGACGCTGCCCATTCAGTGCCTTCCACTCATCCACATGATTGTGATAACCAGCGCGAAGGCCATCGCGAGGCCGGTCGCGGCCGAGAGGAAGTTATGCAC
>CAXTMN010000108.1:9658-16409 GCA_964245395.1 uncultured Bryobacteraceae bacterium
CGTCCCGAGGATTTTGTTTAAGTCAATGGCCTTCTTGATGCCGTCTGCACTAAACGCCTTATGGTCGTTGTGGGTTGAATAGCAGCGCAATTTCAGGCGGTCGAGTTCCTTCCGAACCTGCTTAGCGTAATCGGGTGTCCAGTCGTAATAGGGCGCGTAAAACTCGACGCAATCGTAACCCATTCCGCCGACGCTCTGTAGTGTTCCCGTCAGATCTTTGGTCAGCTCGTCGCGAACCGAATAGAGTTCCAGACCGACTGGGAGCTTCTCGCCGGTTGCGGCCAGCACCGCAGGCGTAATGCCGAGAAGCAGCAAAAGATCCCGGCGCGAATACTTTTTCTCGGTTGTCATTGCAACCGCAAGTTATCACATTATGGAGTCGACGTTCGCAAAGCCCGCGGCATGCTTTGGTCGATAATCATGGGTTATAGTACGATTGCTTGATTACACTCCGCGATGACGGAGAAAGGACGTTTGCATCTCACCTGCCACGGGATCAGCAAAACATCAAAGCTTTGCAGAGACTTCCAGGTCGTCCCGCTATGTGCCTCGACGTAAGCTAATTCAAGTGGCGATCGCGATTGCGCTGGCGTGCGCAGCCTGCGTGTTCCTGTCTCTTTATCATCGCGACACTTCGTGGTTTTTAGGGGTGACCACACCTGCACGGGCAGCAACTCATCTGCCTTCCGCCCCGGTAGTCGAATCAGCAACGCAGAAAGATGTTGCCACAAGCTCAAAACTGGCGACTTCCGCCGTGCCTACCGCCAGGGACAATTCCACCAAAGAGGAAGCGCCAGCAAGTTTACCGGTGAAGAGGGACTTGCATCAGGTGCGACGATTCGGGTTTACACTGAGGCACTCCAGGTTTTACCAGTCAGTCGGGCCGGTGAAGGTCAAGTTATTGAGAACAAATTTGAGGCATTCCAATGCCGACTTGAGTGTGATCGTCGGCGGGCACCGTACAAACCGCAAGGCAGTTTCATTAGATGAACCCCTGTCACTGGCGTCTTCAAGGGGAAACTCGCGGTCAATCGCCTTGGTGCTGGACGGAGTTTCTAAAGATGAGGTTACGGGTACGGTGATTGAGAGTGCGACGGGACGCCGGTAGGCGCGTGCCTGGTAGCGGACATTGGTAACCCCCGTGAATGAGTAGCAGCGTGATCATCACTGACAGACAATTTGCTGTTTTTGAAGTTGAACAGTGGCAGCGATTCGAGAATGACGTGATCGCGTATTTAGGCGAGTGTTTCGGCTCGCTTGTGACCGAACGCAATCAAGATTCCACTGACCTTCGGCTGATGATTCGTGAGGGCATTAGGCGTGCGCAGCGATATCAGCTTCGTGGCGAGGCTGAGATCACGCGCTTTGTTGCCTATGAATTCGAATACGGTGTAGAATTTCACTCGTTACCCTGGGCAGCGCCGATTCTGGAAGCGGCAGATTTATCGGAGGAAGAAAAGATGGAGCGTCTGGAAGCTATTTACGTATTCGACCGGCCGTAAACAGGCTTGGTGATATGTCCTCAAAGCCGTCGCCTCCTTTGAATAGAGCTGCTGCGTCGTCCGCAGACAATGCACTCTATTCAGCTCATGAAAAGGACCCGCGACCGAATGCTTTGTTTGACAAACAAGGCCATAAAAAACCACTGAATTCGAGCGATCCGGCGCAAGATTGTTTACGGCAGGAATGGATCGATCTTTACGGCAAAAGCGGAGGCAAACTGGAGGAATCCAAGTCTAAGAACGATAAGGCTCCGGGCTCGCCGGTACAAAAATGCGTATTGCCAAAAGCGGCATTGATCGTGACAGTCCTCTATGATCCGATTCTGTTCCCTGTTCCGAACGCCACTGTCTACATTGTCGGCGCCACAACAAAAACTCTTCCGGCGAACGGCTCCGGTGTGGCAAATTTTGGTGACTTACAGCCGGGACCCTACGCGGTTTTCGCCACATATGATCAGCACAATAAGCTTGTAGACATGGCCAAGTCTACCGTCGGAAGCACTCATTGGGCCGTTGCTGTGTCGCGCCAGGCACCTGGTGTAGATGAGTTTCCCGAAGGCACGAACAAGTGCAATTGTTGGGTGTATGAGATGCTGACCGATTCAGGCTACTCAGTGCCGACAAAATCTCACACCAAAAAGTGGGGGTTCGGCAGTACCGTCCAGCTCCCTCTCAATGCAGGTGATTGGGCATCGCCGACGATGGACATCGCGATTGCGACGATTGTTTTTCCTCCAGAGCCGGGAGACATTATCGCCTGGTCGCATCCAGAATATAGCGATGCTACCGGTCATGTAGGTATCGTGAGTTACCCGAAGCCCAGTTCGGTGGAGAACATACAGTTATCTGCTGGAGAGACTGGTTCCGTCGTCCTGAAGATGAGGCGGCAGGTGATTTCCGCGCACAGCGATTCCGTTGTGGAAGACAGTAGGGAGACCTTTTGGCATTACTTTGATAAAAACGACACCAAGGAGATAGGAAGAATCCTTTTCAGGCGGCTGAAGTGAGACGCTGCGGAGTAGTCGTTTTGCTTGCCTGTTTTACCGTATGCAAGATGCCTGCACGATTACCTGTCCCTTACAAAAAAGGTTCTCACGCAATGCAAAGCAACGACAAATTTTTTCTGGCCATAGAAAACATCGCTGCGGATGTCCAAACGCTGGGCGTTCCCGATGCTCTATTCGGTTCAGAGCCCTTTGTGGTGATCTACAGGAATCCGAAAGAGTACCTGCCGGCTGCTGGTGAACTCATTGATTCCAAAGTTGCGGGTAGGCATGAAAAGCAGATTGTCAGCTATGCGATGCAACGCTTGCCTCCGGAAGATTTTGTCCCATTCGTGAAGAGGACGGCGGATAGTGTCGAGCGAGGCGTAACTGACATCTAAGTGTTGGAAACGTTGGCATTCCCGCCGTTCAACTGGGGCAAGCAGACGCTAATCGTTCACTATCAGGATCCGCCGGTACAATTGCTGCTAGTTCGATTCGTTGACAAGTTTAACTTCCCCGAAAGTCGCAAGGTTTACATTCGCAAGAAGGTGATGACGGGTGTGGCAAAGCAAGATTATTTGAATTATCTGGATACGGTGGGGCGGCGTGTCGAAACATGAAGGCTTATTGGGAAGCAGCAAGACCAGCTACAGCAGGAAGACAGGTCCGCTTGCACCAATTCCCAGGTTCGACCGCTGTTTAAACAAAACGGTGAAGGACTTTCTGCATCCATGAATTGTGAATTGGATTGCGTATGTTTTGGCTGCTGCAGCGGGCGCGGCCAACCCTGCCCAAGCAGGAGCGAATGCTCAGTTGAAGAAGTCGCTCGACCAAGTTCTGATTGCGACCCTTGCCGTTTATCTTTCGGGGCTGGTGGGAATGCTGATCATTCAGTTGCTTGCGCGTCAACCGCTGCCGGCTAGCGACAGGTTTTCAGCGGTTCCCTGGTGGGCATGGACGGGAGGCCTCCTGAGTATTGCCGCAACGCTCTCCGGAGCCGCATTCGCCCAGCGCCTGGGGTCTGGGGTGTTTACGGGGATTAGTCTTACGGCGTCGTTACTAATGTCGCTTGTTCTGGATAACTACGGTTGGATGGGCTTCAAGGTACATCCTGTCTCCTGGCCGAGAATGCTCGGGGGAGGATTCCTAACCCTGGGGATCTGGCTGATAGCCAAGTTTTGAAACGGCACCACCGTTCGAGCCAATCCGCTTGCGTGATGAGCGGTTTCGGGAAGCGAGCCTCCCCGGTTCAACTTGCCGGGGTGATTGAGTTATTCTGTACCGATGCAACAACTCCAGCCAGATCACGCACATTTCTTACTCCACGGCTTTTATCTTCCGGGACTGAAGAACGAGCACAACATTACAAAGGGCATTTTCGGAGCGATTCCGCTCGACAAAGGTGAATATCGACCGGATGACATATCGAGAGGCGCACTTGATCTGGCGTGGCACATCGCGGCTACCGAAATGCGATTTATGGCGGCACTGCCGGCGGGCGAATTTGATTTTACGCCCAGGCACCGCCCTGACTCCGTCAAGAACTCGGCCGAATTGACTAGGTGGTACAAGGACCAATTCGAGATGCACTTTGATGAGCTGACGAAACTTTCAGACGAGCAATTACTCAAGGTGATTGACTTCCGGAGCATGTTCCACCTTCCAGCGGTCATGTACCTGGGTTTTCTGCTGCATCACTCGGTTCATCATCGCGGACAGTTGTCGATGTATCTGCGTCCAATGGGAGCGAAGGTGCCGGCGATCTATGGGGAGAGTTACGATTCTGCGGAGGCTCGAAAGGCCAGCTCGCAGAGTGTTTGAGGTTAGCGCGAGCGCCAAAGACGACCCGGCCGATACGGGCTGTCGTTGTCTCTAGCGCTTCTTCGACGACTCCGGTCAGAAAACGAATTGATCGGCTCCTATTACCTGCATCGTGTCAGACTTTCGAACAAAGGCTATTACGCGAAGATCGCCGGTTTGCGAGTTCGCAGGCAGGGCGATAGAAAACGACTTCATGAACGTAGATTGGGCATCGATCTTGCCGAGCTGCTTGATTGAGCAGGCAACCGCGACTTCGCTGAGATCGCGGCCAGCGTTCTCTCCACCTCCGATGTGCGAATCGGTGCGGTTAAGAGCAAGCACCACAAATACGGCTGCCTTATCGCTCGAATTGGGGCCAGCGTAAACTTCTACTTGTATCTTGCGATGGTCGCGGGCTGCGGTCACATGTACCGGAATCTTGCGTGCCTGTAGGGACTGTTTGATGGCGTTCGACGCCTTGGGCCAGCTGCTCCCGAGGAATGCGATGCTTCCATCGACGACGAGTTGCGGGGTATAAACCTCGACGCCAAGGCGCGAATCATAGGCTTGCTGGCGCCCGGTATACGTTTCAGAAGAAAAAGGGTCGAACCAAAAAGGACTGTTCCAGTAGTCGACGTGCTCGCTCAAGACAATCAAGCGCACGCCCTCGATTGGTTGCTGGCGATCAATCTCGGCGAGGAGCTTGTCTGCCGGTGGACAGCTGGAGCAGCCAAGTGACGTAAAGAGCTCGAGGAGAACAGGAGTTTTTTCACTTGAGCCGGGCAAAAATCCGGAGGAGAGGGCGAAGGCGAGGAGGTATCGTGCGAGCGTCATTTCAAGTTCAAAAGGAGAGCCCAAAAGTCTCCTTGTCTTTCCTCGTGGCTGGTAATTAAAAGATGAGTTTCAATGCGAGCACCATGCTGCGGGGATTGCTGGAGAAAAACTCGGAAGGATTGCCGAAGTTCTGATTGGTGGGGATATAGAAGCCGTGCGTAGAAGCGTTGGCCGCCGTCAGGATCGGCGCAACATCGCTGACACTCGCGTTCACATACTGCGGGTGGTTCAGGATATTGAACATGCGCGCGGAAAATTCGAGGGACACCCGCTCGGTGAAGTTGAAGCGCTTGGCCGCTGTCACATCGAGGTCGTTGATGGGTGGGAAATTTGCCGTATTTCGACCAGCGGTTGCCAGGACGCCAGTGGGCGTGGCGACGTACTGAGCTTTGGGATTGTTTACCACATACCCTACCGTGAGTGCATCCACCTGTGCCTGGGAGAGGCCGCCGGTAGTGGCAACCGGGCAGACCGGAGAGGTGGGTCCAACGCAAAGCGCTGTTGTACCGGAGCCGATCCCGGGGGTCCCGCCGGCCGGGTTGACGCTAGCCCGGTCGCCCGCGCTATCACCGTCCAGATTCGCGTCTAAACCCGCTTGCACAGTGTAGGGCTGACCGACCTGATAAGTGTAGATCGGCGCCAACTCCCAGTTGCTCAGAACATTTTTGAGCAGCCAGTTGGAATGTTTAAAGAACGGAACGTCGTAAAGAGCTTCCAGGCTGAATCGCTGGCGGTGATCGAGGGCCGAGCTGGAGCGGTCTGCGTTGACATTCTGGGCGTTTTGCGGCCGGCGGGGCGTTGCGTAGGTACTAAAGACTTCGGCTGTTGAATTGTCGATGTTGTGGCTCCAGGTGTAAGCGCCAATGAATTGCAGGCCGTTATTGAAGCGGCGGGTCAACTGGTTCGCCCAGCCATGGTAAACCGAAGTTCCATACGGCTGGTACGACGTGATAAATGCGCCGTTGAATCCAGCCTGGTAATAGGCCGGTACAAGGCCGCCGGCTGGCGAGTTGAAGAAGTTATTCAGCGCACCTAGAGAATTCGGAAGCGAGTTGAGGGTAGCTTGATTCGGCATAGACCAGTACAAAGGCAGTGCGTTCGAGATGTTCACAACCGGCTCAGTATTGATTCGATCCTGAACGGGAAGGTCGAGGCCACGAGTACCGAGATAGCGGGATTCAAATACGTAATTCCCGCCGAATTCGTGCTGAATGCCGAAGTTCCATTGGTAGGATTTGGGCCGATGTACGTCGGGAATAAGACCGGAAGTCGCCGCGCGGGCTTGAGAAGCGGTGTAGACTGACGAAGGTCCAGTCGGCGGAATTCCGCCATTAGCCAGGAAGTTGGCGCTTCCGACCTTTGCATCCACCGTCGTCGTAAGCTCCGGGGGCAGACTCAGTAGACCTAGATTGTCGAACAAGACATCGTAGTTGATGCCGAAGCCGGCGCGAATGGACGTCTTGCCGCTTGTGCCCGGCGAATAGGCGATACCGATTCGAGGCATGAAATTGTCTGTCTGGGGCCTGGGTGAATGAAAGCCGATCAGGCCGGGGATGCTGGCGAGGGCATTCAGGGACTGCTGGTTTTCGGCCGCCGGAACCGTGTCGTACTCGTATCGAGGACCAATAT
>CAXTMN010000109.1:0-16347 GCA_964245395.1 uncultured Bryobacteraceae bacterium
CTTCGAGATCGATACCGCAAACGGCTTCGAAATCACCGTATGATTTATGAAGGTTGCGTACTGATATCGGAGGCGAATCGTTCATGCTCTCAATCAGTATGAATGATCACCTGAGCGCCGCGATTCCCATCTGACCAGCGGCCGGAGTTTCGCGACTAAAGGTGCGGAAGGAGAGATAATTCGTTCCGCAGCATGTCATCGTAAGACTCTCTGCTTCGGACTACACGGGCAACGCCGTCTTGCACTAGAATCTCGCAAGGCCGCAGACGTGAGTTGTAGTTTGACGCCAGCGAAAACCCGTACGCACCCGCCGTTCGGATCGCTAACAGGTCACCCGCGGTAACCACTGGCAGTAGCCTTCCCCGCGCAAAAAAATCCCCCGTCTCGCAAACCGGCCCCACTACGTCGACCGTTTCTTCCCTGCTTTGCCTTTCGCGTACCGTCTGGATTTCGTGATACGCCTGGTAGAGTGCCGGCCGGATCAAGTCATTCATAGCAGCGTCCACCACAACGAACTTCTTTGCCCCGTTCCCTTTCACCAGAAGAACGCGTGTCAAAAGCACACCGGCTTCAGCAACAATTGACCGTCCCGGTTCAAGCATCAGCATCAGGTCCAGGCTCGCCAACTTAGGCCGCAGCCGCTCAATCAACTCCTGCGCGGTGACAGATTGGTCCTCCTTCCGGTAGGAAACACCCAGCCCTCCGCCAATGTCTAGATAGCGTATAGGGAGTCCGCCCGATCGTAGTCTCTTGACCAGCTGAAGTGTCTTTTCTGCGGCTTCAACCAGCGGTTCTATCGAAAGCAGTTGAGAACCAATGTGGCAACTCACCCCTTCCACTCGGAGTCCGGGCAAAGTCGCTGCACGCAAATAGATCTGCTCAACCTGTTCGAAATCTACCCCGAATTTGTGCTCGCGCAAGCCGGTCGATATGTAGGGATGCGTGACCGCGTCTACATCGGGATTAACTCGAATCGCAACAGAGGCGCTCCGATCGACCTCCACGGCAAGCTCGGAGATCAATCTCAGCTCTGACTCCGACTCGCAGTTAAAGCTGTGAATGCCCTGCCTGAGCGCAAAGCGAATCTCGTTCTCCGTCTTTCCTACTCCGGAAAAGACAACTGTTCCCGGATCGCCGCCGGCCGCGAGAACGCGGTGAAGTTCACCGCCCGAAACGATGTCAAACCCTGCTCCCTCCTTCGCCAGCAGACGGAGAATACCGAGGTTCGAATTGGCTTTCACCGAGTAGCAAATTCGATGTACCATCCCGTGCAGAGCAGTTTCGTAAGCTTGAAATCGTCTTCTGATTCCCTGCCCCGAGTAGACGTACGCAGGGGTTCCGTTCTGCTTGGCGATTTCATCCAGACGCACGCCGTCACAAACCAAGTCGCCACTTTCGTATACAAATTCGCTCTCAGAAACCATCTGACTACAGAACTCTGAGGGCAATTACGCTTTGGTCATCGGTCAGCGAAGTCGTACCGCGAAAAGAATCTATATCCTCAAAGATCCGGTTCGCAAGTTTCTGCGGAGTGTCTTCCCAATTCGCAGCAAGCAACTCCTCGAGTCGCGTACGCCCGTAATCATTGTTGCCGCTCAATTGATCTTCCACTCCATCCGAATACATCAGCAACAAGTCTCCTGGTTGAGTATCGATTTCGATTTGGTCGTACTCCTGATCGTCAAGAAGTCCGATGGGAACGCCCTCTACCCGGGACTCGATAATCTGCCCACTCCGGCATAACATCGGGGGCAGAGTTCCAGCACTGGCAACGGTAAAGTTTGATCTCCGCGAATTCCACAAAAGCAGAGAAAGTGTCGCATACTGTGCATCCACTTTCCGCTCCAGCAAAGCTTCGTTCAGCAACTTCATCAGTTGCGCCGGGCTACGCCGGCGGGGAGCAAGAATGCGCAACAGACCGGAGATCAGTGCTCCGTAGAGAGCGGCGGCGGCGCCCTTTCCGCTAACGTCTCCGAAAGCGATCAGAGTGTATTCGTCACTGTGCTCGAAAAAGTCATACAGGTCGCCACTGATTTCACGGGCTGGCCTGGACCGGATGCCCACATCCAGGCCGATGACATCGGATACCGTCCGGGGAAGCAACACCGATTGCAATTTGGACGCTGCATGTAGATCCTGTTCCATGCGCTGCTCGCGCTTCGCGAGTTCTTCGTACAATCTGGCGTTCTCTACCGACGTCGCAATCTGCGGCGCAAGCAGACTGAGTGCCCGTACGTGGTCATCGGTAAAAAAGCTGAGGCGTATACTCTCCAAATCCATCACCCCAATCACACGATCACGAAGAACCAGCGGAACAGCCACCTCCGACAGAATGTCCTGCTGCGTGGGAATGTAACGGTCATCGTGCCGGACATCAGGCACTCGAATCACCTCCCGGGATTTGGCCGCTGCTCCTGTGATTCCCTTGCCGAAAGCAATATTGTCGACCGTATTCTGTTCGTCGTACCGTTGACTGAAGCGGCAGGTCAACATGCCTTTCTCTTCGTTGACGAGAAATATGCTGAACGCATCGAAGTTGATCAGTGCCCTGATAGTTACCGCAATTTTCGTCAGCAGTTCATCAAGATCGAGGATCGAGCTAAATTCCTGCGAGAGGTGCGCGAGCACTCTCAACGTGCGGTTCTGGCGCTCTACCCGACGGTAAAGGCGCGCGTTATCGATAGCCACTCCGACCCGACTTGCAATCAACGCCAAAAGGGCACGGTCCTGCTCCGTAAAAGCGTTTAAACGCGTCGACTGTACATCGATAACGCCTACCAACCTTCCCCGCATCAGCATCGGGACTGCTAATTCGGCGCGCACCGCATCCAACGCATTTAGATAGCGGGGGTCTGTCCGTACGTCTCGAACCAGAACAGGTTGCCGTGCGGCAGCAGCAGAGCCAGTGATTCCCTCGTCCAATTTGATGGCCAAATTTTTCGCCACCTCGTCCCTGTGCCCGATGGAATAGCGCATCCGCAAGCTGCGCGTACGCTCGTTATACAGCAGAATGGCGAACAACTCGTGAGGAATTACATCTTTAACAATCTCCGCAACGCTTGTTAATAAGCGGTCCAAGTCCAGAGTCTCTGAAGTGAGCGTGCTGACTTCAAGGAGAAAGTCAAGGAGTTCAGCCCGCTCTTTGAAACGAACCTCTGATTTGCGAGCAGCCATTAGTAGAGGCTCACACCCCGGCTGGTTGCTTCTCTCGGTGATGCGGCCTCCACAATCTCCTGCAGTATCGCGACTCCCGAACTTGTGCCGATGCGATTTGCACCGGCTCGCACCATCCCTGACAACGCGTCGAGAGTCCTTATGCCACCCGAGGCTTTTACGCCAAGTGTCCGGCCAACGACAGAGCGCATCAGAAC
The DNA here is from genome assembly GCA_964245395.1 of uncultured Bryobacteraceae bacterium. Taxonomy (GTDB): domain Bacteria; phylum Acidobacteriota; class Terriglobia; order Bryobacterales; family Bryobacteraceae; genus Bog-105. Next base: position 3,372 of record CAXTMN010000109.1, read on the forward strand.
AACATCCTCAACCGTTGCGCCACTTTTCGAAAAGCCCGTAGACGTTTTGACGAAATCAGCCTTCGCTCCAGAAACAAGTCGACATGCCGTTGTTTTTTCCTCATCGCTCAATAAACAGTTCTCGAGGATAACCTTTAAGATGGCATCACGCGCATGGCAGATATCGGCTAAATCGGCAATCTCCTTGTGCACCAGATGAAACTCCTTAGATCGCAGCGCACCGATGTTGAGGACCATATCAAGCTCGGTTGCTCCTCGCGAAAGCGCAAGTTCCGCTTCAGTGATCTTGGTGCGTGAATCGTTAGCTCCCAAAGGAAACCCGACCACAGTACACACCCGCACGGGGGAATTCATCAACTCGTTAGCCGCTAGCCCCACCCAGCAGGGGTTCAAACACACAGACGCAAAGCCAAACTGGCGAGCCTCACTGCAGATATTGACGATTTCCTCGCGAGTCGCTTCAGGCTTTAGAAGGGTATGGTCGATGATTGCCGCAACGGCTTGGGGATGTACTAAATTGACTTCGGACGTCACGTTTCTGGAGAGTTAGAAGGATGCAAAGATGGCGGCAGACCGCGTCTTCGCTGCTAAGGATATCACGCGTTCGATGCCAGAAACTGATGGCGCTAGCATAGGTATTCAATGAGAATCCGCTTCGTCGCGCCCCTCTGCCTTGGCATCTCTCTCACTCTCCGGCTCTCGCTCGCAGGTCAGGCGCACAACCCTGTTCCCGCCCAACACCCGCAGGAGAACGCGGATGCAGTCAATCGTGGCCGCTTGCTTTTTCAGTCGAACTGCGGTTTCTGCCACGGCAACGATGCCACTGGCTCACGCGCTCCAGACTTGGTTCGCTCTGCCATCCTCAGTCACGACCAGAATGGTGATTTAGTAGGCCCGGTAATTCACAATGGACGGCCTGATAAAGGCATGCCCGCGTTTTCAAATCTGCAGGAAGATCGTATCTCGGACATCATCTCGTTTCTTCACCACCAGGCCACCGCGGCGCTGCACAGCGCCCGTGTACCTACCGATTATCCCGTCGCAAAACTTCTCACCGGAAGTGCTGCTGCAGGCAAAGCCTTCTTCACGGGTGCGGGTGGATGCTCGGAATGCCATTCCGTAACAGGAGATCTTTCAGGAATCGCCGCCAGGTATGCACCCATCGACCTCCAGCAGCATATGGTTTACCCCTCATCAGATAAGAAAAATTTTAAGACTGCAATAGTCACTCTGCGAGACGGAACTCGGTACGAGGGTAAATTAATGCAGGCGGATGCATTTTCACTCGCGATTATTTGCCAGGATGGTTGGTATCGATCCTGGTCTACCGATCAGGTAACGTTCGTGGTTCACGACCCCCTGGAAGCTCACCGTGAGTTGATGACCAGGTACACGGATACAGACATCCACAATTTATTTGCTTACTTGATCACTCTCAAGTAGAACGCCCGGCTATTTCGGTTGACTCAGCCGCTTGAAGTATTCAGCCACCGCATCCCGATACTGTTCAGGTGATTTCTCTGCAGCTCCGGTTCTTGCACCACCCGAGTCCTGACCGGCTCGCTTTACAAGTTCCGCTTCCAGCCGTTGCAGGCTCATTACCATATCGTCATTGATTCGCGCGTCTAGTAAACCCGCCTGCGCACCTGTGAGGTGATGTAGATTTCCTAAAACACCATTGATGTCCGCCGAAAGAGCACGCTCAGAAGGATCAATTTGACCTCTGAGACGGTTCAGTTCTGAAATTGCATCTTGCACGCCTTGCCGGTTCGGAGCCTGACCAGGTCCCATTCCTTCACGCAACTGCCGGATTTGATTTAACGCAGCAGTTGTCTCGCCGTCCTTCCCGCTTTGCGGATTGCCGCTTGATCCGTTCAAAGTGCTCTGCACCTCTTGTAGATCCCTATTCAGCTGATTAACCCCACTCGTTACGCTCTCTTCGATCCCTGCGTTGCGCTCTCCATAGCCCTGCCTGATCCATTCGGCATTCTTCTGCATTCGCAACGCAAGCTCCTTTTGCTCAGCCTCAGATAACGCTCGACGCATCTTTGCTGAAGCGTCCGGCCGTGATCCGGCCATTGCTTGCGCCTGGCTCTGCATCGCTTTTTGCAGCTCCTCCAATCGAGCTGCAAGCTTCTCTTTATCGTCGGCCAGGGCCTTCTCCTGCTCGGTAGCCTGATGCGTAGGCTGCGCTTCCTGCATCCATGATCGTCTCCGGAAACCGTACCCAAATCGCATGCTGTTCGGGTCGTTCATCTCCGGCATGGCCTCGCCACCGGCCTCTGCCGTTTGAGAGCCACCGCTGTTGTTATTGCTCCTGCGCCAATCTCTGCTTCCACGCTCGCCGGCTTGCTGCCCGGTGCCGTACATCTGCTTCATCCGCTCAGCCAGCTCTCTTTGGGTACCAGCGATCTCTCCTGCTTGTTGCGCAAGCTGTGATACGGACTGGCCTGCCTGATTGTGCAAGCTCTCATTCAGAGCCTCCTGCGCTTGACGAAGTTGGGCAGCCGCTCGCTCCTGAGCACCTCGATCCTGGTTGCTCACAGCCTGCCGCATCTGATTTTCGGCCTGCTGAAGCGACTCGGAAGCATCTTGCATGGCACGGCTCATCCGGGATTGATCCTCCCGACGATTGTTACGAGCCATCTGGCTGCTCTGTCGACCTGAGGACGATGAGGAGCCTTGTGCGCCCCCCTGCTGCGACTGCTGACCCTGTTGAGATTGCTGACCTTGTTGGGATTGCTGCTGATTTTGCGCCAACTGCTGCATCTGTTGCCGAAGTTCCTCAGCCTCTCGTCGAAGTTGTTCTTCTTCCCAACGTTGCTCAAATTGCTGCTTCGGCGAGTTTTGAGCGGCCAACTCCTGCTGCCGTTTGGCGAGCATCTTCAACCGCTCGAACGCTTCGTCAATGGCCTTTTGTTGCTGCTCGCCGGCAGCTGCAGCCGCCGCTGACTGCCCCGTTTCGTACTGATTCTTGCTGGTGTCCAGTTCCAGATCAAACATTCGCGCTAAATCTCGCTGCGCACCGCCTGCGCCACCACCCCCACCGCTTTGCTGCCCAAACGCCACCTGGATGTTCCGAAACAGTGCCTCCGCTCGAAGCAGCCCCTGCAGCGCCTTCTGCTCCGGAGCCAAGGCGTCACGCCACTTACCGGGCTTTAATTCGTCCACCGCGTTGCTCATCTCTGAAGCCGCTTGCGTCATCAGCTTCGAGAATTCACTGAACTCTGAACCCGTAGAACCAAGTCCGCGGCTGGCCATCCGCTCGGCAAGCGTCTTTGCTTGCTCGCTCAGCTTTCCTTGCAGATCCGACAGAAAGCGAGCCTCCCCTTGGGCCGCGGCCCGAGGCTTCGATGTTTCTTTCAGCTCATTGAAAGTTGCCGCGACAATCTGTTTCTGGCGCTCCGAGATATTGTTATCATCGCCGACGCCTCCCATCCCGCCACCGCCACCAGCCTGCTGCGACTGGCTGAACTTAAAATCAAACGGCTCCGCCTGAGCAAAAATCATCTCACTTTGAGATGTGGTCTTCGCGTCGCGAGCAGTCGCGTATAGACTGACCACGTCGCCAGGCAAAACTTTGAAATTTTCGAAGTAAAGGGTAGACTTCCCCTCAGTTTCTTTCTGTCCCTTGCTCTTCAGCAGAGAAACACTCTGTTCGGGACCCCCGTTTACCGAGTAGTGCAGGTCAAGCTGATTGACTCCAAAGTCGTCCGTCGCAGCAATCGTCACGGGAACCTCTTCAATCACGCTCACATGTGGATCGTGACCTGGGTTCAAAATTCGTATCGATGGCGGCTCATCCTTCTTTGCTTCTATAAAATAGTCCTCGCTGATCCGGATCGACTCTCCACCGTCCAACACCGCCACATGATAAGAACCGTCCTTCTCTATCCGGATCCGGGTTTTCGTCCAATTATCATTGCCCTGTGTCAAAGCCAGTTTTGTGCCGTTTTCGGTTACAAGTTGTCCACTTTCTAAAGGCTTGTCGGTCAGGATTGATATTTCGGCTTCGCTTCCTTGTACTGCCCGAACATCCCCTCCCGGATCGTCGACTACATCTTTCAGGCCCAGACCAGCTGGAAAGTGTGTCGCGACACGAACGCGCTTCACACTCGGCAGATCCTTAACATTGATCGTGAAGTGGCGGGACTGCGCACCGTCAGCCTGGACATAATACTCGACTGGATCGGAAAGACCTGCAAGCAAGAATTGATAACTGCTGCTATCAGCCTTCGGTTTCATCGGAATTTCTTCCCACTTCAAAGCGTTCCCGTACTTTGCATGCAGAGTCACCCGGCTTGCAAAGAAACCACTCAGTTCAGCGAGCACAGTCTGATCGGATCTGCGGCGGATCGTTTTATTTCCAGGGTGAACAACAATGGCATAGATTGGCTGTCGTCCAGCGGAAGCACCACCAGTCCACAACAAGGAAGCTCCATAGCCCCAAAAACCCGGACCTGCTGTGATCAGCCAGACCAGCAGGGCTAGTGCACCAGTACCCAAGGCGAAAAAACTGAGCACACCACCGAGGGATCGTGATTGCCCCAGCGGTTGGCTCCGCAGAATCGTAAGCGTGTCCTCTGCCACCAACTCTGTGAAGGCATTCTCGCGATCGGGACGCTCTGTCAAGGTCACAAGCCGTTCCTTCAGCTCCGGCACTTTGCTTTCCAGTAACCGTGCAGTCCGCCTGCGGTTGATGCGCAGCACTGGAAGCGCCACGGCAGCAACAAGAACTGCGGCAAGGGCGCTGAACAGAAGAACCCGCGAGGCGAGTACAACCGTTTCGGCGAATTGGTACCGATTGCTGACATAGACCAGAAACGCCGTCAGTGCTAAAACCAGAAGACCCACGGCTGCCAGACCTCGAGAGGTTGCTGACAGGCGAAGTCGTTGCTCAAGCCGTTCCAAATACCGGTTGAGCTCGTCAAGTGCTCTCATGCAGTCTCCCTCTTTTCCTTCAAGTACCGACTCGCAAAAATCGACTCCACTACGGAGGTGATGAATAACAGGATTACGACGAACTGCCACAAGCTTCGGGGCTGAACCTGCCGCTCTACCGTGCCAGTCCGCGCCTTGGACACAGTGCTTCCAGTATTGCGCCACAAGTCCAGCGTCTCGTCTGGAATAGTTGTCAGATCCGACTCACGCCGATCCGCATTCGCTGCTATCAATACTCTCGATGCATTCGGGCGTTGCACCTCGTAAAACCCACTTCGACTCAGATCGAAGCTGCGGGCCGTACTCGCCTGAGCAAGTGACAACTGACGATGACCATCCGGACCAATCACATCAGCGGCCGAGGCCTCGCCCAGAGTGTGGCGTAACGGGACAGAAGTTCCCACCACGAAACTCGAAGCCGCATCTTCGGTGCGCGCCAAGTAATGTCCGGTCTGCACAGCAAAAGGAAGATACGAGGCGTGCAGAGGAAAGTCGTTTGTCGAATTGTCTAATGAAGAAGCGAAAATCAAGACGCGCCCATCCCCCATGGGGTGCTCCACAACCAGGGGCGATCCGTCGGCTAAACGAGCTAGCACGCGACTTCCCGCCTGACCCGGCAGACGGGCCGCTTCAAAAAATTGCACATTGTCGAACCCGCCACTTCCTGAGAGAGCCGGGCTTTGTGCATCCACATATCCTGCTCCTTGTACTTGCCGGAAGTCGCTGTAGCGCTCGCTCGAGAGAGGAATCCGCCCTGCACGCGCGGTAGCCTGCCCCAGCACGATCAGCACTGATCCGCCCTTACCCACATAGCCGCATAGAGACTTTGCTGTGTGCTCGTCGAGTTCTCCCACATCGTTCAGGACGACGTATGCGTATCGGGAAAAATCTGTATGATCCGCCTCTTCCGCTGATGCGGTCTGGACAAGCAAGCCAGTTTCCTGGGTCGACTCAATCGCGGCTTTGTAATAAAAGCCGCTGCTGCTTCTGCCGTTCGCGTATAGAAAAAGCACCCGGCGCGGATCAGACCGTTCCACCGAGAAAGCAAAAGAGTCATCCGCCGCCAAGTCATCATCCGGTTGGATTTGGACCTTTCCCCGGTGTGCGCCGTAGCCAATGTCAAAACCGGTAAACTCAACCTGCGACCGTCCGTTTGCGGCGACCGTGATCTCCTTGGACTCCTTCACCCGGCCATCGAAAACCAGCGATACTGTCCGCGGCGCGGCGCTGGTCTGCCAGCCTCTGATTGTTGCCGTCAAGTGTGTTTTCCGTGGGTCGTACACATGAGCCGACGTCACCACCGTTTCCACAGCCCAGTTCGCCGCTTTCCCTGTACCGATCCGATGCAGTTCGAGTGAAGTGTGTGGCCCCAGCCGCAGGTCGCTGAAACCGCCGGGCATCGCGCTCTGCTGCATATCACTGATCAGGTGAACATCCATGTCGGTGCCCGAACGCTGTTCCATCACTCGCACGGCGCGGGCGAACTCTCCAAAGGAACTCGTGCTGTCTGTGGCGCCTACCGTATCGATCGCTGCATTCAGAGGCGCTTTGTCAAATTCAGAGCCAGTGAGGGTTTCTACGCGCGCATCAAGGGCTACGACTTCGGCTACACTCCGGCCACTCAAACTATTCACAATCCGGTGAGCCTCAGCTTTTGCCAATTCGATGTGGTTCCGGTTGCGCATACTAAAAGAGCGATCAATGGCAATGACGGTCATCCGCCGCCGGCTGGCCGAGGAAGCCGTTTCATTCACGAATGGGTTCGCAAAGGCAAGCGCGAGAAGCGCAATCAGAGCTACTCTCAACGCCAGCAAAACCAAATAGCGGAGTTTCCTGTGCCGAACCGAACTCTGCACCCGCCGCTCAAAAAACATCAGCGAGCTGAACGGCTGTGGCGTTCGCTTGAACTGCCGGAGAAGATGAAGCCAAAGCGGAAGGCCAACAGCAGCCGCCCCCGCCAGGAACCAAGGGGAAAGGAAACCCATCTATGTCTTCCCTCCTCGAATCCTGAAGTACTCACGCAGAGACGCGTCAAGCGGAGCATTGGTGCGCACCAGAAAATATTCAAGCCCTGCGCCGCGAGCTTTCGATCGCAGCTGATCCATATGCCCGGCTATCTTGTCCCGATACTCAGTGCTGGCATAATCCGGCGAGGCTTCCATCGTGTCGCCAGTTTCCATATCCTCTAACAGCACCGCTTCCTTCAACTGCGGCTCGATCTCGCCGGGATCCAGCACGTGAAACAGGACCACCTCGTTTCCCCGATACCGCAGCGGCTCAATCGTTTCGACTATCGCTTCCGGACTCTCGAAGAAGTCCGAAATCAAAACTGTGATCCCGCGCTTCTTCATAAACTGCTGCAATTCAAAAAACGGCCGCCTGAAATCAGTTCGCTTGCCTATCGTCGCGCGATCGATTCCATTCAGAAGCCTCATGAGTTGTCCTTGCCGTGTCGATGGCCGAATGAAATTCGCAACCTCGTCGGCAAAGACAATCAGCCCCGCGCTATCCCGCTGTAAGTGGGCCAGATACACCAGCGCTGAGGCTAGATATCTGGCATAGTCAAACTTCCGGACGCTCCCCGATTGATAGGCCATGCTGGAGCTGGCATCGAGCAGCACCATGAGAGATGTATTTGTTTCGCCTCGATATCTCTTTAAATAGGCCTTCTCAGTGCGTGCAAAAACATTCCAGTCCACGTGCCGGAGATCATCACCTGGTGTGTAAGCCCGGTACTCAGCAAATTCCTGGCTGAACCCGAAATCTGGCGATCGGTGCAATCCCGCAATGAATCCGTCAACAACAGTCTTCGCCACCAGGTCCAGGCTTGAGATTTCAGCCAGGACAGACGGATCGAGAAAGCGATTTGTTTCGGCTCCAATCAACACCGTTTACATCCTCTTTGGTCGTGCTCTAAGCTCGTGGGGCCGGCTTTGCATCCAGCAGTTTTCGCAAAATGTCGTCGGACGTTTGCCGGTCCGATTCTGCATGGAAGTTCAACAGCACCCGGTGTCGCATCACGGGAATCGCTAACTCACGAATGTCTTCATAAGCAACGTGATATCGCCCTTGCATCAATGCCCGCGCTTTTCCCGCCAGAACCAGAAACTGCACCGCACGCACGCTTGCACCGAAGTTGACATACTTCTTAATAAAATCGGGGCTCTCGCTGTTGCCCTTCGGACGCGTCGCTCGCACCAGATCTACTGCATACCTCGCCACTGACTCCGCTACCGGCGTCATGCGAACTAGCTGCTGAAACTCGCGGATCTCTTGTCCGTTCGTGACAACTTCCGGCGTCGGCAGATGCGTGCTCGTGGTCAGATCGACTACCTTCAACTCATCTTCAGCCGACAGGTAGTCAAGGACCGTGTTAAATAAGAACCGGTCCAGTTGAGCCTCCGGAAGAGGATAGGTGCCTTCGAGTTCAATCGGGTTCTGAGTCGCCAGAACAAAGAAGGGCGGTTCGATCCGGTACTGGTGGCCTCGCACCGTACACGACAGCTCCTGCATCGCCTCGAGCAGTGCCGATTGCGTCTTCGGCGGGGTGCGATTGATCTCATCGGCAAGAAGAACATTAGAGAATATGGGGCCTGGAACGAACGTCCAGGTCCGGTGCCCGGTAGTCGGGTCCTCTTCAATGATGTCGGTGCCGGTAATGTCCGAAGGCATCAGATCCGGCGTGAACTGGATCCGGTTGAACTTCAAACCCAGTGTCTGCGAAATCGTCCTCACCAGCAAGGTCTTGGCCGTTCCCGGGAGTCCTGTCAGGAGGCAGTTTCCCCCGACAAAGAGCGAGATCATCACGCTCTCGATGACCTGATCCTGCCCGACAATCACCTTACGGACTTCGCGTTTAATGGCGGCTTGAGCCTCTTGAAAGCGCTTGATACGCCCCCTAATTTCACTCGAATCTGCGGGAGTTGCAGTGTTTGTGGCGGTGTTGGTGATGGATGTCATCAATTACTCAATTCTGAGAGGGGCTCAGTTTCAGGAGAAGCTGTTGTGCAGGTTTGAAGCCGGGAGCTGCTTCCAGAGAGGCAAGAACTTCGTCCTTTGCCTCGCCCATCCGATGTGCTGCACAAAGTGCCTGGGCGAGATTGTAATGCGATTCTGCCGTATCAGCGGGCTTTAAGTCGAGCACCGCACTATACTCGCGAACAGCACCGTTCGCTTCGCCACCCGCCAGCAGCAAGCTCCCGTAACGCCGGTGCTCCTCCTCGTCTTCCGGATAAATGTATGTCAGATTCTTCAGCGTTCTCTCAGCCTGAGAGTTGCTGCCTGACTCTTGTTCCAGCTTAGCGAGCTTCTTTAGAGTCTGAACGTCAGTCCCGCCGAGATCCCGGTAGCGCTCGAGTTGCCCCACAGCCTGCAATCTTTTACCCTGACCGAGGTAAATCTCGGCCAGAAGCTCGTAAGTGCTGTTAGCACCTACGTAGTCCGGATATAAGCTGCTGATCGCTAACCCTTGACGAAGTGCCTCATCGCCCTTCTTCTCGTGCAGTTGAAGGTAAGCAGACTTCAGTCCAGCTTTCCACTCGTCAAAGTGTGTAACAGTGTTGCCCGTCTGGTGATCGAGCCACACCGAGAAGCTCTTGTCAAAGTCGCCTGCACTCACGTGTAGATTATCCTGAATAGCGTCTGCGGTCGTCTTCAGTATTGCGTAGGAATGGATCATGCCCAGAATTGCGTTGTCGCCCCATTTCCCCGAAATGTAATCACAAATTCTGCCCGCTTCAAAGTAGGAGACGATCACCTGGCCTGGGTAATCAGGACGCACAAAACCTCGATCCAACTCGAGTACCGGCAGCAGCTTCTTCTCCTTCAGCGCCTGTACAATCTCCGGCGTCATTTGGTCAGCCCAGTCAGGGGAAGCGGCGCCTTCTTCATGAACCGCCAGCCCTTCTGTGAACCAGCGCGGCACCAGATGCTTTGTAGCAGTAAGTACGTAAACGTGGCTCATCTCGTGCCACATTGTGCTCGCCCAGTTGAATTGCCCAGGAGGACGGGAAGACGGACTATCCATCGCGACTACCATCCCAAAGGTCACTCCAAGAAGACCGCCCTGGCCGGGCAATCCAAGCACCCTGACCACGAAGTCTTCGTGGTTCGGATACACTTCTAAACGGATTGGACCGGGCAGAGTCATCTTGTATTTGCGCTGGTAAGTGGCCATCGCCCGCTGCATTTCAGGTTCGATATAAGGACGGAGGAGAGCCGCTTCTTTCTTATCTAAAACCAGTTCCGTCGAGCCGCTCTTCACGGTCGCGAAATCGTTCACTGTATCGAGAACTTTCAGTGCGTTTCTCGTCTGTGGACTTGATCCCTGCGCCTCGAAGCACCGCGTCAACTCCCGCTTTGCTTCGGCATCCTGCCCCAACCTCATCAAGTTGATGCCCAGGTGAGAGCGCGCCGCCCAGAGCTGAGGATTCACCTGTAATGCCTTCCGGTCAAATGCGATCGCTTCTTCATACCGTCGATTGATCTCGAAAAAGTGTGCTCCTGTGTCGTAAGCTTCTCCATAAACGGGATTCACCTTGAGAATGCGTTCCATCCAGGGCGCCTCGGCTTTGTCACCCAGCCAATCGATTGAAGCAAGAACGGCCATGGCATCCAGCGCTTCACCCGATAAGGAAAGCGCCTGGTGGGCTTCCTCTGTCGCCAATTTTGGATTGCTGTCTTCTAAGGCCAGATAGGCAAGCAACTCGCGCGCTTCGACCAGCTTCCCGTCATGCTCGATCGCCTTTTGGGCAAACTCGACCGCTCTCCGGTCGTAACTTTCCGCTGCAACATGAGCAAGACCTAAGTAAGCCGGCGCATAGTCCTGATCCCGCTCCAGAGCCTCTTCGAAAAGCTTGGCCGCATCTCCGCCCTGATAATGAGCAAGGTACAGCTTGCCCCATTCCACCCGTACCATGGCTGACTTGGGCTGCTCTTTAACCGCCTCTCGGAACCGTTCATTGGCTTCAGAGTACCGGCCGAGTCCCCAGGCGCCCTCAGCCTGACTCAACGCGTCGCGACTTCCCGCCAGCAGCGTAAAACAACTTTGCGCCTCAGGTAATCTCCCATGACGCCGAAGTGATTTGCAATCGTCCGGGGTTGCTGCATAACAGGCTGAATACCAAAGAGCTCCAGTGATCACTCCGATCAGCCCTATCCGCGTCACTTGTCGATCTCCGCTTGCACCAGGGCCAGCTTCAGCAGCAAGGAAGTTAGCTGCTGCTTGTAGTCGCCCGGATCCATCGCTGCCTTCTGATACTTCAGACGGTCAATACTCGCCTCCAGTTTTTCTTTCTTGCTGAAAAGGCTCTGCTTCTCTGGAGAGGATACCCTCGCTGTCTCACTCTGAGGCCGCATCAAAGGAAACGATGCCGCCAGGAGTCCCTGTCCGTTAACAGCTTTGGGTTCACGCGGTATCGTTGCTATTCCTGTATCCGAAAGATTGGCATGCTCGGTAGCTAACAGTTTCTCTGACTCGAAATAGGCCGCTGTTTTCTTCTGCGCATAAGTGAACGCTTCGAGTGCCGAGGTCGTCCCGTTCTTGTCCGCGTCGGCTAACGGATCCCGCAACGCGTCTACCCAATAACGCGCAAAAACTGGAGCATTCTTTTCCGTTCCCGACTTGGTTGCCGTAATCACCACACGACCTTTCCGCGCTAAACTCTCCAACGACGCTCCGCTGCAGCTGGTCATGTTAATCACCAGCTGCCGAGTGGCCGGTAGACGATTCAGCAGGGCCGCGATCTCCGCTCCCGTTATGTCCGGTCCTGGCAGATTAAACTTATACTCTTTTCCGTCGTAAGTTCCGTGTCCCACTAGTGACAGAGTGAATGAATCGTCTGCCGTTATTTCGCGACTGAGCTCCGCAAAAATCTTTTCGAAATGAGCGCGAGTCGCTTCACTTCCACTGACCGTCTCGACATGGGCATCCGGTCCGCTCGCGCGATATTCGCGATCGAGGTCCCCGGCCCATTTCACAAACTGCGTCTCATACTCCGGCATTCCACCCAGTCCCGCGACAGTCACGAAGTAATTGGCAGCATGAAGCGAACCCGCAACCGCACAGAGAAGATAGAAGAGCCTCAAACCACGCCCCATCTTCGACGTAACATCCACTCTGCGGAACGCAAAGCCAAGGCAAGTAAAAAAAATGCCGGCATATCCCACAGATCTTTGATCTCGTGCGCTGTAATGCCCGCCTCCGAATACGCGATTTCATCCGCGAGTTTGTTGGCCTGCCCCGGATTGTAATAGCGACCTCCGGTTTCGGTTGCTAACTTTTCCAGCAAGTCGCGATTCTGTTCACGATGAAAATTTTCAGCCATGCCGTCCTGCCGTTGAAACGTAAATGTATCGCTCCCAATCTTCTCTTTACCCATGTTCGCTCTCCCTTCCGCCACGTACGATCCGGTTTCAGGAGCGGTCCATTCTGCCGAAAACACACCCTGCTTCAGAGCCTCCGCATGCAAAGCGACCTCGGATGTAGCTCCATCGGGCCCGATAATTCGTGCTTCCACTTCCGCATCGCTGACGGGAAGATAAGTCTTGTCTCGAACTTCCGCTCGCAGTTGAACATGGCCGTCGTCTTCAAGCTCTGTTTGTGGCGAGAAAGCGACAATCTGAGTCGGCGTCGCGCCCACCAGTGACCGCAACAGCTGACGCCAGAACGTCTCCTGACTCTGGTCGCCAACGGGCTGCTGCATGCGCCAGCGCCAACTGCCACCAGTGGCAAATACCGCAGTCCGGCCGCGCCCATAATTCTCTGTCACCAAAAGCGGCAGCCGTTTTCCACCTGCATTCACACTAGCCAACACCACAGCTCCGGGTTTGGGAGTTCCAGGATCTTGATAGTCGGCCAGATAAGGGAGAATCTCCCAGTGCTGGTTACTCTTCTCGGCATCGCTTTCGATTCTGCAGATCAGGCTTTCCCTTCCTGATGCCGTCAGCTCGGCCGCTACAAAACTGCGCTGAAACGTCTCCTTTCGCGATGGCAATGTCACCGGCAACAGTTCTGAAAAGGGCGGAACGTTATAGC
>CAXTMN010000110.1:0-16292 GCA_964245395.1 uncultured Bryobacteraceae bacterium
GTTGTAATTACCTCTTGGCTCTCAGGGAGCGGAGCGTGGTTTGCACCATTGCTGTTATTCAGCTGTTCTGAGGGGGCCGTCGCAACTTTTGGTTCAGGAACCTTGAACAGAGCTGACCAGTCGTCCCACGGCTCGGGAGGGAACGGGACGCCTCCCATGCGCAGCAACTTCGGATTTCCCGGTGCCTGGACGCCGGTGGACTTGACAAACACCCTCGTTTTACCGTGCCCGAGCGCCTCGATTGCGCCGGTCCAGGTCCCTCCAGAATCGGCCGAGCTTGAAACGACGAGGGTAGCTTCACTGAAACCGTATAAGAGTTTGTTGCGGTCCATGGCGGTGTGCGTGAACCATCGCGAATCCGGGTCGGAGGTAGAGACCAGGGTCAGACGGTCGTTTACCAGGCCGGATCGGTATTGGCCCGAAGTAGCTGTTTTGGCCAAGCCTTCGGCTAGAACTCCGAGAGCCCATCCTCCCGCATCAAGAGCGCCAGACATGGCGTCCCGGTCGATTCCTTTGGCTGCGCCTGATACGAGGACAATGCTCTGTTTAGCGCAATGTTCACCGACGCGACGTGCAAATTCGCCATCTTCTTCGGACCGGTTGCGGGATCCAACGACCGAGAGGCCACCACGGTTAAGCAGATCTTTGCAGCCGACACCGTAGAGCAAGGGCGGAGCTGAGGGCCCAAGGTACCGCTTTAAACGATCTGGGTAGCAACCATCACTGCGACTGATAACCCAAAGACCACTTCTGGCCCAGCGCTCCACAATCAGGGCGAGAGCGCCGCCTCGTTGCAAGAGCGGCGTAAGGCGATCCGGAGTGATCTCAGGGACCGAGAGTCCACCAAGTCTGGCCTGGCCTGCGGAGGTCAGCAGGTCGCCCGGACGAAGGCGTTCCGTTTTCAACCACCCGGCCAACGTGTTGTACTGACGAAGATTTAACGGCTGCAGGGTGCTGTCTGCTTCTTTTTGGCCGAGTTGCCCGCATAGGAGGAGTACCGCTTGTGTATCGGGCGTTAGAATCGACTCTAAATCCATCTATTAATCAGTATCCTGCGAGGAACTGTCCGCAAGGGCGAATGGAGAGACGGGCCCACTTCCAGCCTTGCGCAAGAGAACCGTCAGGACGGTGAAGGTCCACCGTGAATCAACCATGTCGTCAACGAGCAGCACGGGCCCTGGCCTGACTAAACTTTGATCGACCGCGAAAGAATCGAGCAAATTCTGAGCTTGATGATAGCTGTTGGCTCGCGTCTTTTGGGGTTCAGTGTCCTTGATCTTTGAGATGCATTCCAGAAAAGGATGCTTTAAACTGCCTGCGAGCCGCCGACCGAAGTCCGGGACAAGGAGCGGATGACGCGCAGACGGGACGCAGGTGATCCAGGTTGGCTTGGGACAGGGGTTCCAATTGCTTCTTATCAGGCGAACCGCCGCATCGACAAGCCGGTCATCGAAGCGATGATCCTGCTGTTTGCCCCTTCGCACCAGTGAGCCGAAGGCGGGATCGCCCCACCGGCATAATGATCTTCCCTCCCGAGCTTGATGCTCAGCCGCAATGTACCCGCGCATCTCCGGAGTGGTCAGACCGGTGGGCCATTCCTTTCTCGGTTTGATGGAATATTCCAAGCGGTCCAGAAAGGTAACGGCGGCCTGCGCAAGATCGTCCGGATAGCCTTCTTGTAAGAGCGTACCGGCGCAGCAAAAGCACTTGCCGCAGGGCCCAGAATCGAGATCGCTCAGTTCCTCAGCCAAGAACTGCATCAGGCAGGTCTCGTTGAGCATGTATCGTTTTATTCGTTCCTGCTCTTGCCGGCGCAGGTTGGTAATCCGTTCAATGCGATCGACTGGCATTATCCAGGAAACCGGGTTAAGCACGTAGGTGGAGTCTGTTTTCTGGATGGGCGCCGGCGATTCAAGCAGCAAGAACTTCAGGATTTTTTCAATCTTTCCTGCCGACAAATTGACCCGCTGCCGAATCTGGTTGTGGTTCAGCGCACGATTGGCGGTCTGCATCGCGTCCAGGAGTTGGCCTACGTCTTGCGCGTAAGGAAAGGCAGTTCGGATGAAGTAGTCTGCAATGTCGTCGTCTTCTTCGCCGTTCAGCAGGATTCCATAAGCATCATCGACTGCGCGCCCGGCCCGACCGACCTGCTGGTAATAGTGGACGACAGAAGCAGGCCGCTGGAAATGGATAACGAAGCCAAGATCGGGTTTATCAAAGCCCATCCCGAGAGCGACGGTAGACACCAGGACTTTTACGTCGTTGTTGAGCAAGCGGTTCTCGAGACTCTCTCGAACATCGGTGTCCATGCTGCCGTGATAGGAAGCAGCGTTGATGCCTCTCGATGTGAACCACTGCGCCAAGAGTTTCGAGTCCCTTACAGTGATGGTGTAGACGATGCCGCTGCCGGGCAGATCCGGCACAACCTTTGCCAGCCACGCCATGCGCTCACTCTGCGTGCGCAAGTAAATGTTTTGCAGACGAAGACTTCTCCGGGTGAGCGAACCACGCTGAACTTCCAAATTCGGCCCGAGTTGCTCGACAATATCCTCGACCACCCGCTGGTTTGCTGTAGCAGTTGTTGCTAGAACAGGAATGTTTCGAGGGAGCGCTCTGAGGATTCTCACAATCCGGCGATAGTCGGGGCGGAAATCGTGGCCCCAGTCGGAGATGCAATGGGCCTCATCTACCACGAAGAGGCCGAGCCGGTTAGCTATGGGCAACAGACAGCGAGTGACGAAATCATCGTTACTCAGCCGCTCTGGCGAGATCAGGAGCACATCAACCTCGTTGCGAAAGAGCTGCCCTTCAATCCGGGTCCAATCAGATTGATTTGTAGAATTGATCATCTCCGCTCTCACGCCGATGTTTTTAGCAGCCGCGATCTGATTTCTCATCAGCGACAAGAGCGGTGAGATGAGAAGGGTACAGCCGGCTCCGAGGTCCCGAAGCAGTCTCGTTGCGAGGAAGTAGACAACGCTCTTGCCCCATCCGGTTCGCTGAACGACCAAGAGCCTCGCTCTTCGTTGAACCAGTGCGGAGATCGCCTGCCATTGTCCATCGCGGAACTCGGCAGCGTCGTCTCCCAAAGCTTTTCTCAGTAATTTGAGTGCTTGTATCCGCATGTCCAGAGAAGACGAGCAATGCTGTGATTTAGCTTCTATTTGGGCATGCCGGATTCGGGGGCTTCCTGTTTGCCGGGTTGGAGGCGCATGGCTTGATAAAGGTCCTGCAGATTGTTTTTCATTTTTTTCAGCTTCTCAAATTCGGCCATCTCGTGACGGGAGTCCTCGGGCTTGCCTAGTTCGCGGTAGACGACGCCCAGACGGTAATGGGACATGGCGTTGTAGGGCTCGACTTGAATGGCGCGTTGCAGGTGGGGTTCGGCTTTGGAAGGTTCGTGGAGAGACATGAGGACGCGGGCGAGGCCGAGGTTCGCGTCGGGGTCGTTGGGCTGGAGTTGGTAGGCGTGGGAGAAATACTGCAGTGCGGTCTGGTTATCGGAGTGTTTCAGGGCCAGATCGCCGAGGCGGCTGACAGACCTCTCGTCGTAGGGGTTGTCGATGAGGGCAGCCTTGTATTCGCTCTCGGCCTCGGCCTGATCGGCAGGGACTGAGGAGCCGTACAACATTTCAGCGAGTTCGTAATGGAGGTCAGCGCGATGAGGCTCGAGCTTAAGGGCCGCGCGGTAGTCGGCGATGGATCCCTCGTTGTCTGCGCGGCGGGCCAGTTCATGGGCCATGAGCTGATCCATACGCGCCGAATGAGGGGCGGTCATGGCCAGGGCGAGGGTGGTCTCGTCAGCCAGATCGGAATAGATGCGGTGGGCGGTGTAGAGGATATCGGGATCAGTGGGTTTGAGCTGGCGGAGAACGTTGACCACTTCGGCCGCTTTGCCAAGATCATTGAGAGCGTAATCGGCTTCGATCAGCTCGAGGCCGACGTCAACGCGAAGTTTGTCCCCGGTGAGACGCGGGAAGGCATTTGTGAGATCAGCCTGGGCTTCGTGGATTTCACCCAAGCGCTTTTCGCTCATCCCCAGGAGAGCAGTGAGCTTCGGGACATTCGGCTGAATTTTGAGAGCAGCATGAAGTTGTTCGATGGCGTGGGAGAAATCGGCGGCAAAGAAATAAGTGACGCCGAGATTGGCGTGTGCATCGAGGTTGTTTGGATCATCGGCGAGAACGGCGTTGTATTCGGCGATGGCCCGCTGAGAGTTGCCAGATCGAAGAGCCTCCTGAGCCTGGCGGGCATGAAGTTGCGGCGACGAACCGGACTGAGCGCGGGCGACACCTAAAGAAACCAGGAAAGCCAGCGAGATAGAGGCCGAGCGGAAGAGCATGTTTTTATGCAAAACAGCAGGATGACCGAGAAGTCAACCTGCTGTTGAAAGCCTAACTGAGAAGTAGCTAGAAAGAAAAGCGCGCACCTAGTTGAAGCCGACGGGAGCCGAACGGATTCGCGGTGGAATTGTAGTTGCTGGTAATGGACGTGATGGTTCCCGCGTTGCCATTGCCAATTCCTGCGTTCGGATTGGCAAAGTTGGGATGATTCAGCCCGTTTACCGCATCGAAGCGTATCTGGAGATTGCCGATTTCTCGGGGTAAGGGTATATGGAAGTTCTTCCCGAGAGAGATATCGACATCCTCCACTCCAGGGCCGCGTAAGGTATTGCGGCCGGAGTTGCCGAAGGTGCCGGCGGTGGGAATTGCATAAGCAGCGGGGTTGAAAAACTCCGAGAGACTAGGGTTAGACAGATTCGGATTACCGACCAGATTGGGATACCAGTTGCCAGCAAGAGCACCGCTATTGTTATTGGTCCCGACAGTCACAGTGTAGGGAGTGCCTGACTCAAGAACAAACAATGTAGACAGCTGCCAGCCACCGATAACAGCATCGACAAAGTTATTCTGATTCAGGAAAGCACGACCTTTGCCGAACGGTAACTGATAGCTGACATCTCCCTTAAACATTTGTGGGATGTCGAAGTTAGACGGGCCATAGTTGGCGCTCGGGTTGTAAGCGTTCTGGTAGACCTGGCCACCATCATGGCTGCCCCAACCAGATGAGTCCTGATCATCAAGCATATGAGACCAGGTGTAGTTCAAATCAAACTGGAGGCCGTAGCTCATACGCTTCGAGACGGTGACCTGGGCGGAGTTGTAATTTGAAATGCCGTTAAACAGGTTAGCGCTGATCGAAGAGAATTGCGGGTAGGGACGCAAAGCCTGGTTATTCGAGCTGTTCACGCTGGCAGCTAAGAGGTTGGGCGGAACCTGGTTCAGATCAATCGGAAAGGAAAGCGCAGTGCTATGGCTGGCTACATAGGCTGTCTGCACAAAGAAACCATTACCAAACTGATGTTCGAGACTTAACGACCACTGATAGTTGCGAGCGACGGGTGTGTGATAGGGGTAATAGCTGACACCCTGGCCATTAAAGGAGCTCGGCGACAAGCTGGTGCCGGTGTAATTAAGATTCGCGTAAGTGGCTTGACTCAGCCCAAAAACCGGGGCGACGTTATTGGTCTGAGTGAGCGAGCCGTGGCTGTTGGTGCCGACGCCCTCTGCGCCGCCAGCATAGGTGTCAATACCCCAGCCGTAGTTATAAATACCGGCGCCGCCGCGCACAACCCAGTTCTTGATCGGCGACCAAGCGAACCCAAGCCGCGGAAGAAAAACTTTGTAATCGGGCGCTTGCAAATCGGTCTTGCCGTCCTGATTTCCGAAGCGCATAGCGCCGTAGGTGCCCGTGGCGGGATTAATGACCGTAGGATCGAAGACGCCGAACCGACCATGGATTTCGCTCCAGCCACCCTGGATTTCGTAGCGAAGACCTAGATTGACGGTCAGATTGGGAGCAACCTTCCAGTCATCCTGGATGAACATCTGCGGACTCTTCTGGCGGAAGCCGACGATAGGGGTAACGCTGGCATTCCAACTGCTGACATCGCCCAGCAGGAAGTCGGCGTAACCTAATCCGCCAGTACCCTTGAGAGGTGCAGACTGCGTAAACGCACCGCTGAAATTAAACGTTCCACCATTGATGTTGCCCCAAGGCGTAGAGTTATCCTGATACATCAACAGTTCGCCACCGAACTTGAGGATGTGTTTACCGCGAATCAAAGTGACCACGTCCGACGGCTCGAAACTGTTCTCGACGTAGATCGCATTGGTACCGGGGCCAACATTGCTAAAGGAACCGCCGGTAAAATTCAGCTGCGGGGCTATATCGGCCTCTGCATAGTTCCAGCCAAGTTTAGAAGGCAGGCCAGTGCCGTATGTAGGAGGAACGAAGTAGTTACCCTGGCGGGTGAAGCCGAAGCGAAACTCGTTCACCGTGTTTGCGGTAGGAGTCCAGACATCGGAAATTTGAGCATTGTAGCTAACGATGTCTGCCGTAGTGGTGTCGAGCGGAGCATCCGGTGACGGATTGTACTCAGGATTATCGCGCTGAGTGACCGAAAGGGTCAGGCGGTTTTTGTCCGACAACGAATAATCGGCACGTCCGAAGTAGCGCATGAAGGGTGAGCTAGAGGGCAGGTTTCCGACCCAATTATTGACGATGCCCGGTCGATTCGGGAGTGGGATCAAGGACTGAAAGCTGAGCGCTAATGGATCAAGCCGATTGGTGGGTATGGTGTTGTTCGCAAATGGCAGGCGGGTCGTCGGGTCATAAATGATATTGGGGTAAGCGGAGAAATCACCCGTACGGGCCGCAGCAGTCGGATAGGTGTTGCTGAAGAAAGAACTGCCATTGTTGATGATCTTGTCAGCGTTGAAGAAGAAGAACAGCTTGTTTTTGATGATCGGGCCACCAACAGCCCCTCCGAAGTTGTCGTAGCGCAGATGCGGAACGGTATGAGAGAAGAAGTTGGTCGCGTTCAAGGCATCATTCTGAAAGTATTCATAGACGGAGCCATGAAACTGATTGGTGCCGCTCTTACTGATCTGGTTGAAGACCGCGCCGCCAACGCCGTACTGGGCAGAGAAGCTAGAGGTTTCCATTTGCACTTCAGCTACGTCTTCGAAGACCATCGAATCAAAGTTCGAACTGTGCGGCAGGGAGACATTCGCTCCATCGGACAGGAAGTTTGAATAGAAGGGCAAGCTGCCGTTGACAGAGACGCCTTCGCCGGAGCCAGAAGCACCGGGCAAAATGCGGGTAAAGTTCGTCCAATCCTGACCCACATTGGGCAGGGTCTGCATAGTCTTTGCTTCTAACGTGGTGGACTGCTCAGCGTTCTCAGTCTGCAGGAGAGGGACCTGTTCGCTGACCTGGACTTGCTGCACGGCGGAGCCAATTGACAACTGCACGTCAATGGCGACCGGATTAACGGTGATTTCGATGCCGGTACGGACGAGCTTGCCGAATCCTTCTTTGGAAAAAGTAAGACTGTAGTCGCCAGGCAGGATGGATACAGCGTCGTAAACGCCGGAGCTGTTGGTGACCAGATCGCGAGAGACACCCGTCTGGACGTTTAGAATAGTAACCGCAACGCCAGGAACAACGGCACCGGTGGGATCACTAACGACGCCGCGAATCTCGCCTGAGTTGGTGTTCTGGGCCCAAATTGCCGGCGGTGAAAGAAGTCCGAGCACAACCGGTACGGCTAACGAACGCAGAAGGAATGAAAAACCAAGAGTGAGAGAACGGAAGTGGACGCCAGCCGTTTTGGCATCACAATCGCTGAAGCAGCGTGAAATGGCTGGGGAACGAAGACTGGTTCTCCAGCGCGAAACAAGGCGCAGGGCCGACAGGGGCATAACAGACTCCAGAAGCTTAGAAAGACTTTGTTCCGATTCTTACATTGGGTTCACAGAATTGTCAAATCAGACTTGTCTGACTCGAATCATTCGCAGTACTCCGGTTCAGTACTGCAGTAATGTTACGATCTGCCAGACTCAGGGTCACGACGGGGGAAGGTCCAGTTGCTATACAGGTGCCGATCTGCAATGGGCATTGCTGGCGTGATTAGCCGCTATTGGTAATGAAAGAGGAACCCGCACCTAACTGAAGCCGGCGAGAACGGAACGGATTTGAGGTGGAGTGATAGCCTCACTTCTGCGCTAATGACGTGCTATTCGAAAGGATCCCTGGTATGAATCGTAAGTTAAGCGGTGCCCTACCGCACTCTATTTGGCGGATCGGAATTTCACTGACTTACTCCGCAACAGCTCAATCGGTAACAACAAGTCTGGATGTCGCGGCTATGAATGTCGATGTGAATACGCACCAACTATTTATTAAGTTAGTTAATTAGGCCGCTAAAGCGGCGGTCGCCTACTCGCTGAGATGAAGAAGCTTGACGCTATAAACAAGTTAGTAACCGATACTTGAGTTGGTTGGGATAACTACTGATAGAACAATGGGACAACGCCTCTGCAGGGCTTTCCAAGCTGTGAAGCCGGTGACAAGGTACGATCTACCAGGTTAGGGTCACGACGGAGCTGGCTGGAAGGTCGAGTTGGGTCTGATACCCGCCGAGCTGCAAGGGGCATTGCTGGGCGTGATCGGCGCTATTGGTAACCACGGCAACGTGTGAGCCGCGGGGGTTGCGGAAGATCACGTGAGCGATGCCGGGGAGGTCGCCTTCTGAAACGATGACGCGTGCGCCACGCTCGACGACTTTCGAGTAATGAGCGAATCCCCAATACTGGCCGCTGCGAGTGATCTCTTTCGTTTTGGAATCGATGGTGACGAGGCCGCCACAGCTAAACGGGCCGATGTTGGGCCGACCTTTCTCGTCGAGCGCGAGGTTCCAGCCGACGATGCAGCGGGCCCAATTGCGCAGTATGCCGGCGTAGAGAGAAGACCACTTGGCCCAATCGGTGAGGTAATCGGAGTCACGGTAATCGGGGCCGCCCTCGGTCCAGTACATGTGCTTTTCGGGGAAAGCGTCGTGGACACGGGTCATGCTGGAGGGCTCTCCGAGGTAACCATGCCAGGCGACGCCATCGACATACTTCCAGACATCACGATCTTCGAGTTCGTCAACCGCGCGGCCCCACAGATTGTAGTTATGGTCGATGATCCAGATGCGCGTCGAGGGGCTGAGTTTCTGAAGAGCAGGGCCGAGGTGTAGCTTGACGAAATCGCCTTCGTACTCCTGGCCCCAGAGGCATGCTGGCATGCTGCCGTCCTGATCGGCATCGAGTTCGTTTTGGACAGTGACGGCGTCGATCTTCACGCCCTCGGCCGAGTAGGCTTGCAGGAACTTGACGAAGTACTGGGCGTAGGAAGCGAAGTAGTGTTTGCGCATGGAGCCGCCGAGCAGGGAGTTATTGGCTTTCATCCAGCCGGGCGGACTCCAGGGCGTAGAGAAGAGAAAGAGCGCAGGATTCACTTTGCGGGCGTCACGCAGGGCAGGGAGGATATAGGCTTTGTCGTGATCGATGGAGAAGTGGCTGAGCGCAGGGTCAGGCGAAGAGGAATCGTCGAAGCTGTAGGCGTTGCGGGAGTAGTCGCTTGAGCCGATGCAGGTACGGCAGACATTGAAGCGGAGGCCGTCCGATGCGAAAAACTCGGCCAAGAGGCGGGTGCGAGCCTCGGGCGCAAGCTGGCTGAACAGGAAGCAAGAAGCGTCGGTAAAGGCCGCGCCGAATCCAAGAATCTCCTGTTTGGAAAGGGTGGGCTCGATGCGGATGCCGGGAGAGGCGGGGGTGGCAGCGTTTTGCCAAGTAGCCGTGAACGGTTGAAAGCGCTGTGTTCCATGAGTGAGCCAACCTTTGAGGGGCCCGGGCGTGCTGGAGCCAAGCATAGTGAACCCGGCATTCTGGGCAAAGACCGGCACCGGCAGCGCGGTGCAGGAAGCGGCTATTTTCAAGAACGAGCGGCGAGGAAGAGAACAAGAGGGAGGCGGCATGGACACGAGATGTTTGGTCGAAGCTCGACTAAGCTTATACAATGCCGAAGCTGATTTTGCGAGGTTGTGTCACGATCCTGTGCCTGATATCTGCGCTAGCCGTGTTTCCCCGATTTATGCCGATCTCCTCAAAGGAATTGCGAGTGAGCGGCCTCAAAGAGCGGGTCGAAGTGATTCGGGACCAGTGGGGGGTTCCGCACATTTACGCAAAGAACTCGAGCGATCTGTTCTTTGTTCAGGGATACATCACGGCGCAGGATCGCCTGTTTCAGATTGATCTGTGGAGACGGATCGGAACGGGAAAGCTGGCGGAGGCGCTAGGGCGCTCTTATGTGTCGCGCGATCGGATGGCGCGGCTGGTGCGGTATCGGGGGGACTGGGACGAAGAGTGGCGCAGTTACTCATCTGATGCCAAGATGATTGCCTCGTCGTTCACGGGCGGAATCAATGCTTACATCGCTTCGCTACAGGGACAGCGCCCGGCGGAATTCAAGCTGGCGGGATTCGACCCGGGACTGTGGCGTGCGGAGGACGTGACCGCTCGCGTGGCCGGTTTACTGATGACGGGCAACTTATTGCAGGAGGTGAACCGGACGCTTGACGTGAAGAAGATTGGCCTTGAAGAAGATGCGCGGCTGTTTCCTCCGGAGCCGCACATTCCGCTGCTTTTGCCCAAGGGTCTGGACCCGGCAGACATCACTGCCGCAGTGGTAAAGGACTACATGGCCGCGATTGGGGCAGTTCATTTTCCTGGCGAGCAAGGCAGCAATGACTGGGTGGTGGACGGGACGATGACGCGAACGGGGAAGCCGCTGCTGGCGAACGATCCACATCGGGGAATCGAATTGCCGTCGCTGCGCAAGACAGTACACCTGGTTGCTCCGGGATGGAATGTTATCGGTGCGGGGGAGCCGGCTCTTCCGGGCATAGCGCTCGGTCACAACGAGAACATTGCCTGGGGATTCACCATTGTGGGTATCGATCAAGAAGACCTGTACGTGGAGAAGATCAATCCGGAGGACGCGACGGAATACCGGTTCGGGAGCGGCTGGCGCAAATTCGAGCTGGAAGGGCAGAGCGTTGCCGTAAAGGGCAGTGAGGCGCAACAGGTGCAACTGAAGTACTCAGTTCATGGCCCGGTGATTTATGAAGATGCGGGCAAACATCGCGCTTACGCCCTGAAGTGGGTGGGAAGCGAACCGGGGGGCGCGGGTTACCTGCCCGCGTTAAAGCTGGCGCGCAGTCAGAATTGGGAGGAGTTTCGGGAGGCGGTCGGGACTTACAAAATTCCTTCTGAAAACCTGGTGTACGCAGATCGTCAAGGCAACATCGGATGGATTGCAGCGGGGCTGGCTCCGGTGCGGAAGGGCTGGCCGGGGCTGTTTCCTGTTCCGGGCGACGGAGGGTATGAGTGGACCGGTTTTCTCCCGGCGGCGGAAAACCCCTGGTCATACAACCCGGCCCGGCACTTTATTGCGACGGCGAATCACGACATTCTGCCGCCGGGCTACGCTCATGAGCTGGGTTACGCCTGGGCGTCACCCACCCGGTACGACCGGATTGTGGAGATGCTGAGTACAGGGGCGAAGTTTGCGGTTGGCGACTTTGCGCGCATGCAGCAGGATACGGTTTCGCTGCCGGCACGCGATTTTCAGGCAGTTTTGAAGACCTGGAACCCTGCCGGAAACGACAAGGCTGTCGAGGTGCGCAACCAATTACTGAGTTGGGATGGCAACGTGAGCCTCCCTTCAAGGCCCGCTCTGGTGTATGAAGTCTGGATTGAACACATTCACCGGGCTTTGCTTCCGAAGGGTCTTTCCTCGACGCGGCTGGCCCCGGAGGTGCTGATTCGCGAGCTTACAGCGAATCCAGAAAAAGACCAGATCTTATCGAGAACTCTGAGCGCGAGTCTGGCGGAGATACAAGGGCGGTTGGGTGCAGACGAGTCGCAGTGGACGTGGGGGAACTTGCACAAAGCTTACTTCGTTCATCCGTTGCACAGTGCCAGCTTCGCGTTGCCGCCACAGGCCCGACCCGGCGATGGGTATACGGTGAATGCGACTGGGGGTCCTGACTACAGCCAGGCGCATGGCGCGTCGTACCGCGAGATCATTGACCTCTATGACTGGGACCAGTCTGTGATAACCAACGTTCCGGGTGAGTCGGGCGTTCCCGGCGACCGGCATTACGGTGATCTCATTGAGGGATGGGCCGAGGGGAATTACCATCAGCTGCCGTTTTCGCGGCACGCAGTGGAGGCTGCCGCAGAGGAGCGAATTGAGTTCCTGCCCGAGCAACGACTCCCGAACTGATGCTTTAGGCGGTCAAGGCGCGTCTGGCGCCAAACGTCAGCATGAGGCGTGAGAAGCCGGTAAAAAGAATACTGACGCCAATAAGGGTTCCGATCACCCAAACTGAGCTGAAAGGCCAGGAACTCCAGATGGCTATCGCCAGCAGGAGGTTGATGCCCCCGTCCACGAGCAGCCACATGGATCCGTGCCGCGGCTGAAGCCGGAAGTATTGGACGATCTCGAGAACGCCTTTGAAGAGCAGATAGCTGGCGAGCAGCAGAGTCAAAGAGGTCAGCCCTGCGACAGGATGAAGAATGAGGTAAACACCGGCGATGAGATAGATGAGGCCGAGGAGCAGTTCCCATAATGAATTGCTGGTCGAGTGGTGCTTCCAGGCGAACAGGAAATGGAAAACGCCGACAATGGCCAGCAGCCAGCCGATCATCAAGGTGATGGTGAGACCCGCAACAAGGGGAACAATGATGGCGAGAAATCCAGCGATCACGAGAAGAACAGCGAGAGCGAAAGACCATCCGAGTGAGCGGGCGGCGATCGGTGCAAGTCCTGAGGGCGAGGTAGTCATGAATGAGATTTTGTCACGGCTAGCGTTCGCTGCTTCTGCCATGTTCGACGTAGTCTTCAATGCGGCTGTGAAACTCGTGTTAAAAGGTGAAGCCGATTCTGCCGACTACCGTCCGCGGTTGTAAAAAATGTGTGCCGCTGAAGGTGGAAAGAAAATTGTAAACGGCAGTTTTGTCTGTCAGGTTATCAACCTGGAGGGACGCGGTGATGCGACGTGAACCTTCAGCATGAAGAAGATTGTCGGTGCCGATAGCCAAATCGAAAACGCTTCTTGGCTTTACACGAGCCGGATTGTGGTCATCGTTCTCCGCTCCGGTCTGCGGCAGTGCCAGCAGCTTCGAGGAGCCATTGGTGCACGAGGTATTTGCATTGAAGGGCGCGGCCAAAGTTGCAGGAACCCCGTTACAGGCGAGCCCAATATCGACCTGTTGCGAAGGGGTGAGAGTTGAAATCGCGGTGCCCACATCAGGCACTCCGCTAACGACCAGGCCGCTATCGTAGCGCCAGATCCAGCTGACGTATTCGGCATTGTGGGGACGTTGGTAGCGCGCTACGACGGTCGATTGAAGAGCCTGGTCGTGGTCAATCCTGAAAACGCCCGGGGGAACGGTGGACGTATTCAGCAGCCCTCCGGATTGCGTGGGAAAGTAGCGGGCTCGGGTGTGTCCGGTGGTCCAGTAGGCCATAAAGCCATGAATGTTGGTCGTGCTCACCCGCCCGGTTACCCCGTCCAGCTTGGATTTGTTCCAGGCAATGGGGAAAGTAATAGTCGTGTTTTGAAGAACGCTGAAATCGTATGCGTTGGTGGTGTACTTCCAGAAGTATCTGCATCGATGATCAGGTATTTGGCGATGCTTTGTTGAAAGCCGGTATTGAATTGGTTTCTTCTGCCGGGAGAGATAGCCGGGGTCGCGTTTACACCTAAAACGGCAAGTGCCTGGCCATTGGTGAGACCGGAAGCACTCGAGAGCAGCAGGTTTTCATTGAAGGGAGTTTCAAAGGTCCGGGTGTAGGCAAAACGAAGGACCGTGTTTGTTTTTTTGATGTTGTAAGCAGCGCCGACGCGCGGTTCGGCTGCGCTAGCCGACGTGAGGCCATAGTACATGTCTCCGCGGAGCCCGACGTTCAGGAGAAGGTTTCCAAAAGTGATGGCATCCTGGGCGTAAAAGGCATATTGATTGATGTTGTGAGTCGCGCGGTATTGAAACAGGCTGCCTCCACGTGAGAGATCGAAGGGGATTAAGCCCGCCTGCAGGTTCGGATTTGCCGCATAGCCAAGGGCTTGGCAAGTATTTGGGTCGATAACGCTCGAATCGGTGATAGCATTGCCGCTTCCGTCGTTGCAAACGGCGTTGAAGGTGGGATCGGTGATGCCGAAGTTGAAGGATTCGATTAGCCGAGTCTGCTTGAGATCGGTACCGATCTTGAGGTTGTGCCGGCCCTTATTAATGGCCAGATCGGCTCGTATCCCATAGTCGAACAACTGTCTGCTCTGGCTCTGGGTGGAAGGCGTGTCGTTAAAGGGATTGGCGCTGGGATAGTAGTTGAACTGATCTTTGCGGGCGTACGGGTTAACGGTGAGCAGCGTATGACCGCTAAAGGTGTGTTGATATCCGGGAGCGATGTTCCAGGTCAGGACTCTTTGACGTTGGTCCTGAGTGAGCTGGTCGTAACTATTGGGAATCTGGCTCCAGTTCCGGGCAAGGAAGACATTCAAGTGAAAGGCGTCGTCTCCATTCGGCTGGTAATCGAAGTGGTCGAAGATCGTTTGGTTGTTCCCGATGTCGTGAAACGGCAGGAACTCGGGGGTGTCGAAGAATCGACCGCTACGGGTTCCGTCAAGCGCAATAAAGTTCCCAAAATGTTCGTTTCCAAAACCGTAACTGACATCTCCGCCCGTCGAGCCGAAGGTTCCGTAGTATGTCTCGACGCTTCCGAACTGCTTGCCCGCGCCGAGCCCTGATCGGGTGGTGATCTGGTCGACCAAACTCGTTTTGTCGCCAAACTCTGCCTGAGGCGCGCCGGTAATTAGTTCCATGCTCTGTATAGCACTGGTAGGCAACTGAGTGGAAAAGACCTTACTCTGCTGGTCACTGATCGGCTCTCCGTCGATTACGAATGACACTTGTGCGTGATCTCCCAGCGGGTGAAAGAAGCCGTTGGCATCGGCGGCAACAGCGCCCGTGCTGAAAGTGATCGCCTGACTCAATCCGGTTCCGGGATCAAACGACGGCAGCTTCGACAGAACACTTCGATCCACATCTTCGTGCGGCGTAGGATCGTTTTCAACCAGGTCAGCACTAGTAGACTCCACATTCACCGTAGTTGCGGCGCCGGCGAGGGAGAGGTTGGGATGAATATCAATGGGTACGGCGTTTCGTATGATGACATCCCCGGTAAACTGAGCGAACCCACTCGCCGAAATGACCAGGTGATAGGGATTCGGTGGTAAGTTTGTCAGACGGAACTCACCGTTAGCGCTGGATTTGGCGGTTTGGGTATACCCACTAACAGGATTGACCGCAGTAATGGTAGCGCCTGGTACCGTTGCGCCTGACGGGTCGTTCACTACTCCGTTGATCGTTCCTGCATTGCCGAGCGACTGTGCTGACACAAGGGCCGGGCTAGCAGCGATAAGAGCACTGAGCAGACCAATGATAGTTATTCTTCCCACGAAATCAATCCCCTTTTGATAGTTCCGACTTTGCAAGCCAAGCTGAAATTCCAGCTAAGCGCACACAGTGGCAGATCAGCAGAGGTTTTCTATAAGCGAACTTAGAATGGGGATGTACGGGCTACAGGTGGCGACGAGCGGACAAGAACGGCCAGTCGAAACTGGCTTCGCCGGTCTACCAGCTTCGTGTTAGTTTTGCTGTTGAACGGGCGCGTGACTACCAATGTAAGAACGGGCGGATGTTCTTGGCTTGCCGTTTGCTGACGACATATTCCAGGCCATTGCTCAAAGTCATCAGCCAGCGCTGACTACTGAGTACGCTCATCTTGCGGATATGATTCACATTGACCAGGGCACTTCGGTGAATGCGCTGGAAGACGGTGTTGCGCAGCTTCGCTTCGAGGGCGCTCAGGTTTTGCGTTGCCGAGTAACGCTGTTTGAACGTAACGATCCAGGTAAGGTCTCCTTCGGCCTGAAACGCGAGTACCTCGTCAATATTCAACAGAAAGTATTCATCGCCCAGTTTGCCCACGACCTTTCGAACCTGACCGCCTTCGATGCCTCCGAGAGCGAGCGTTTGAATCTGCCCAATCCGCTCGACTACCTGCAAAGGGTTTTTGGCGAGTCGACGGGCCCGTTCGACGCTCTGCAGCAGACGCGTTTGACTGACGGGCTTAAGCAGGTAATCAATTGCGCCAGCTTCGAACGCCTGAATCGCATGCTGGTCGTATGCCGTGACAATGATCACGACCGGCGCAGGAGTCGCCCGCAGCTGATGGATCATTTCGAAGCCGGTCATGACCGGCATTTCCAAATCGAGAAAAACCAGATCCGGATGATAAGCCGAAATCATGTGGAGGGCAGTTGCGCCGTTCTCTGC
>CAXTMN010000111.1:0-3340 GCA_964245395.1 uncultured Bryobacteraceae bacterium
GTGAAATTGCTACGCCAGAAGGTGCGGGAGATGCCGACTGCATACCCGATGCTAAAGCTGATCCTGGAATCTGCGCGTGGACCGATGACGTTGCAAGTCCAATGAGAAGTGCGGAACCAGCAAAGATGCTTGATGTTGATCTGATGTTCATTGAGTTCTCTTTCGTTTTTCTTGACAGTTTTTTAGACTGTCAACCAGGAAGGCGAGAACGAGCAGGAAAAAGGTCCAGGACTGGAGTAAAATCGTGCGATTACAAGTAGAGCAGCGGATGCAAACCGAGCCCGGTCAAGTAACGGAATTACTCTCAGCCTGGAGCCAGGGAGACAAGCATGCGCTGGAGGAACTGCTGCCGCTTGTTTACGGCGAATTACATCGGCTCGCAAACCGCTATATGCGCAACGAGGGTCCTGGACACACGCTTCAGAGCACCGCGTTGGTGAACGAGGCCTATCTCAAAATGATCAGCTCCTCCGGGGATGCACGTATTGAATGGCAGAACAGCGCGCATTTTTTCGGCGTAGCGGCCAGCATCATTCGCAATCTCCTGGTTGACCACGCACGAGCCCGCAGAACCGGAAAGCGGGGCGGCGGGTTACGAGAGGTGACGGTCGATGAGGCAATCGCGAATCCCGAAAAGGCCGATCTCGACCTTGAGGCTCTCGACAGTGCATTGAAACGGCTAGCAATCCTTGACAATCAGCAGGCCCTCATTATCGAACTTCGTTTTTTCGCAGGACTGTCGGTGGAAGAAACGGCAGAGGTCTTGCATATTTCGCGATCAACCGTGAAGCGGAACTGGATTATGGCGAAAACTTGGATTTACCGCGAATTGACTGCATAACGGCTTTGTCACGCAGAAAGAGAGCTCACTCTGCTGCATCAATTGCGGCTAAGATTCCAGTCAAGCGCTAACTGCACGAAGGATCTTAATGCAACGCCAGTAGGGCCCTTTGAAAGCCAAGGGCGCGCATCGTCGAGCCACGCTGTGGAAGCAATGTCCAGGTGCACCCAAGGAGTTGGATCGGCAAACTCGCGTAGAAACCAGGCTGCCGTTATGGATCCGCCAGCTCGGCCGCCGATATTTGGCAAATCGGCAAAGGCTGACTTGAGATAGTCCTTATATTCCTCGTCCATTGGCAATTGCCAGGCCTTTTCGCCTGCCGCTCGCGAGGAAGCTAAAAACCGCTCGAGAAACTCCGCGTTGTTCGTAAACGCGCCCATGTTGTAGTGACCCAACGCGATCCCAATAGCACCCGTAAGCGTTGCTGCGTCCACAATGTGGGTAGCGCCATTACGATTCGCGTATGTCAGCGTGTCAGCCAGTATCAGCCGGCCTTCCGCGTCGGTATTCAACACTTCGATTGTTTTACCGGAAAGAGAGGTCACGATGTCGCCAGGCCGCTGGGCATTCCCGTTCACCATATTCTCCACAACCGGGACATAGCCTGTTACCGGTACCGCTGGTTTCAATTGCGCAATTGCTTTCATTGCACCTATTACCGCTGCAGCGCCCGCCATGTCGTATTTCATCTTTTCCATGCCGTCCGCCGGCTTGATCGATATGCCGCCCGTGTCAAAGGTAACGCCTTTGCCCACCAGCGCCAGATGATCGGCGCCCGTGACTTGAGAAGGTTTGTACTTCATGACCACCAGGAACGGCGGATTGCTGCTGCCCTGGGCCACACCGAGCAGTGAACCCATCCCCAGCACGCGCATCGCCGGCTCGTCAAACACCTCGCATTCCAAACCGGCCTCGGCTGACATCTCTCTAGCCGCTTCGGCAAGCGCGATCGGTGTTAACTTGTTCGCCGGCTCGTTTACCAGATCGCGGGCCATGTTCTGCGCGTCAGCGATGATCTCGCCCCGGCGCACTGCTGCCTCGATCACGCCCGCTTTGGCACTCGACACTGCGAGCACAAAGGTCTCCAGCTGTTTCTCGTTCTTTTTCGGGTCGGATTTGTATTTATGTGCTTCCCAGGCGCCAAGCAGCGCACCTTCCACCTCTGCCGCCGCATTGTCGGTTCCGAAGGCATCATCTTCAAGAAGAGCTAACGTTCGGATACCTTTCGCTTTCATCACGCGTACTAAGGCTCCGGTCAGTTTCCGCCCTTCGTCGGCAGTGAACTTCGGTCGTTTCCCGCCGCCAACAACCACGAGCCGCTTGGCCATTATTCCCTCCGGCCGATGTAGGATGGCGATCTCGTGCAACTTGCCGGTAAACTCGCCAGAATTGCGCAGATCTTTCAACCAGCCTGACTGTCCGGCAATCTCCGGATCGGACGACGCATCCGGCGCGCTGGCTCGAGGGTCCGTCCCTTGCTCCTCGGCTTCAAAGCAGATAACCGCGAGTGCGTCTGCGGTTAGTTTCTCAATCGGTGTGCTGTCAACTCGAATATCCATGTTTTTGGCCCTTACTTGACGGGTGCCCTACTGCCGCGATCGCCTGCCCATCTCTGCTTTGGCTTCCGCCTGCATTTCTTTGCTTTTCGTTGCTTCCCGCTTATCGTGAAACTTCTTTCCTTTGGCCACTGCAATCTCGATTTTGATCCGTCCGCCTTTCAAGTAAAGCTTTGTCGGGATAATCGTGAGCCCCTTTTCCCGGGTCTCAGTTTGAAGTTTATCGATCTCTGAACGATGCAGCAGCAGCTTTCGCTTCCTCACGGGAGCATGATTCATGATGTTGCCATGCGAATATTCGCTGATATGCGCGTTGAGCAGCCACGCCTCATGATCGTTCACCTCGGCGTAGCTCTCCTTTAGCTGGATCTTGCCATCCTTGGCGGATTTAACCTCCGTCCCGGTAAGCACAAGACCTGCCTCGAACCGCTCCAGCAGATGGTAGTTATATCCGGCGGAGCGATTATCGCTCAGTATTTTACCTTCACTTTGCTGCGGCACTCGATGTACTCTTTTTCGAACCTGATCCAAAAGGCCAATTCCGCTCTGCACGACATGCCTAGCAGCAGCGTCTTGCATTCCGAAAGAGAAGATTAGTCTTCTTATGCGACAGTGTCTTTAGGCTTTTTCGTGCCGACTCGCAGTAGCATCCGTACTGCTGGGGGCGGATTTTGCGAGTTTTTACTTACAGAACTGATCCTGGGCCGGTATTCGCCTCGTAGTCTAGCATGTAGGATGCCATATATTGAGAGTTTCGACTAATTTACAAACGTTCTTGGCGCTGGTCTGCGTCTGGTGTTTGGCTGTTCCCCGAATTGAGGCTCGCACCCGAAAGGGGGATCACTTTCTTAAGTTGGGAGCCAAAGCAGAAGCTGCCAAAGACTACGATGCAGCGCTAGCCTACTACGACCAGGCGATCCAAACTGATCCGAACGAAGTAGCG
>CAXTMN010000111.1:3350-16285 GCA_964245395.1 uncultured Bryobacteraceae bacterium
TTACGAGGGAAAGCAGCGGCTGCCCACGTAGCTCAGGCAAGGAAGATGCTGGCTAGTAGCCAGCTTGATCAAGCGCTTGTAGAATTCCAGAAGGCTTTTGTATCCGATCCATCCTCGCAAATCTCGCTTCAAGGCATTCGTGAGACAACACTGATGATCAAGGAGCGGAATGCGGGACCGGCTGGGATTCCTGTTTTAACGCCGGCTCAGAAAGCCCGGCAAGAGACGGAGAAGCGCATTAACTCGCTTGAGGGCCCTCCCACTCTCCGGCCGATTACGAGCGAGATCAGCAGCCTTAAAATCAACAATCAGCCAGCACGGGTTTTATATGAAAGTGTGAGCAAGCTAGCGGGCATCAATGTCCTTTTCGACCCCGCAGGAATCGATAGCGGTGTAGGGGCAGGCAAACCTACCAATCTTGACTTGAACAACGTCACGTTGGAAGAAGCTTTGAATTATGTGGCCCTGGAGACTCATACATTTTGGAAGCCGATTAGTCACAACGCAATCTTTGTTACTCAGGAAAGCGACACCAAACGCCAGGAATACCAGGACGAGGTAGTGAAAGTCTTCTACATTCAGAACGCTTCGACTGCTAACGAGTTCACCGAAATCTTCAACGCGGTTCGGACTGGCGCGAAACTCACCACAGGCGTGTTCTCGGTGCCTAGCCAGAACGCCATCATCGCCCGTGGTTCCGTTGACACGATCATGCTGGTTGAAAAATTGGTTCACGACCTTGATCGGCCGAAAGCCGAAGTTGTCGTTGACGTTATCGTAATGCAAGTCAACAGGCAGAAAGAGACTAATATCGGAGCTTCCCTTCTGGGTCAGGGCGGCCTAAGCTCTCCGCTGAGCTTCACTCCCCGGCTCGCTACGAGCACCGGGACTACGTCCTCTTCCAGCACCACCGGCACGGGTACCGGGACCAGTAGCGGAAGCACGACCAGCTCCTCTTCTTCCAATACGGGCACCACCACCTCGTCCGCCGGCACCTCGACGTCCACCACGTCGGGATTGATTACTCTGGCGCAGGCAGGCCGGTTCTCCAGTTCTGATTACTCGATCAGCTTTCCTAGTACCATCGTCCAGGCTCTTCTCAGCGACGCCACCACGCACATCATTCAGCGGCCCCAGGTTCGAGCTACGGATGGTGGGAAGGCGTCTCTTAAGATTGGCAGTCGCATTCCGTACGTGTCAGGATCACTAAATTCTGCCGTTGCTACCGCGGGCTCCATTCCTTACGCAACCACGCAGTTTCAACAAGTCGATGTGGGAACTCAGATTGAATTCCAGCCACATGTCAACGGTCCTGAAGATATCAGCATGCATGTGAAAGTCGAAATCTCAAATGTCCAGAATACTGAAACCATCGCCGGTGTTCAGGAACCTATCATCGGTCAGCAGGTGGACGAAGCCGACATTCGCATGAAAGATGGCGAGGTTAGCGTTCTGGGTGGGTTGTCCGATCACGAGCGAGACAACACCATCTCGGGCTTGCCCGGAGTCACCAATATTCCAATACTCGGATATTTGTTTGGAAACAAAGACAAAAAGAGCACAGATAACGAAATCCTGATCGCTATGATCCCGCACATTGTGCGCTCACCTGAAATTTCCGCGAGCAGTGATCTAGGTGTGCTAGCAGGGAGTGAACGTGTTGTGAGAGTCCAGCGTAGTTCTACCGCTCCAGCTACGCCTGCCGGTGTTGCCGTGCCATCCGGTCCGGCTCCGCTCTTTCCGGCAAGTTCCCCTGCTGCTGGTGCACCGGCGCAAGGTATACAGCCCTCAACCGTCCCCACAGCTCCAACGCTTCCACTCTCGCCCGGTCCTGTCCAGCCGCGCCCGCAACCGCCGCCAGGAGTACCTCATCAATAACGTTTTGCATGGCTCGGTGCGGATTGGTCGTCAAGCGGTTTCGCGTTGTCAGCGATCTTCTCAAGCAGGCTTCTCGCTTGTAGAGCTGATCGTTGCGTTTACTATTCTGCTCATTCTTACTTCAATGGCGGTTCCGATGGCGCGTTTTCAGGTTCGACGTCTGCGCGAGAAGGAACTGCGGAACGATTTGCGTGAGGTTCGAACGGCGATTGACCGCTACAAAGACTATTGTGATAGCGGGAAGCTGCAGGCCACCAGTAACGATGCTTACTGTTATCCGCTTACTCTTGACGCTTTGGTCAACGGGGTACCCATGGCTAACACTTTAAGTGGCAATGGCCAAACCGGAAAAATGCGCTTCCTCCGGCGTGTCCCCAAGGATCCCTTTACCGGAGACACCGATTGGGGTAAGCGCAGCATGCAGGACGAACCCACCTCTACTTCCTGGGGCGGTCAAAACGTATTTGATATCTATTCGAAAACCATGGACAAAGCAAGCGACGGGACGGCTTACGCGGAATGGTGAGAATGCGTGCCCTTCTACTCCGGCTCCGTTCAAACCGGGGCTTTACGCTTATCGAGCTTATGGTCGTCATGGCGATTATCTCCATCCTGCTCGCCATCGCCCTGCCGGTCTATCAGAAATCAATCATTCGCTCCAAGGAGAGCGTTTTGCGGAACAATCTGTTTACGTTACGTTCGATGATTGACGAGTACACAATCGATAAGCAAAAAGCACCCGAGTCGCTGCAGGAGTTGGTCACGGACGGTTACTTGCGCCAGGTTCCGCAGGACCCTCTTACTAATTCCGACCAAACCTGGCGGATAATCATGGAGGAAACTCCAGTTGGTGGAACGAGCAGTGCGCCTGGCGTCTTTGACGTGAAGAGTGGCTCCGAAAAAACCGCCCTCGACGGAACTTTGTATTCCGATTGGTGAGAGTTGACGACAGCTTGTTAAACTAAGATTCGTACGCTCCTGCCCCTTCCCCGATCGTCTAATGGTAGGACAGCGGCCTTTGGAGCCGTTAATCGTGGTTCGAATCCATGTCGGGGAGCCAGTAGTTTTCGGAAGACTCCCCTTCGTTGTTTCAGTACATTGCGAATCTCGTCGGGAGCAGCCCAGCGAGGATCGAAACAATCATCGCAGGAACATCGTGCTGGTTCCACGCGTCAGCGAAATTGGCAATGAATTGCTTGACCTCAACGATTTCTGAGCATTGTCTTGCCCGGCGAACACAGCGACAGAGCGATGTGGCCGCAACGCGGGTATCCAAACTGGCCAGCGGGAAAACTGGTCAGAAGAAATCCTACTTTTCTCTGACCCGTGCACTGCCCGATTGCTGCGTCAGGCCCAGTTCGGACATGATCTTGTGCAAAACCGGATGGCCGCGCACGCCGTCAAACACCGGATCAAGGATTTCCGTCAGCTTGGCCGCGCGCTCCTGGAGTGAGGTTTCGAGCCATTGAAAGGCTGCGCTTACATCTTCAAGTGCCAGATAGATAAGGGCCGTCTCGTAGGCGCTTACATATCTGGTGGCTCGGAGCTCCTGTAGCTGGTCGAGAACCGCCTGTGCCTTCACCCGGTACCCGGCTCGCGCGTAGGCATAACCGATATGCGCGGCGAACGGCAGTCGGTTGGCCGAAAACCGGCAGGCGGCTTCGGCCTCCACAACGGCATCCTCGGATGCGCCGGTGCCGCATAGCGTGCGCGAAAGAATGTAATGCGCGAATGGGTTATTTGGATCGAGCTCAACGGCCACCCGCGCCGCTTCGACAGCACGGGTGAACTGCCGAGCCTTGAAGTAGGTTAAGCCGAGGAATGCGTTCATCACGACTGAAAGCGGATCGAGAGAGAGCGCCGCCTCGACCAGGGCAACCGCCTCCTGATTACGACCAACCGCGCTCAGGTGAGAACCATACCACTGATGGGCGGTGCCGGAATTCGGATTGAGCTCAAGGGCGCGCTTGAATCGCTGCTCTGCGGAGGGAGCGTCCCAATAGTATGTATCAAAAATGGTTCCAAGGGACGTTTCTGCGGCGGCATGGTTGCTATCGAGGTTTAGCGCTTTCTCCGCGGACGCACGTGCGGCGGGAAAGGTCTGGCGGGGTGGGCGAAGTCCGAGAATGCCGAGCATGATGAGAGAGTCCGCGACGCCCAAATCCAGGCAAATCGGCCATAGTCAACGTTTTCGCGTTAGGGATCGATCGCTAATTCGTTCTCGGCCAGCTTGGCAGGGAATGCGTTCAGATCGTCGACAATGTAGTTGATGATGAACGGTGCTCGGCTCGGAATCGAGGTAATTTGGACTCTGCGGAAAGACGCTCCAGTCGGTGCACTATTAACTACTCAGGCCTTTCCTTCGAACGCAGTTGACCAGTGCTCCTTCGGGTCCGTTATGAAATACTCAGACGATCACTCGGCCCATGCAAGGCCATCCGCGCCTTTGCCTGCTTCGATCAGCGACTGCACTCTCCATTCAGATACATCAACCGACGCTACTTGATGGCTCACATTGCACGAAACATACGCTATTTTCCCGTCGGGACGGACCAGGATCTCCTGGGGTGCCGGCGGCACATCGATCGAGCGGACAACCTTCATCTCGCCTAAATCGACAACCGCAATCTGGTTCTTCGCCGGAATCGCTACGAGTAGAAACCGTCCATCTTTCGTCGAGGCAGTACCGTACCCCGGCGCAGGAAGCGGCACCCAAGTTTTCACCTTGTTTGTCGCGGTATCAATGACCGCCAGTTGGGGCTTTGTCTGGTCGGACGTGAAAACCATGCTGTCATCATTCGAGATTGAGATCCGCTGTGTCATGGAAGAAATTGGAATAACGGCTAGTGTCTTGCGTGCTGTCATATCCAAAACCGAAACCGTGCCGGGACCTACATTCGCCGTGTAACCCCTCTGTCCACTGTGAGAGATGACTAGCATGTGCGATTCCGCCTGCGTAGTCGGGATAGCGCCGATGATCTTCAGGGTCTGCGGGTCGATAATCGTCACACTCTGGTCTAACTCTGTAGTGACGTAAAGCAAACTGCTGTGAGGATCGTAGATCGGACAATGCGGCCGCACAGGATGGCCGAAGTCAACTGTGCCCGTCACCTTGCGCCCGGCAACATCGATAACCATCATATTGCGTCCGTCCGTTCCTGGCTTGCCGACTCCAGAATCACCATAAATGGGTACAAACGCAGTGCGACCATCAGGCGAAGTCGCCACTTCGTGCCCAGTCACTCCGATATCGGCCACGGCGGCAACCTGTTTTGCAGTATGAGTGTTGACGATGCTGACACTCCGGTCTTTTTGATTTGCGACCAACAGGACCGGTCCACCCTCAACCATCTTTTCACCCTCCGCCCGAGCATCGAACACATAGACTCCCAGCGACATTCCGATCACCGGCACACAAAGCAAACTCTTCCACATACGCGACTAAGTATATCCGCTGCACTCGAAGTCTGTCGCTAGCATAAGTAGAGCAATGGTGCGTTTCTGCAGATTAGTAGCCGTCATCTTCCTGTCGGCAAGCCTCCTGTTCGGCGAAGTCCGTATCCTGACACTTCAGCAAGCGCTACTCATTGCTGCCCGTCAAAGTCCCGAGATTGTTCTGGCTCGCCTTGATGAGCAGCACGCCACCGAGGAAATCGATGTAGCGCGCGATCCATTTGTGCCGAAGATGGCGGCCCGTAGCGATGCTGTCTACACGTCGGGCTACCCAAATGACGTCAACGGTCACTCGCCCTCTGTTCTCGCCGCACAGGTCGACATGGCTCTTTTCGATCGCCCGCACCGCTATCAGGTCGCCGCGGCCCGGGAGCAAGCGCAGAGCTACGCGTATTCGACTCAGTCCAAGGCCGATGAGGTTGCTTTCGAGATAGCTACGCTTTATCTCGATGCCCGGCAATTTTCGAGCATCGTGGCGACTCTGGAAGCGCAAGTCTCCGCTCTTGAACCGATCGTCGACGTCACTCAGGCTCAAGTTGCCGAAGGGGCCGTCCTGCCGGTAGAACTTGAACGGGCTCGTGTGATTCTGGCGGAGGTAGAGCAGCAGCTCTCTGCGACTCGTACCGATGAACTTCGCCCTGAATCTCTCATTGCTGTCGCCCTCGGCTTTTCTGGCCTGGACCTTGTTCGCCCGGCAGGCTCTG
The DNA here is from genome assembly GCA_964245395.1 of uncultured Bryobacteraceae bacterium. Lineage (GTDB taxonomy): Bacteria > Acidobacteriota > Terriglobia > Bryobacterales > Bryobacteraceae > Bog-105. The sequence goes on from CAXTMN010000111.1 coordinate 9,386, forward strand.
AAGAGAAGTTTACGCTGCCCTCTTTCAACTCCGAGAGCACCGCTGTCGATACAGCTTTGGCCAACAACAAGGACTTAACACTGCTGAAAGCTAGCATGCTCGCCAAACGTATTGAGCTTAAATCTTATGAGAAGACGCGCCTTCCGCAGGCGAACCTGGTCGCGGAGTATTCATTGATTCAAAAAACTACTTATGCCAGTTACTTCGCTTCCCAGTCAATTCAGCGGAACAACGGGGAAATCGGTGCTGACCTGATCCTTCCGCTTCTCGTGGGTTCTGCTCCAGTGGGCCGCAGGCAGCAGGCTGACACCGATCTCGCTAAATTACAGCTGCAGTCTGATCAACTTCGTGAACGCATCACTGTGAATACGCACCGAAGTTTGCAACAGCTCGAAGAGGCCCGTGGCGACCTTGATATCGCCGCCCAGCAGCTCGACCTTGCCCGCGATGAGCTCGCTGTAACGCTCTCCATGGTTGAAAACGGAAGCTCTGGCCTAAGCGACTCCGGAAGAGCTCGTGCAGCAGTTAACGAACGCGAAGTTTCTGCTGCCCAGAACAAATTTCAGGTGAAGAAGGCTGAGCTCGGTGTGCTGCACCAACTTGGAAATCTCATGTCGGTGCTTACCGCCCAGCGGCCCTAAGGTATTGGAGCTTTTGCGCCGATAAGACGCACAGAGGTTCAGACCTTCCTTGATTGCTAAACAAAATGGCCGTGGCGGCGTAACACGAAGCACCTTCGAAGAAAAGCCGCTTTCCAATGATCGCTGGAAAGTCTGGCTTGGTATTTCCGTTGCGGTCTTCGGCCTTGCCATTCTCACAATAACGTTTGGCTTGGTGCCCGTATATGGTCCACCAACCAGTCGTCAATTGTCACCTCCAGTGCCTCCGCAGCGGAAGAGTCAGCCTGTGCCTTCCACCCCGACACCAAGGTCTTCGGCCAAGCGTGGTCCTGATATTTCAGAAGCCCTGACGCGACTGGGAACTGTTTCCACTTATGAATCCGAGCCCGCGCCCATGTCCGCTTCGGTGTCACAATCAGACTTTTCGAAGGCACTTTGGCGTTTGAGCCGGGCGCTTGATCGTTTCCCGCAATCCAAGCCTCAAGAGATAATTCAGCGAGTAAACGGAAAGAACTCAGCGCAATCATCCGTATGTCCGTTCGATTGGAACTCTGGTGAGCCCGCACTCCTACTGAACGGAGTGGATGGCATCAACGTGGGGTTGGCCACGATTCTGAACCATTGCGCGAGCGCAATCGAGCGACTTTAACAGTCCCAAACGGGAAGCTTCGGAGAGTCAGTTACGATCGTGTGATGCCCCAAAAGCAGCAAACTAGAGAAAACCACACCCGTCGTGATCCGCTTTTTGCATTCTTTCTAGCCCCGGCCGTTCTGCTTCTGTTTGTTTACGCTGTGTATAGCCTGATCCGCCATCCCGGCCTTCGCTCTGGCGCTGATTTGTTGCTTATCGCCACTTTAGCGGTGATCGGGTTTCTCACCCGAAGCTACGCGATTAAGGTTCAGGACCGTATTATCCGCCTTGAGGAGCGCATCCGTCTCGCTACAGTTTTACCTGCCCATTTTCACGCAGCCATTCCCCAATTCACAGAAGGGCAACTGATCGCTCTCCGGTTCGCTTCTGACTCCGAACTGCCCAGTTTGGCCGAACGGGCTTTGACCGCGCCTCTGGACCCTAAAACTATCAAAGCTGAGATCAAAAACTGGCGGCCTGATTACTGGCGAGTATAGGCGTCAGTTTTAATGCTCGCGTTGAACTCGCCAGCTTTCCATGCAGGCCGGGCGTTTCTTTCGCCGGATGATGTTATTGGCTTTGGCGTAAGCGACTACATACAGCTCATCGTCTCCGCCCTTCTCCTCGGCCTTGTTTTCTTGCAAACCGCATGGCGTCCCTTTGCTGAAAGCCTTGCCAGCCGGACAAAGCTTTGCATGGTTCTGCTGGCGATATTTCCGGTTGCGCTTAGACTGCTTCTTCTTAAGAACAGCGGCATCCCTGTTCCGAATGGCGCCGATGATTTCGGCTACATTCTCCTGGCTGATACCCTGCGGCATTTGCGGTTTGCTAATCCGCCGCATCCATTGCCGCAATTCTTCGAACAGGTATTTGTCCTTCAGCAGCCGACCTATAGCTCCATGTATCCTCTAGGCCAAGGTTTGCTTCTCGCGTTTGGCTGGGTTGTTTTCGGACAACCATGGGCGGGAGTTCTATTGTCCGTCTCTGCCGTTTGCGCGCTTGCTTACTGGATGCTCCACGCCTGGACGGCTCCGGTTTGGGCGCTGGCGGGTGGACTTCTTGCTGTAGCGCTCTTCGGGCCACTCAGTTACTGGAGCAATGGTTACCGGGGTGGTGCTCTCTCCGCGGCCGCTGGATGCCTCGTGTTTGGTGCTCTTCCCCGGCTGCATACCTATGCGCGTCTGCGGGATGCGGCTCTTTTGGGATTGGGCCTATCGATACAATTGCTCACCCGGCCCTACGAATTCATCTTTCTGCTCGTCAGCGTCATTATCTTCTGGCTACCGGATCTGCCCAACTTGTTTCTTCAGCTACGTGCACCGGTGTTGCGCGCTCTCTCATGCGTGGCCGCTGTGGTCATCATTGCCGCTACTCTCATGAGTGTTCAGAACAGGCGGGTCACCGGCCACTGGACAACGTTACCCTACAGTCTTTACCGCTACCAGTACGGAGTCCCCGCTACCTTCACTTTTCAACCCAATCCCATCCCTCATCGCTTGATGACCGATGAACAGGAACTTGACTACCGGGCTGAGAGCGCTGTTCACGGCCCGGAGATCGACACGCCCTCCCGCTACTTGGAACGGCTCGTGTTTCGGGTCCGCTTCCTCCGGTTCTTTTTTCTCCCGCCACTGTATATTGCTCTGATTTTGTTCCTCGTCACGGTGCGAAGTTATCGGTCTGCATGGATCGTGTTGACCATGTTGCTGTTCCTGCTCGGTACCAACTTCTTCCCTTATTTTTATCCCCACTACATCGCCGCGATCAGTTGCTTGTTTCTTCTTGCCAGCGTTCTTGGCCTCGAACGCCTGAATCAAATGACTTTTTGGGGCCGATCGCCAGCTCTCGCTTTGGGCGATTTGCTCGGCCTTCTCTGCGCGGTTCACTTTCTGTTCTGGTACAGCGTCAACCTGATCGGCAGCAGCCGGATCTCATCCGGAATCGGGCAGTACGAAACGTGGGACTATCTGAACCGCGGTGATCCGTTAGGTCAGATCCGAATCGACCATCAACTCACCGTTTTACCAGGAAAGCAGCTTGTTTTCGTTCACTACGCGCCCGGTCACATGTTCCAGGAATGGGTACACAACGCCGCCGATATCGACAGCAGCCACGCGGTGTTCGCTCACGACTTAGGCGCTTCCGCAAATGCGCAGCTTCTTCGTTATTATCCGGACCGCCGCCCCTGGCTTCTTGAGCCCGACGCCACTCCGCCTAGGCTCTCGCCCTACCTGTCCGAAACGGCAAAGCCAAACACGTCGCCCTTCGAAGATGTTCATTGAGCCCGCGCGCTCTGCCTGACCTCACTTGTCTTGTCGAGAAACTCATACTGCGCTGTATCCGTCGCGGGGGCGGCGTGCAAGTCAGTGCCTAGATGCATCTCTTGGTAGCCATCCGCGCTCCGGTAAACCGGCCACTTCGGTAATCCTCCCCCGTTGGGATCACCAGTTTTCGCAAAATTTGTCCAGTAGGTGGACATCTCGTCGGAGAGTTTGCGGTCCTGCGGCCGCCAGGGAAGTGCTTTTGAGCTGAGCGCTTCAAAAACAAACTCGATTTCGGCCGAGTGATAGGCGCCTCTGGACTCACCCGCACTTCCGGACGCCGGTGGCGGCGCATCTTCAAACTTGTAGCGATAAACCGGAGCTCCCGAAGTCGCCAGCTGGATCTGGAGCCATTTCCAGGTTGAATAACCAATGAACTCAGCGCTCGCTAGCTCTCCAGCTGACCGCTTCGCCTCCTCGTCGGACTTCGCCGGATAGACCTGTAAAAGGGCATCAGCCTGATCTCCGTAGTGAGTGCGCGCCCAACTGACGAAATTATCCGCAGTCGGTTCTTTGTCGCCGAAAATCGTCTTATAAGTTCCCTCGTCGGCATTCCACCCGGCTAAAAGCGGCACATGAGCCTGTTTTCCGCTCGCGTAAATGGCAGCTGGATCTTCGGGCAAGTAGTAACCATCGATATCCGGTCCAAAATGCGCATCTTTCGAATGCGTAAGCTCGGCTTGTCTTAATTCTTCAGCGGACTTTGCCCGCAATGCCTCAAGTGAAGTCGTTCCGAATACATCCTGTACGAATTTCATGTCAGCCTGTTCGGTAGCGCTTAGGGGCTGGGCTTCTTGCCTATGCCTAAAGAAAGCCCCACTCTCGCCGATAGCTCGATTGAATAGACCTTTGCCCAGAGGTGAAGCGATCACATTGCTTACGGAGAACGATCCTGCCGACTCGCCGAAAATCGTCACATTTCCCGGGTCTCCGCCGAACGCCGCAATATTCTTCTGCACCCATTGCAATGCGGCTACTTGGTCCATCAACCCGTAGTTGCCTGTGGCATTGTGGCTGGACTCCTTGGCCAGGTCTGGGTGCGCAAAGAATCCGAATATACCCAGGCGGTAATTGAGGCTGACCACAACGACGCCTTTCTTGGCCAGCTCTTCGCCATCCTGCCGGGGTTCTGAAGCAGCGCCTGCCCTATACCCGCCTCCGTAGATCCACACCATCACGGGCATCCGGCCCCCGGGCGAACTCGCCGGTGTCCAGACGTTCAGATACAGGCAGTCCTCGCTCGGTCCCTTGTCCCGAAAAACCATGTCGCTGAAAACGGGGCTCTGCATACAACGCGCCCCGAACTCGGTCGCCGACCTCGTCCCGCTCCACCTTGCCGGCGCCTCCGGCACCGTCCATCGGAGCTTCCCCACCGGTGCCTCAGCAAACGGAATGCCTCTGAAGATTCGGACTTTTGCATCGGCACTTACCGATCCAGCCAGCAATCCTTCGTTTACACGGACCGGTTCAGCAGCCCTCAAGCAAGTACCCAGAAACAAGCCAACCAACACGCCTAAGACTAATCGCAAAGCAACACCTCCATACAATGGAACACCTTTGCTACGGATTGATTACCTGAACACCCTTTGAGCCACCGACGATCACCCGCGACGTAAGCCGGAGAAAAAGCCCATGCTCCATGACGCCCACTATCCCGTCTAACCCTGTACTCAGATCAGCTGACGAAGCGATCGGCCCAAACTCGCAGTCCAGAATATAATGCCCGCCGTCAGTAATGAATGTCGAGCCGTCTGCGTTCGTCCGAAGCTTTGGCTTGCACCCCATATTCCGAAGACGCTGTTCTGTCGACTCCCAACCGAAAGGGGCCACTTCTACAGGAACCGGTCCGCGGCTTCCTAGCTTTTCCACTAACTTGCTTTCATCCACCACAATCATCAGGCGCTCACTGGCACTCGCGACGATCTTTTCGCGAAGAAGATTCCCGCCACCACCCTTGATGAGATTGAGCGTCCCGAGTTCCACTTCGTCTGCGCCATCCACTGTCACATTAACCCTTGGGTATTCGGCGAGCGTAGACAATGCAATTCCTAAACGCTTGGCTTGCTCGGCCGTCTTCTCCGAGGTCGGGATGCCGGTAATACGTAAGCCGTCCGCAACCCGCTTTCCAATCTCCTCAACAGCTAGGCTCGCTGTTGATCCGGAGCCGAGCCCGACAATCGCGCCGTCTTGAATCTGCTCGGCTGCAGCCCTTGCCGCTGCCCGTTTTAACTCCTTGATCGCCACCTGTGCTTTCGAGTCGGTTTCGGTGCTCATGCTGGATGCTCTCCTCTATTCTCTGCTGAAGCTCATCGTAAGCCTTCTCGTTTGTCTGCCTGAGTACTCTGGAGATTGACGGTCCTCCCAGATACTACTTTCCGGTCCGAAGTCGCCAATGTGATCCGGTTAGCTGTTCCCGTAGCGCTTGCAGAGTTGGGCTGGGTGTCGATGAATGTTATTGACACCATCATGGTCGGCCATCTCGGTCCTGCTGCTATTGGGGCGATTGCTGTTGGCGGAGCTGCTTTCTACTCCTTTGCCATTTTCGGGCTCGGGCTTCAACTCGGGTTGGATACGCTTGTTTCGCAGTCTTTCGGAGCCGGTAACCGCAACGACTGCCATCGTTCGCTCGCTCAAGGCCTCTACCTGGCCTTGTTCCTCATGCCTGTGCTAATGCTTTTGTTTCTGACCATACCCCGTCTCTTTTTCACCTTTGGCATCGACGCGCAGGTGAGCCTGCTCGCTGGATCATTTCTCCGCACACTTAGCCTCTCAACCTTTCCCTTGCTCTTATACGGGGCATTTCGCCGCTACCTGCAAGGGATCGGACACGTGCGTCCTGTTATGTTTGCTTTGGTCAGCGCCAATCTTATTAATTGGTTTTTCAACTGGCTTTTCATCAAAGGCCGGTGGGGATTTCCCGCACTCGGCGTAGTCGGGTCGGCACTCTCCACTACCCTGGCGCGAGTCTACATGGCCGCACTCCTGGGGTTTTCCATTTGGTGGTTCGAACGAGGCACGCAGCCAGGATTTGCAAATATCTTCCGCGCGCCTGATTCCCAACGCCTCATTCGACTTCTCCGAATCGGTCTCCCTGCAGCAACTCAAATTCTGCTGGAGATCGGTGCCTTCGGTGCTGCCGCTATTCTGGCCGGGCGTCTCGCACCCGTTTATCTAGCCGCTCACCAGATCGCCATCAATGTGGCGTCGGTCAGCTTTATGGTCCCGCTCGGTACTTCATCTGCCGCTGCTGTTGGGGTATGTCACGCAATTGGTCGGGGAAAGCTTCACGATGCGCGGCGTCGCGGATTCACAGCTATAGGCGTGGTCT
>CAXTMN010000112.1:0-11088 GCA_964245395.1 uncultured Bryobacteraceae bacterium
ACGGAGAATGTCTGATTGCGACCCTGACCGGTCTGCCCGCTAAGGTTCCCGTTTCGGTTGATTTTCTGAACAGGCAGCTGTGGCGGCGGCAGCAGGGGTTTGGGCGCGGCGGCCGGATGAAGATTGAAACTGACCGGGTGCGGATTATGGCTGGCGTGCGGCATTCGCGCACGATTGGCTCGCCCATTGCCATCCTCATTGAGAATAGTGATTGGAAGAACTGGACGGAGGTCCTTCCGGTAGAGGGGCAAGAGGGAGATTCTGGCAAGTCGAAGCCGGTAGCGCGTCCACGTCCCGGGCATGCCGACCTGCCCGGAGCGATCAAGTACGGGTTTAGCGAGGCTCGATATGTGCTGGAGCGGGCGAGCGCACGTGAAACGGCGGCGCGGGTGGCGCTGGGTGCTCTGGCCAAGTCGTTCTTGCTCGAGTTTGGCATAGAAATTTTAAGTCACGTGGTCAGGGTCGGGCCTGTGAAACTGGAGCGGAGCGCGGCTTGGGACGAACTGGTTGCGCTCAGTAAACGGGAGGAGGTGCTTCTGGGATGCGTGGACCGGGCGACCGAGGACAGGATGAAAGAGGCGGTGGACCACGCATATCGCACGGGCGCCACGGTAGGGGGAACGTTCGAAGTTGTGGCGCATGGAGTGCCGGTGGGGCTCGGGTCACACATTGCTTGGGATACGCGGCTTGACGGGCGATTAGCGCAGGCGATCGTGTCGATTCAAGCGGTAAAGGGAGTGGAGATCGGGTCCGCTGAAGAAGGGGCGCAGGCATATGGTTCGGCGGTGCAGGACACCATTCATTACGATAAGGCGGAACAGCAGTTTCGCCGGGGATCGAACCGTGCGGGCGGACTGGAAGGCGGGATTACAAATGGAGAAGACGTAGTGGTCCGCGGATTTTTGAAGCCGATCTCGACGCTGCGACGACCTTTGGAATCGGTTGTTTTAGTGCGTCGAGAACCTGCGCTGGCGGCGTATGAACGAAGTGATGTGGCGGTGGTGCCTGCGGCAGGTGTGATTGGGGAGGCTATGACGGCGCTGGTGCTCGCGCAGGCTTTTCTGGAAAAGTTTGGAGGCGATTCACTCCCTGAGATCAAGCGCAATTATGAGGGCTACCTGGCCCAGGTGAGGAGTTATTAGAGCGCGACGAAGCGGCTTCGAGCCGTAACGGAGGCGTTTTGGTAGAGAATGGTTCGAAAAATTTTGAAGTACGGTGAGCCTGTGCTCGAAAAGTCAGCTGAACCGGTGACCGACTTCGGCAGTCCTGAACTGGAGGCGCTGATTGCGGATATGAGGGAGACGATGTACTCGGCAAAAGGAGTCGGGCTTGCTGCTCCGCAGATCGGGATGGGCAAGCGTATATCGGTCATCGATATATCGGTGGGCGAAGATGAATCGAAGAAGATCGTCATTATCAATCCAGAGATCACGACCCGCGAGGGAAAGCAGACAGGGGAAGAAGGATGCCTGAGCATTCCCGGATTTCGCGAGCCGGTGACGCGGGCAAATTCAGTAACGGTGAGCGCTCAGAATGAGAAGGGTGAAAAGATCGAGCTCTCAGGGGATGAGTTACTGGCACGAGCTTTCCAGCACGAGATCGATCACTTGAACGGCATTTTGTTTATCAATCATCTGAGCACTTTGAAACGGGACATTATTCGCCGTAAGATCAAGAAACTGCAAAAAGCAGGCGAGTGGGATTAAGTAGAGTCCCGACTCCCGATGCGGGTTATCTTTCTTGGTACGCCTGAGTTCGCTGTTCCGTCGTTACAGGCATTACCGGCGGCAGGTCATGAATTGGCTGGTGTGTTCACTCAGCCGGACCGTCCGAAAGGCCGGGGCAGTCAGATCAATGAATCGCCTGTAAAGAAAGCAGCACAGGAAATGATGGTGCCCGTATTTCAGCCAGAGCGAATTCGACGGCCTGAGCCGGTCGAGCAGTTGCGGACTTTGGCACCCGATCTGATGGTGGTGGTGGGATACGGGCAGATCATTCCGCAGAGCATCATCGACATCCCTCCGTATGGCATTTTGAACGTGCACGCGTCATTGCTGCCGAAGTATCGTGGGGCGGCTCCGATCCAGTGGGCGATTGCGGGTAGCGAGCGAAGCACGGGCGTGACTATTATGCAGATTGATGCGGGTTTGGATACAGGTGACATGCTGATCAAAGGAGCGGTGGATATTCTACCTGAGGAAACTGCGCCGCAACTAAGCGACAGGCTTGCTCCTTTAGGCGCGAGGCTTCTCATCGGGGCAATTGAGAGTATGACAACGGGTCAGATTGTCGGTGAGAAGCAGAACGACGCGGAGGCAACGCTGGCCCGGATTCTAAAGAAGGAAGACGGGCTCATCGATTGGAAGCGTTCGGGGCAGCAGATCTACGACCGGCTGCGGGGCTTCACGCCTTGGCCCGGCGCCTACACGATCTTCCGGGGTCAACAGCTATCTATCTTGAGCGCGAAGCCGCGAGAAGGTGTGGGCGCGTCAGCAGGTGTGATGCTGACCGACCGGAGAAGACTGCTAGTGGGCTGCGGTGAAGGTACTGGTCTCGAGTTGCTTGAGGTGCAGCCTGCAGGCAAGCGGCCTATGACGAGCGAGGCATTTCTAAATGGCTACAAACTGACATCGAAGGAAGGACTGGGAGGGCCATGATGAAGCTTCCGATAGGGTATCGGTATGCTGCCGGCTTTGCAGGGCTTCGCAAAGTGGAACGGGACGATGTGGGGTTGATTGTTTCGGACAACTCTGCGCAAGCGGCCGCTGTGTTCACCCGGAACGTTGTTCAAGCAGCGCCAGTGCGTCTGGCAAAGCGCAATCTGAAGGCGGCTGGAAGCAAAGTAAGGGCGATATTGGTTAACGCCGGGAATGCGAACTGCGCAACTCGAACAGGGGATGAGGTGGCAGCTGCGTCCTGTAAAGCAGTGGCAAAGGCAATCCACGTTTCACCGAAGTTGGTATTCCCTGCATCGACTGGCGTGATCGGTGTGGAAATGGACCCCAAGCTGTTGACGAATGCCGTTCCGAAGCTGGTGGGAGCACTTCGGCCGGAGTCGTTCGAAGCGGTGGCGCAAGCCATTTTGACAACTGATACACGGATGAAAGTTGCGGACGAAGAGCTGACTTTTCGACAGGGCGCAGTGCGAGTGGCCGGGATGACCAAGGGCTCGGGCATGATCCACCCCGATATGGCGACGACGTTGGGGTTCGTGATGACCGACGCTGCTGTCGATGCAAAGTTCTTGAGAAGCGTTTTGAAGGTTGGGATCGAGAACAGCTATAACTCGCTGACGGTAGATGGCGACATGTCGACGAATGATGCTGTAGTCCTCCTGGCGAATGGGGCATCTCCGGCGAGGATGAAATCGCGCGAACGATCCCTGCTGGCGGAAGCGATTCATCGAATTTTGGAGAGCCTGGCGCAACAGATTGCGGCAGATGGAGAAGGTGCGCGGAAGCTGGTAACGGTGCGGGCTCTCGGCTTTCGGACAGTGGAAGATGCGCGACGGATAGCAAGAGCAGTGGCGAATTCGCTGCTAGTGAAAACGGCCATTGCGGGAAGCGATCCGAACTGGGGGCGGATTCTCGCGGCTGCCGGGTATTCGGGTGTCGACTTTGAGCCTTCAGACATCAATATTTATCTGCAAGGGGTTCTGGTCTGCAAGGGCGGATTGGCGGCTCCTATCAACGAAGCGGAGCTGAAGCGCATGCTGGACGGAACTGAGGTTCAGATTCGGGTGGTGAGGAAGGGTCGGAGCAAAGGGGAAGCCCGATTCTTTACTTGCGATCTGACCGAAGGATACATTCAGATCAATGGCAGCTATCGGACGTAGATCGGTTCTATACCTGGCGATACTCCCGGTTGCTTTAGCCTTGGTCCGTTCGCCATTGAAGGCGGACGCCAGCAGCGATGTCCGGGCCCGGGTGGGCTATCTGGCCAATGCCTTGTCCGCCGGTGAACCTGCTGAAGCGATGAGTGTCTTCGATAAATCATGCCCGAAATACGAAGCGCTTCGGCAGGATGTTGAAGCACTGACGAGGGCATTCGATCTGAGTAACGAGGTGGACTTTACGGCAGAAGACAGCACCGGCGGCGCGACTAAGGTTACGGTGAATTGGACGATGACGGTGACGGACAGGTTCAGCAATGAAACGGAGAGCCGGAGCAGGGAAATCACCATGACGTTCGAGCAGAAGAACAGCAAATGGATAATTTGCGAGTTTACGCCTCCGGACTTTTTCAGCCCGATCAAGAAGCGGGTTGGGAAGCCTTAGTTGGATAAGAGCAACTGACGAAGCTGTTCGTAGTTGGCTTTGGTGACCAGCTGAAATTCGACTGGAAGCTGGGTGAAATTTTTCAGCTCGTCCCAGATGTCAGGTTGTGGCGCTTGCTGGCCGGCGATGTGAAGACGACCGGCGTGGATCTTGAACGGCACAATGCCAAAGCGCTTTTCGAGATGCGAGGGTAAACAGCGGACAACCCGGGACTTCACCCGGCGCACATCGATCCTGGTAGATGGCAAGCCGGACTGCATACTGACGGCACGACAGAGATCGGGTTCGGACAAGATGTGATTCGCGAGGAGAAACTCGGCCAGACTGATTTCCGGAGGCTTGTCGCGGAGTACAGCTGCGAGATCTTCTGCGGAAAGGAAACCGGAGCGCACCAGGACTTCGGTGAGTTCGCGGCGATGCAACTGGAGTGAATGGCCGCTCGGATAGGCGTGCTCGGTTTTGAGCCAGACGTGGCCGCGATTGTGGAGCCGCGCATGGACATACCGCCATATGGCGCGAAACGTGGCACAGCAATTTATGAAATTCGCATGGAATGAGCGCAGCGGCACGCCGGCAGCAAAGGGTATTCCAAACAGGCGGGCAACGCAAGCCATGCGTAAAGTGAGGCGGAAACACTGGAGGATGGTAGTCGACAAGCAGAGCAGGACAACATGCGGGTTGGAGATGGCAAAGGCCCAGGGGCGGTGATCGGCAATGCTTTGGAACCAGTCCATGGCGCCGGCGACAAAGAGGACGTTGGTCAATAAGCTGAGCGGATTGGCAAGCAGACCTTTGCGGTCGCGCCAGAACCAGTAGCGGGTCCAAGCTGAACCGCGCCAGCCGACGTGCTCCCAACACTGGAGAGCGATGCCGGTGACCCAGCGGGTGCGCTGACGGATGGCAGATTGGATGCGCATGGGGAAGTACTCGCGTGTGGCGATGAAATCTTTGGTGGTTCGGGTTAGCGGACCGAAGCATTGTGCGTATCCGGCATGGTGGGCATAGACTCCGATTTCATAATCTTCGGTGAGGCTTTCCGGATCAAAGATGCAGCCGTCCCGCTCAGTCGCGAGCTGTTCGAGGATCTCTCGTGCGAATCCGGTTCCAACGCCATTGGAGGGGACAAATGAACCACAAAACTGACGCGCGCACATGTCGATGGTCTGGAATTCTGAGAATTCGTCGCAGTAAATGGCATGGGTGAATTCGCGAAAGGGAGTGGGGATCGGCAGGACGGGAACCTGCACCATCGCATAAGAGTTGCGCTTGCTGTTGATGACGCTCAGTGACTGGGGATGAATCACGTCTTCCGCATCGTGGAGCACGACGGTATCGAAAGATTTGTCTCCCTCCTCTTCGAGCGAACACATCCGCCGGTAGATTGCGTTCAGACAGTCTGCTTTAGAGGTAGGACCGGGATGGGCACAGATGGCAACGTGAACGTTCGGGAAGGTTTCGCTCAGAGCGGTTGCGACTTCGACTGTGGCCTCGTCATTCGGATAAACGCCGAGAAAGATATCGAAAGCGCTGTATTGAAGCGTAGCCAGATTGTGACGCACCATTTTAGCGATGACGCCGGACTCCTTCCAGCAAGGCACAAAGATGGCAATTCTGCGTTCGGCGGTTCGGGGAGGATCCGGATGCGTTTCGTTCTGCGCAGGAAGTGAGAGCTTTTTATCTTTCAGCCACTGGCGAAGACAGATGAGAACGGGTATGAAGTCATCGAGACCACTCAGCAGGAGAAGGCCGGAGACCACGGCCAGCAGTGACGGCCAAAAGGAGGGTGAAAGGACGAGTAATGCAAAGCCTGCCGGTGATCCAACGGAGCTGAAAATGGAAACCACGCGCGAAGCTCATAGAAAAAGTGCCTGGGGAGGTAAACGAATCGCAGAGTATTCATAGAACTTTCGGCAAATTATTACACTCACTGATTTGAGCGACAAACGGTGGGAACGATCTGACTTGACGTCGTTCAGTCAACTCGTACAAGAAGTGATTGGCGGCTCGGTGCGGCGTCACACATTTACTCAGTGGGAACTGGAGTTGTTGTTGGACCTGCAAAATTGCAAGATTCGAAAGGCTGCCAGGGCTGAGATGCTACGGCGTTATCTCAAGTCAGTACAGCAGCATCTTTCAGAAGACGGCAGTTCAATTCTCCGGTTGTCCACTTTTCTGGAACGCGAGGCGCAGCGCCGGTCAGGTTTGCCCAGTCAAGCGTTGGGAGAACGGGCGCTCCAAGCCGTTTAGGGAGATACCTCCGAACAGTCCTTTAGCTGTTCCACGCTGGGCTATCCTCAAGGGGAGAAGACAGGCGAGGAGATTTGAATGGCTACTGCCGGGACAACCCCGAAGAGCGAGCGGATGGTATTTTGCGTCAAGCTCCAGAAAGAACTTCCGGGCTTAGATGAGGTCCCGTTCGATGGGCATCCTTTGGGGATGCGCATTTACGAGAACGTGTCCAAAGAGGCATGGCGCATGTGGGTTGAGCAGATGAAGATGATCATGAACGAGTACCGGCTGAATCTGGGGACGTCGGAAGCCCAGGAATTCCTGCTCAAGCAAATGGAAGAGTACTTCTTCGGAGAAGGCGCGGCTCATCCGCCCGGGTACGTAGCGCCGGGTCATTAGACTACACGGTCGCCGCAGCTTATCCGTCCTTACATTTTGATACGCAGAGTCACCGCATGCCTCCTGGCAGCTGCAATCTGGTGTGAAGCTTCCGACCCAGTTGCGATACGCCTGGCAAGGGAGGCCCGAAAAGCCGAGAACGCAGGCGAGATTGTACGGGCCTACCTACTGTTTGCAGAAGCAGCTTCTCGTGACCCGCAGTCGGCTACATACCGCGCGAACCGCGATGCACTTGCACCTGCCGCCAAGTTGCTTACGAAAGCAAACGTCCAAGACGCGGACATCACAGCGGAGATCAAGAAAGCGTCCGAAGAAGCGGACGCTTCGAAAGTACTGGAAAGCGAACCCCCGGTGGAGCTGGTGCGTCGCGGCGATTGGGAGCGAGCTGAGCAACTAGCGCCCCCGCCCAAGCTGACTCCTAACGCAGCACCGGCCGACTTCAACCTGCGGGGCGACGCAAAGACTGTTTTTGAACAGATCGCAGCTGTCTACGGCATTCACCCGGTGTTTGATCCGGATTTAGACCTGAAGTCGACGAACATACATTTCGAGATTGCGGGCGCAGATTTTCACAGCGTGATGGAGGCGCTGACGGCCGCAACCGGGACTTTCATTTTCGCCACCTCTCCACGCCAGATTTTCGTGGCCCGAGACAGTGAGCTGAAGCGCAACGAATACGAACCGAACGTGCTGATTACTTTTCCGCTGCCAGAAGCGCTCAACCAGAAAGACTTGATCGAAGCTGCCAATGCAGCCCGAGGCGCGCTAAATCTGCGGACCATTGGCTGGGACAGTACGAATCGCACCGTGATGATCCGGGATCGAGCGACGCGGGCGCGGCTGGGCCGTTCCGTTCTGGAGTCTCTGCTTCTGCCGCGAGCGCAAGTCTCTTTTGAGGTTCAGATCCTCACGATCAACTCCGATGTGGCTTATCATTACGGTCTGGCGTTACCGACCTCGGCGCATCTGGCGTACTTCGGAAAGCCGGGCGGATTCAAGTCCATTCTGCCTTCCTTCTCGAACGCGATGACGTTTTTAGCGTTCGGAGGTGGTGCGAGCCTGTTTGGAGTGAGCCTAGCTGATGCAAACCTGTTTGCCACTTACTCGAACGCCTTCAGCACTAATTTGTACGACGCAACGGTGGTGGTGGACGGCGGACAAACAGCGAATTTTCATATTGGAGACAAGTATCCGATTGCGCAAACATTGAACTCAGCTGCCGGGCAGAACTCACCATCAGCGGCGCTTTACAACCCGATCGGTCAAGTAAGCCTGGAGGATCTCGGAATAGTTTTGAAGCTAACTCCGCGGATCAATCGCGACGGAGACATCTCTCTGGATGTGGAGGCGGCTTCGAAAGCTCTTGGAACGCAAACAATCGAGACCGTTCCCGAAATACTACAGCGAGAGTTCAAGGGAACTGTCAGCATGCACGAGGGAGAGTGGGCGGTGCTTGCTGGTCTCGACCAGAAAACAGTAAACGCGAGTCGAACCGGTCTGATTGGTTTATCGCAAATTCCTGGAATTCGAGAATTCTTGAGTGAAAACTCCCGGGAAACGCAGTCAAGTAAGACGCTTCTGGTGATTAAACCGACGATTACCCGGCTGCCTATGTCGATAAGCCCCGAATTCCTGGTGGGACCGCTGCACGGCGAACGAGTGCTGCTTTAGAAGTTGCCTCCTGTCGGCGCTGAGCTGCTCTGGTATTGTCACAAACATGTCTACCATGCGGGAGGAGATCCGGGAGCAGCCGGAGGCAATTGAACGCACTCTCCAATCTGAATGGAAGCAGGCAGAACGGTTACGAAGTCATTTCGCGCGGCATCCTGTCAGGTTAATTATTCTGGTTGCTCGCGGTACGTCGGACAATGCGGCACAGTTCGGGAGATACCTGCTGGAGATTTGTACGGGAATACCGGTCTCGTTAGCCGCTCCATCAGTCACTACGCTGTACGGAGCGCCGGTGTCCATGAGAGACGCGCTAGTGGTGGCGGTGTCGCAATCGGGCGAGTCAACTGATACGAATCTGGTTCTGGAGCGGGCCAAGGCAGCCGGTGCATTCACGGTGGGCATTACGAATGAGAGCGGGAGCACGCTGGCGAAACTGGCGGAACACGTTCTACTTGTGCGAGCGGGCAAGGAGAGGAGCGTCGCAGCGACAAAGACGTACACGGGCCAGTTAACGTGCTTTTACCTGCTGGCGTATGCCCTGGGCGCGGCAATAACAGTAGAAGATTTGCAACGCGTGCCGGAGTGGACTGCTAGCGCTCTACAGCTCGAGACCGAGATACGGGGACGGGCAGAGCGTTACTGCTTCATCAAACACGCGGTTTGTGTGGGGCGAGGGCTTAACTATTCGAATTCGTTCGAGTTTGCGTTGAAATTGATGGAGACCTGCTATGTCGTGGCCGAAAGATTTTCATCGGCCGACTTGTTGCATGGTCCTATCGCCATGCTGGAGATTAGCTTTCCGGCCTTCCTGTTCTGTCCTGCGGGAGTGACCTGGAAGTCGATGTGCGAGATGCTGGATAAGCTCCAAACGATCGGAGCGGAAACACTTTTCATTACCGATCTAAGTAACCAGCAGGCAGCACAGAGAGAAGCACTGGACCGGCAACCGCCTTTGACGATTCCAGTGGCGATCAGAGCGGGGAAATCATTGCCGGAAGACATCTATACGCCCATCCCGTACGTGATTCCGGCACAGTTATTCGCGGCGAGTCTGGCTGAAGTGAAACGACTGGATGCAGATCGCCCGCGCACGTTGAACAAGGTGACACAAACGCTATAAAGCGCTCTCTGACTTAGAAGCCGAATTCTGTACGCGCGAAGCGGAGATATCCGGACGCTCGCGTGCACTCCGTTTTGGTGTACGGAGAGCGAGACGCGCGAGGATATTACCGCCTGCTCGAGGTAGATCCTTCCGCAACCGCCGACGATCTTAAGAAAGCTTTCAGGGCCAAGGCGCAGAAGCTGCACCCTGATAAGAATAGTTCAGAGCAAGCGACGCGCGAGTTTCAGCGTTTGAACGAAGCTTATGAGACGCTCGGTGACCCGAGCAGTCGAGCTGAGTACGACGGCAGATCCGGTCCTTCACCAACACCGGAACTGAAAGAGGGCGTCCGAGCCGCGCGGGCAGAGCCAATCGCCTGCAGTGTTTGCAACAAGGTGTCCGCCCAGCCAAGATACCTGATTGTGCCTTACGTGGTCAGCGTCTTAGTTGTGACGCATCGGGGAAAGCATCATGGGATTTTCTGCTCTGATTGTGCAGCAAAGCAAGCTCTGAAGAACTCGTTAATCACGTGGCTTCTCGGCTGGTGGGGTCTCCCTTGGGGGCCGGTCTACTCGTGGCGCGCCCTCCGGCAGAATCTGACGGGCGGGGAACAGCCTGCGAGTGTCAATTTTAAGCTGCTGGTGATTCAAGCCGCCTATTTTGTTTCGATCGAGAGATTGGATCTGGCCAGAAAGCTTGGAGATCAGGCGATCTGGTTTTCTAAGAAGATCGATCGCTCCGGTAATTACAAGGAATCCGAAGCAGACCGAGACCTCGCAGCATTGCGTTCTGCGTGGGGAGCTCCCCCTCTCGAGGAAGACGGTGACGGTCTGCAGTCAAACTGGGGAGTTAAGTCCAAGGTATTTGTCCAGCAGATTCTGTTGGCAGTGATTTGTATGCTTCTGATCTTTGCTGCGGTAATGTCCGATGAGCCAGGAAAAGCGTACCGGTTGCTAACACGAGTCGACCAGGTGAGACACGGCGCTTCAGGCAAGACGGAGGCAGCTTATCAGGGGGACTTTTTCGACCGTGTTATTCGACTTCTACCCTCAACCGGCGTTATACATTCTTTTCGGGAATCAACTTCTCTTGACGCAACCGCTCCACTGTGCGTGATTGTTCCGGCCGGTAAGCTGAACTACTATGTCAAGGTAATCGACTGGTCTACTCACAAGGCCGTCCTGGTTTTCCTGGTTCGGTGGGGCGAATCGGTAACCGTCAGGGTGCCGTTCGGTGACTACGAGATCCGGTATGCAGCAGGAGAGAAGTGGTACGGCGAAGAATTCCTTTTTGGCCCAAGCACCGTGTACGGCAACGCTGGGGAACGCCTCAGGTTCCGCAGAGAAGGTGACAAGCTGGCCGGATTCACGCTGAAAATCAGAGAGGAAGAAGGCGGAAAACACGCCGAGC
>CAXTMN010000112.1:11098-16170 GCA_964245395.1 uncultured Bryobacteraceae bacterium
GACTCATTCGTTTCGGCTTAACGATTCGGAAGGTGCCGCTACCGAAATACTCTGCCGCGTAGAGATTCTCTTTGAGCGGGAACTGCGTGGAGGATGAGTGCGCCGGGGTGCTGGGAGTTGCTTGTTTCTGGTCTGCCATGAAGTCTAGAAGGTAAGACTATAGTTTAGCGGATACGGCGATTGTTGCCGAGGATCAGAACTTTAAAGAGAATCCGTCCCAACTTTTGAACATATGCTGACCCGCAAAATCCAAGGCAAGATTCGTAAGGGTACGGTAATATCTTCTCCATTCGTTTTGACCAGAATCAAACGGAGTATTGGGGCGTCCACTTGTTACGTTTTTAATCTGCGTTTCGACAAAGGTTCGATAATCCTCTTCATTGACTTTAATTGCCTCTTTGATCTGATCGACGATCAGAGCCTCGTAGTCCTGGATCGTCACTGCGTGTGCAAGATTCTGGTTATTGAAGCAGCGTTTATAGATACTCCAGTTCTGGTTTACTCTCTCCACTACCCAACTTCGAGCTGCTGAGTAGAGCAACTCTCCGCCTAGTTCGCTCCCTCTCACCGTAGTGAGTTTGCTTCGGATCAAAACCAGCACGGTTAACCCGACACAAATTCCTCGAAGGATGTCTTGAGGCTGCTTAAGGGTTAAGATCGCATCGATCGCGGAATCGCCTTTTCCGTTTGTGAACCGAAATGCCGTAAGAGCGATGAGACCCGCGCAGAAACTTACTGCACAGGCCTCCTTACTCCTGAAAATGGAGATCGGGACTCTTTTCAGATAAGTTTTCAGAGCAAGATGGCAGTCATAAAAGACAGTTAAGGCGGCAAAACTAAATGCACAAAGACAGCCGAGCGCCCAGGTCGGCGACACTCAAAATCTCCCGTTCCCCAGATTACCGGGATAAGGACCGGAACGCGCTTCGGGTTAGGGATACGAATGTGTCACTATCGGCTTCAATCTCTTGGGGCTCAAGGGCGGAGAGAGTTTCGGCGTGCGGTCCAGTAACCTGTATCATGCCTTGACGTCGAAGAACTTCAAGTTTTGTAGTAAGTTCTTCGGGAGTGTCTGAAGAACGGAGGTTAAGTTCATCGAGAGAAACCGGCCCTGATGATTTCAGGATCTCGACCAAATCTGACATGCTCCTGTTTCCTTCCGTGAATTATAAAGTGTAAGGTATACCGGATTTCCGATACGGATCCAATAAAAGGTTTGACGCTGATTCAAGTCAATAGTAGCTCTAATAGTAGTACGGTACGGTCCGTAGCTCATTTTTGTCCTCAGGATCTTACTTATCGAAAAAGTGGGCCTCGTTCGGAATCATCTCAGGCTGGTTTCTGGACGCTACTTCATGCGATGGGAGTCGCCAAAATGCGGGAAATCTTGAAAGTTAAGGACTGTCGTCGTATCATTTCGCGGAGTGGACCAAATCCCATCCGACTTTGAACTGCGTCCCGAGGCATTGCCTGTTGCGGACGGGGTAAATCACCGGGGACGCCTGGTGCTTGCGGGAGTGCTGGTCTTTATTAGCGCTGGACTGCTGGTTTATTCGCAGACGATGGGGTTTGTGTGGGATGAAGGCTTCCACCTTCTTACGGCGCAACTGATCGACGCGGGCAAGACTCCGTACGTTGATTTTTGTTTTCCTCAGACTCCGCTCAATGCTTATTGGAACGCATTCTGGCTTTCGTTGTTCCACCAGAACTGGCGTGTGACTCACGTGTGGGCTGCGCTGGCTGTGGCGGGCGCGACAGCCCTTACGGTGGATTATGTTTTCAAGTGCTTCCCGATTGCCCGTTGGCGCCTAGTATGTGCTTTGATCGTGGCCGGGTTTGTGGGCCTGAACAATGTCGTGGTGGAGTTCGGAACGTGTGCGCAAGCCTACGGGATCGGACTGTTTTTCGCAGTAGCAGCCTTTCGAGCGACGATAGCTGCCGCACAGCGACGCGCGTGGTATCTGGCTTTTGCTGGAGGACTGTTCAGTGGGACGGCGGCGGCGTGCACGCTTCTGACTGCTCCCGTTGTTCCGGTGTTGTTGATTTGGCTCTGGATTTATAGCGAGGCAAGAACTCGACTCAGGCGAGCGCTGGCGTTTGCGGCGGGAGTAGTGATCCCGTTCATTCCGGTGGTTGCCTTATTCATAAGAGCGCCGCGTCAGGTTTTCTTTAATATCGTGCAATATCAAGCGCTATTCCGGCGGGAGAAATGGACGGGCGCGACGCCGCATGACGTGGATGTGCTGAGTGCGTGGCTCGATTCCACCCCGGCCTTGTTCCTGGGACTTCTCGGGTTGACTGGGATTGTTTTTATGGCGCGAAAGAGCGGTTGGGAGCGCATGCGCCGAGCGGAATTTTATCTCGCCTCAGCACTTGCCGTGACGCTTCTTCTTTACATAGCGACGGCTCATCCGACCTTTCAGCGCTATTTCATCTTCGTTGTCCCGTTTGCTGCAATTGTGGCTGCGGTCGGGTTCTATTTCGTTGGTTCTCGACTTTGGAGTGTTGATCGCCCATTCTGGCCCACGGCCATGGTGATGGCTTTACTGACGCTTTCGATAGCACGTGCCCTCTTTGACGATCGCACTTCGACCACGTGGAAAGACTACGAGAAGATTTCCGCCAAAGTTGCCGAAGTCACTCCGAAAGGCGCATCGCTCTATGCGGACGAACTTGTCTACTTCATCCTGCGACGTACACCACCATTCGGCATGGAATTCTCCTATGCGCACAAATTGGAACTGCCCCACGACCAGCAGGTGCTGTTTCATGTGATCTCTGAGGGCGAACTCAATGAACAGGTGAAGGCAGGCAAGTACGCCACTGTCGAGAGCTGCAATGACGACCGGATTGACGAGATGAAATTGGCTGATCTGTTTCCCAACAAAGCGGACGTTGAGGATTGCAGCATCTTCTGGGGGAAAGTAAAGCCGCTGCCGCCGGACGAAAAGGAAGACAAGAAGAAGAGTTCAGACGCAGTGAACAAAGGCAGTCAATGAGGTGGTATCCTCTACGCGAATCCATGCATATGCCTCAGAAGATGCTGCTCGTTATCGCCTTATCAGGTGGCTGGTCATGGCTGGACGACAGGCTGAACCCTCTCAGACAGATAATTCAAGACTGCTCGGGGTATGGAATGCAGATCTTCCGAAGAGCAAGATGGCAGGGCCTCCGGCTACCGGGTACGTTCTTCTGATCGAACAGAAGGAATTTGTGATTGACCGGAAAACGGGCGTGAAGGGCATTGAGGTTGACGAGACGAGCGGCATCAAGGGTCAGCGGGGCGAGCAACGATCAGTTCTGCAATTTTTGCCGAATGGCAAAGCGGCTTTTCGAGCCTACAGCGGGGTGCCGAACCGGATTACAGCTGAATGGCAGGGCAACACGCTGAGCTTGATTGCGGAGACGGCGGGCGCCCCGAACGTGATGAAGAGGACTTACGTGATCTCTCCTGATGGCCAGACGATGACACTGGACATTGACCAGATCCGGGAGGCAGGTCCGGAGGTGAAGAGCAGCATTACTTCAACAAAGCGCCTGACTCAGCGGCCGATAGCCTTCGTGCTCCGGAAGAGACTGCGGAGAAGCATTTCAAGAACGTAAAGACGGATCCGTTGAGGACGCTGCCGGCATCGCAGTTCCTGGAGCAAATGCACTACTTTGCCTGGGCTTTAAACAAGAACTGCGAGTTCTGTCATGTGAAGGGCGAGTTCGATTCCGATGACAAAGAGGAAAAGCGGACAGCACGGGAGATGATCAAAATGACCGCGATGATCGTTCCACGACCTTCGAGGGCAAGCCGGAAGTGGAATGCTTTACGTGCCACGAAAGGCATGAACGTCCACTGTCAAGGCCGTTATTTCCGAACGAACCGGCGCCTGGAGGCGTGGGTGCAATGACCTCCGCACAGGCAATCAACAAACCGAAGTAAGCTAATGGGTCATGGCGTAGACGATGTAATCAACGCCGACGCGAATGCCGAGAGCTGAATAGCGCTCGGGGTACTCGGGCGCATCGGCCCATTCCCAGGAGTCGCCGATATCGGAGTTGAAGGAAACAGCGACCATCACGCGGCCTTTGTCATCGTAGATGCCACGCCAGCGATCGACAAAGCCGTCGAGCTTGTGGCCTTGGCCCAGATGGTCGTAACCGACAATCTGATAGCGGTTGTCGAGGTCGTAGACGGTGTGGAAAATGGGATCTGTGTTGGGGATCTCGACAATGGGCCGGTCGGGGAAGACGAGCTTCATGCTGGTCTGAAACACGCTCCATTCAACACTGCCATGGAGGTCGTCGGCCATGAAAAAGCCGCCGCGCAGCAGGTAATCACGAAGTTTGGCTGCTTCTTTTTCAGTGATACCCCATTCGCCGACTTGAACGGCGTAGAGCCAGGGCCAGTTATAAATCTCGTCTGGATCGTCGAGATTGACGATCTGCTCGACAGAGCGGGAATTGATTCGGGTGAGACGCCGGACTGCTTCTGAGAAGTGGCGGTCGGCGCGGGGAAAATCCTGGGTCCAGAGCGAAGTACCCGCGGTCCAATCGGGATCATCGCGGCCTTCATAACCATTGTTCCAGCCTGGAGGGTACATCAGACGGGCGAATGTCCACTCGGTTGTTTGTCTGTAGTCAGGCGGCAGAGGGATCGTGCCGAGGCGGTATTCGATGCCAGGATACTCGCGGAAGGAGTGCGGAAGAGTGCGGTCCAGGGCATACGCTGAACCAAGACAGGCGATCGTACAGGCGAGAAGCCCGAGAGATTTGCGGGACATTCCGGGTGTGCCCTCGCTCTCACCATAGCATCGGCTTGCTGAGCGGAGCCGTCCGCTGCGGAAGCGGCTCCGTTGCGTTACTGACCGGCCAATCTAGCGACGCCAATAGCCAGGATAGTAGCGGTGACCATAGTAGCGGGGGGCAGACCAGTAAGCGCCAGCCCACGGGCGAGGGGCCCAATATCCAGCGCGCCACGCATAGCGGGGTCCGGATGGATACCAGTAGCCGTTTATCCAAGAGTATCCAGGGCCAGAGTATCCAGGGCAGGGGTAGGGGGCGGCTTAGCTGACGCCGGGTGC
>CAXTMN010000113.1:0-15777 GCA_964245395.1 uncultured Bryobacteraceae bacterium
GCGCGGCCAAGAGAAATTTAGACAAAGTTTCGCCTTCCACAAGTCACATTCAAAGCTGTGGCGGGGTCTGGGATTGAGAGGAACAGGAAATTCACAACCTTTCCTCAAACCATTCTCGCCTAAATTTGTTCTGGATGTTCGCTTGCCTTTTTCAACGTCGATTCAACTGAGTTTCCGGCTACGTCCGCTTGCTATACTGCTTTTTGATGATTACCAGCGCCCACCGCCATCATCACCATTTCCTGGTGCTGTAAACAGGCTGGTCTGCGTTTCAATCTTTACTCGAAGTATGCGAGATACCCGCCACCCGTCCAAGTTCTTCCACCCAAGTTTTTTTATCTCAAGGCTGCGAAACCCTTCCAGTTCCGGGACACGGTAAAACCGGTTCCCTGCGAAGGACTTGACGACAGCGCCAGCCCGGACCCTTCAAGAAGTGGCGCCTTCCTTTGGGCGGAGGGGAGGAGTTCAGGACGAGTCCAACAGGTGAAACACGGGGGAATTAGGTGGATTTATCGCTTTGATGCCGGGGCTGGTTCTGGGTAATACCATGCCCTTATGACCTTTCCGCCACCTGTTTTTCTCTACATGCTCGATGAGGATTTATACCGCATTGGCAATGCGGCCTCTCCGAAACTGCAAAACGTGCGACCGGATGACGTGGCCGTGTATGAACGCAACGGCATTGTCATGGTGACGGCCAACGGCCTGGGCATCTCCCTCATTACCGAAGAACGCCTGCAACGCCAAGCCAGCCGCTTGACCGGATATGCCTGGAAGCTACCGGCTAATTTTCCCTTGCCAACCGGCCTTGCCTTGAACGCCGACCGGCGCACGCTCAAACCCGGAGAAACGCCCGACCACTATTTTTTATGCCCGGTTTCTGATATGCCTTTAAGTGAGTATGTGGCCCTGCTTTCCAAGCTGGCCTTGAAATTGGAAAGAATACGCAAATTATGAATCTCACCCTAGACCGCCAGCAAGCCCAATATATTTTGGAAGCCTTGCGGGTATGCGAGGCGCAATGGTTGCAGACCGCACGCGCCAGCAATGATGATGACCTGCAAGCCGACTATGGCAACAGCCTGTTACGGTTGCAACTGGTGCAGGAATACATCGAACGCGAAGCACTGGAAGATTTCGGCAAGGATGTAAACACGTTCTCGCATCACGGCATCGCCGTACTTAGAAGGCAACCGTGAATCAGATACTGGATAGCAGTCTCCTCGATTTTGATAAACAGAGCGGTCTCCTTGCCGCCGTCATCCAGGATGCTGCCACCCGTCGCGTCCTGATGGTCGGTTACATGAACCGGGAAGCGCTCGACAGGACACTCGCCACCGGGCACGTCACTTTCTTCAGCCGTTCGCGCAATAAGTTATGGACCAAAGGAGAAAGCTCCGGTCACTACCTGCTCCTGAAGTCGGTGAGCACTGATTGCGATGGTGATGCTTTGCTGGTTGAGGCCGAACCGATCGGACCAGGAGTCTGTCACAACGGTTATGAGAGCTGCTTTTACCGCACGTTGACGGACGGTCAGTGGCTCGAGACGGAAGCGCCGGCCTACGATCCGAACGCCGTCTACGGGGCCAGGTAGTGAAGCTGAAGCTCGGCATTCCTAAGGGGAGCCTGGAGAATGCAACGATCGATCTTTTCCGTCGGGCAGGATTTAATATCACGACCAGCAGCCGGAGCTATTTTCCGTCGGTGGACGACCCTGAGCTTGAATGCATGCTGATTCGGGCCCAGGAGATGGCCCGTTATGTAGAGGATGGCGTTCTCGATGCGGGACTCACCGGTCGTGATTGGGTCGAAGAAAACGAAGCCAGAGTCGAGACTGTTGCGGATCTGATCTATGCGAAGCAGAGTTTCGGTAAAGTGCGATGGGTGCTCGCAGCGCCCGAAGCCTCGCCCTTCCGCAACGTCGAAGATCTTCAGGGCAAGACGATCGCTACCGAACTCGTCGCTACTACGAAGCGCTATCTGGCAAGCCGCGGTGTTCAGGCGAAAGTAGAATTCAGCTGGGGCGCTACCGAAGTGAAGCCGCCCGAACTGGCTGATGCCATTGTCGAGGTGACGGAAACGGGCTCGTCCTTGCGAGCCAACAAGCTGCGCGTTATCGAAACGATTCTTGAATCGAATACGCAGCTGATTGCCAACGTCGATGCCTGGGCGGACGTCTGGAAGCGGCGCAAGCTCGAGGATGTCAAGTTGCTTCTTGAAGGCGCTATGAACGCCCTGGGCAAAGTTGGCCTGATGTTGAACGTTCAGAGGCAGGATCTATCGACCGTTCTGTCTGTTTTGCCCGCGCTGAACTACCCGACTGTTTCGCATCTGAGTGACGAAAAATGGGTAGCCGTCAACACCATCCTCGAAGAAGCGACGGTCCGCAACATCATCCCGCGATTGAAGGACGCCGGAGCGCAAGGCATTGTTGAGTATCCGCTTAACAAGATTGTGATGTAGAGCGGCGATGATCAAGACCGCGCACATTGCAGATACATCCCGATTTCCGGCGATTCGCAGCACCGAGCCGATTGATGCGAATCGCGTTGTTGCGCCCATTCTCGAAGCTATTCGGACCGGAGGAGATAGCGCGCTGCTTGGCTATGCTCGCAAATTGGACAGCCTGGGCACGCAGGCGCTGCGCGTCGAAGGTGAGGAACTCGATCGCGCCAGGGGCTCGCTCTCAGAGAGTTTCCGCAAGGCTGTCGAGATTGCGGTGAAGAATATCCGGGAATTTGCCGAAGCACAACTGCCTCGCGAGTGCTGGACCGAGTTTTCACCGGGCCGTCAGCTCGGCTGGATCGTCCGTCCTCTCGATGTAGTCGGCTGCTACGTGCCTTCCGGTCGCTACCCATTGCCCTCTACGCTGTTGATGACTGCTGTGCTGGCCCAGGTGGCGGGTGTGTCCCGAATCTGCATCTGTTCGCCCAAGCCGTCAGCTGAAATTCTCGGCTGTGCTGCGCTGCTCGGGATTCGCGAGGTTTACCGCGTCGGCGGTGCTCAGGCCATTGCGGCCATGGCTTTCGGAACCGGGACCATCCCGCGTGTTGACCGCATTGTTGGACCTGGAAACGCCTACGTCGCTGCAGCGAAAAAGCTGCTTGCGGGTGAAGTGGGCATCGATTTCGTTGCGGGTCCGACAGAGATTTTAATCCTTGCTGCTGACGGCGACCCACGGCTGATTGCTGCCGACATGCTGGCTCAAGCCGAGCACGATACAGACGCGAGCGCGATTTTGATTACAACGTCCGAAGCGCTCGCAGCTGCCGTTGGCGCAGAGCTCGAACGGCAGCTGTCCATCTTGCCCACTTCCTCTGTGGCCCGTGACGCAATCGACATGAACAGCGCGATTCTAATTGTTCCGGATATGGACAACGCCGTCGCGCTCTCCAACCTATATGCGCCCGAGCATCTCAGTCTGCATGATCCGTCGCTGTTGCCGAAGATCACCAACGCAGGAACCGTGTTTCTGGGTCCCATGTCTCCGGAATCGGCAGGCGATTACGCCGCTGGTCCCAGCCATGTCCTGCCCACGGGAGGCGCAGCCCGTCTGCGAGGCGGTCTGTCGGCGGCTGACTTTGTGAAGCTAATCGCTGTTCAACAACTCGCGCCTTCTGCTCTCGAAGAACTGGCCCCGGTGATCACGACGCTAGCAAGAGCGGAAGGTTTGGAGGCGCATGCACGCGCTGTGGAGGTCCGTTTTGCCTAATAATCATTTGCCGGAAGCCCCGGTTCAAACGTTATCTCCACGCGCTGCGGTCTCGCGCATGGATGCTTACCATCCGCCAACCGGAGGGCGTCGCAATAAGCTGCGTCTCGACTTCAACGAAAACACGGTGGGTGCGCCGCCGCATGTGCTCGACTTCCTGAAACGCTTTCTGACCGCGGCCGATCTCAGCATCTATCCCGAATACGATCATGCCCTCGAGGATCTCTCGCGTCACTTCGGCGTGAACCTTGATCAACTCACGTTGACCAACGGTACGGACGAAGCCATTCAGCTGCTGATCAACACGTACGTCGAGGACGATCAAGAGGTCCTGATCCTGCGTCCTGCTTATGCCATGTATCGCTTCTATGCTCAGTTGGCCGGAGCGAAGATCTCGGAAATCGATTACCGCCCGGCGACACTGGCATTCCCGCTCGAAGAATTACTCGAGCGCATCACGCCCAACACCCGCGCTATTCTCATCAGCAACCCGAACAACCCCACCGGCACCGGCGTCGCAGCCAGTGGGATCGAACGCATTCTTGCCAAAGCGATTAACGCTGCCGTTCTGATCGACGAGGCATACTACGAATTCAGCGGAGTCACCGTTCTCCCGCGCATCCGCAATCACTCCAATTTATTCGTCAGCCGTACGTTTTCAAAAATCTATGGGATGGCCGCCCTGCGTTGTGGGTGCCTGTTCTCCCAAGCCGAGAACATGGCCCACCTCCGGAAGGCGCAGTCACCTTACAGCGTCAACGCCCTGGCCGCGATGTCGGCGCGCATTGCCGTGCAAGATACCAAGTTTGTTGAAGAGTACGTGCTCGAAGTTCTCACCGCCAAGGAGCTGCTTTATGTCGGTCTGGAGCGGTTGAAGATTCCCTACATTCCGAGCCAGGCGAACTTTGTCCTGTTCGATGCAGGCGAGCGTGCGATCGAGATCCGCAACGCTCTGCGGGCCCGTAATGTCCTGGTGCGTGACCGCAGCTACGAACTGCCCGGCAGCGTTCGCGTCACCGTCGGAACACGCGACCAGATACAGCGATTTCTCGACGAATTGGAGCAGCTTTGGTAAGCGCCACTGCACCCCCCGACGTTCTCGTCTTCGACATGGATGGCGTTCTTGTTGAAGTCGGCGACTCTTACCGCGAAGCGATCCGCGCCACCGTCCAGCACTTCACGGGCGATCTGGTCTCGCACGATGAAATCCAGAACTTTAAAAATGCAGGCGGCTGGAATAACGATTGGCTGCTTTCCCAACGCCTGATTGCCGATCGCGGCAAGCCGGTCGCCTACGCTGACGTCGTCGAATATTTCAACCAGGTGTTTCTCGGCACTGACGGCAACGACGGTCTAATCCGCAACGAGAAATGGATGCCCAATGCCGGACTGCTCGAGCGCCTGGCGATTCACTCTGCCCTCGCCATCTTTACAGGTCGCGCCAAGTACGAAGCCGATGTGACTCTGCAGCGCTATGCCAGTCACGTTGTCTTCGACCCCATTATCACCGACGAAAGCGTTCCAAATCCGAAACCAGCTCCCGACGGTCTCCACCTCATCGCCCAGCATTACCGGGGCAAGAATATGTGGTACCTCGGCGACACCATTGATGACGCTCGCAGTGCCCAATCAGCCGGTGTTCCGTTCATCGGCGTCTCCACACCCCACAACCTGCGGCATGCGGAAATTGCCGGCATTCTACGCGGGTCCGGCGCCTTTACGGTAATCAGCGACATTAATCAACTGGAAGCTCTCGTGAACGGAGCTCGCTCTCACGCATGAGCCGGGAAGCTAAAGTCGAACGCCATACGAAGGAGACGCAGATCTCGGGGTCGCTTTGCATCGAAGGCACAGGTTGCTACACGGTCTCGACCGGCATCCGCTTTCTCGATCACATGCTGGAGCTGTTCACCAGGCACGGCGCCTTTGATCTCGCACTCAAGGCCACCGGTGATCTCGATGTCGACCAGCACCATACGGTCGAGGACGCCGGCATCGTACTAGGCGACCTGTTCGCCAAAGCACTGGGCGATCGCAAAGGAATCAATCGTGCCGGCTACTTTGTTCAGACCATGGATGAATCTCTCGCCGTCGTCGCTGTCGATCTGGGCGGCCGCCCCGCGCTCGTCTACGATTCGGGCGTGAACGTCGTCCATGTAGGCGATCTACAGACCGAACTGCTCGATGATTTCTTCGGCGGCTTCGTTCATCATGCCGGTGCAAACCTCCACGCCAAGGTTTTGTATGGCCGGTCCAATCATCACAAGATCGAAGCAATCTTTAAATGTTTCGCCCGGGCCATGCGCTACGCCTGCTCAACTGATGAACGGTTGAAAGACCAATTGCCATCCACCAAGGGTCTGCTGTGATCACGGTTGTCGACTACGGGGCGGGGAATCTTCGCTCTGTTCAGAACACACTCGAAGCTCTCGACGCGCCGTTTGAGGTGACGAACAACCCCGAAGCCGTGGGGCGGGCAGCGAAGATCGTTCTGCCAGGCGTCGGGCACTTCGGCCAGATGATCCGCTCACTGGACGCCCTCGGCCTGCGCGCGCCGCTGCTTGATTCCATCGCGGCCAACGTTCCATTCCTGGGCATCTGCGTCGGTCTGCAGTGCCTCTTCGAAGCGAGCGAAGAATCGCCTGGCGACTGCGGGCTCGCGGTCTTCCCGGGCGCAATCCGTCGTTTCGTTGGGGAGGCGCGCATTCCCCATATGGGCTGGAATTCGCTCGATCCGGTAAAACCGTCGCGGCTGCTGCACGGTCTCGACCCCGGCACGTTCACTTACTTCGCGCACAGTTACTACGCCCCTGTTATCCCGGCGACTGCGGCGACCTGCACTTATATCCAGCCGTACTCGGCCGTTCTGGAAAGCAACAACGTGTTCGCTGTTCAATTCCACCCCGAAAAGTCAGGGCCTGCCGGACTTCGCGTGATTCGAAATTTTCTCGAACTCTGATGCTCGCGAAACGCATCATCCCTTGTCTCGATGTAACAGGCGGACGCGTCGTCAAGGGCGTGCACTTTGTCGGCCTGCGCGATGCCGGTGATCCTGTCGAACTCGCCGAACGCTACAACGCGCAAGGCGCCGATGAGTTGGTGTTTCTCGATATCACCGCCTCGAGCGATGCTCGCGAGACCATGGCCGATCTGGTGGCTAAAACCGCTCGTCAGGTGTTCATCCCGCTGACAGTAGGCGGCGGTATCCGCACGGTAGCCGATGCCCGCAAAATCATCCTCGCCGGCGCCGACAAAGTTAGCGTCAACACCGCGGCCGTTCATCGCCCCGAGCTCATTCGCGAACTCAGCCTGGAGTTTGGTGCACAAGCGGTCGTTCTCGCTATTGATGCCCGGCGTTCCGGTCCAGGCAAGTGGAACGTATTTACGAAAGGCGGACGTTACGACGAAGGCATTAATGCTGTTGAGTGGGCACAGCGCGGCGAGTCGCTTGGTGCAGGCGAGATTCTACTCACGTCTATGGATACCGATGGCGTCCAGACCGGTTTCGATTGCCCCCTCACGGCCGCCGCAGCTGTTGCAACCACCATTCCGATCATTGCCTCAGGCGGCGCGGGCAAACCTGCCGACTTCATTACCGTCCTGACGGAAGGCTGTGCCGATGCGGCTCTGGCGGCATCGATCTTCCATTACGGCGACTACACGGTTGCTGACCTGAAGCACGCGCTCGCCCAAGCCCACGTTCCGGTGAGGCCGGCCGCTTGATCATCCCCTGCATCGACCTGATGGACGGCAAAGTCGTTCAGCTGGTTCAAGGCCGGGAGAAGGTCTTGGAAGGCAAATCGCCCGACGAAATGCTCCAGCTCTTTGCCGGCTTTCCTGAGATCCAAGTCATTGACCTCGATGCCGCCATGGGGCGTGGTTCCAATGGAGCAATACTCGAACACCTTGCACGCCATGCCGTTGTGAGAGCTGGTGGCGGCGTACGTTCCGTGCAACGGGCGCAAGAACTCGTCCAGCAAGCAGCTCACCGGGTCATTGTTGGAACGGCCGTTTTTTCCCAGACCGGACCCGACTTCACCTTTCTCGAAGCCCTCAGTCGAGCCATCGGACCTGACCGCCTCACCGTTGCTCTCGATAGCAAAAACGGGCATATCGTAGTGAAAGGTTGGCAGGAGACTACGCGCTGGACCGCTCTCGATCTGATTGGCGAACTCGAGCCTTTCTGTTCCGGCTTTCTGTGCACCTATGTCGACAAAGAAGGCATGATGCAGGGCACCGATCTTGCCTGGTTCGAGTCGCTGCGAAACGCCACGTCTCGTGAACTGATAGCGGCCGGAGGCATTACCACGCTCGAGGATGTGAAAGCCCTGCTGTCACTTGATATTCATTGCGCGATCGGAATGTCCATCTACACCGGCCGCTTGAGCCTCGATGACCTTCGCGCCTTAGCCGCCCCGCATCGCATCAGCTAAATTCAACGTAGAGGATGATGGAAGCATGACATTGAAGCACTTCCGATGGCTTATGCTGCCGGGTTCCGTTGCTCTTGGAGCAGCCCTTCTGGTTCAAGGTGCGTATCGGGCAGCCGGCGACGGAAAGAACGTAATTACAGGAACGGCAGCCTTTACCGATTACAAGAAGGAGAGCCCCGGCACTTTCCGCAAGATAACTGTCTCCGATCTGCCTCAGCCCTATGCCACCGAGGGTGTCTCCAATAACCCGACTGTGGTGGACAAGCCCGCAGACGCGTGGCCCAAGTCGCTTCCCGGCTTCAAAGTCGAACGCTACGCGGAAAACCTGAACGAGCCTCGCGAGATCCGTACTGCTCCCAATGGCGATTTTTTTGTTGCCGAAAGCCACGCCGGACAGGTTCTCGTGTTCCGCGGCATCGACGGTTCTGGCAAGCCGAAGCAAACCTCCGTTTTTGCCACCGGACTCCATAACAACTTTGGGATTGCCTTTTACCCGCTGGGCAAAAATCCGCAATGGATCTATATCGGCAACACCAATTCCATCGTTCGCTTTGCCTATCACAACGGAGACTTGAAAGCCACCGGTTCCCCTGAGACCGTTATCGCTGATATCCCAGCCGGAGGCGGCCATTGGACACGCGATTTGGCCTTTTCGCCCGACGGCAGCAAATTGTACGTTTCGGTTGGTTCGGCTTCGAATGTCGATGACCCCGACACGCATCCCAAAGAAACTCACCGCGCGAATATTCTCGAATTTACTCCCGAAGGCAAGTTCGTTAAAGTCTATGCGTCCGGCATTCGGAATCCCGTTGGCATCGCCGTGAACCCGACCACTGGTCAGCTCTGGTGTTCGGTCAATGAGCGCGACATGCTGGGCGACAATCTGGTGCCCGATTACATCAGCTCAGTCCAGGAGGGCGGCTTCTATGGTTGGCCCTGGTACTACATGGGCAATCATCAGGACCCCCGGCTTGCCGGCAAACATCCCGAATTGGCCGGGAAAGTGACCGTGCCCGACGTGCTGCTTCAACCCCACAACGCTTCTCTCGAACTGACCTTCTACACCGGATCTCAATTCCCCAAGGAGTACCAAGGCGACATCTTTGCAGCCGAGCACGGTTCCTGGAACAAGGCGGCGCGTGCAGGTTATGAAGTAATCCGCGTTCCGCTCCAGAACGGCAAAGCAGGTGGGGAGTATGAAGACTTCCTGACCGGATTCGTCACCCCCGAAGGACAGGTTTGGGGCCGTCCCGTAGGCGTAGCCGTTGCTCCTGATGGCTCGTTGATGGTGACAGACGACGGATCAAAATCGATTTGGCGCGTTAGCTATCAGGGCAGCTGATTCCAGGGTGAGGGTCTTCTGCCCGGTTCGATGTTTACGCTCGCGGCAACAGCGGCCCTTGCCCTATTAATTCCTTTCTCCTCCCGGAGACTGCAGATGCCCGAGTCTCCTCTTCACCCTGGGTCCGTTCGGGTGATCGAGCCTGAGCGGCCCGTTTTCCCTCCGAAGTCCATCCACGTTGTTAACTGGAACATCGATCGCGGCACGCATCTGGCCCAAGTCGTTTCTGAGCTGACCAGGAATCCTGCTGACCTTTACCTGTTGCAGGAAGTTGACTGGAACACCCGCCGCACTGGCTATGTGGACGTCGCCGCCGAAATCGCTCATCAGCTTCATCTGAACCTCACCTATGGAGTGGAGTTCGAGGAACTCGGTCAGGAAGAAAAGCGCCCGGCCT
The DNA here is from genome assembly GCA_964245395.1 of uncultured Bryobacteraceae bacterium. Classification (GTDB taxonomy): domain Bacteria; phylum Acidobacteriota; class Terriglobia; order Bryobacterales; family Bryobacteraceae; genus Bog-105. Next base: position 9,885 of record CAXTMN010000113.1, read on the forward strand.
ACACCGGCCAGGCAATCTTGACTCGTTTACCTGTGCATCATGCACGCGTTCTCCAGTTTCAAGACCAGTCTGGTTTCTGGAAACCACGCAGCTGGCTTCCTTCACAGCTTCCTTTGCTGCAGCGGCGTGATGGAAACCGCATTGCCTTGATTGATGAAGTGCAACTCGCCGGCCGCTTGCTAGTCGTCTACAACGCCCATCTGGAAAGCCGCAGCTACGGCCGTATTCAAGACGGGCAGCTGAATGAAATCCTGACCGATCTGGGCCGCTATCCTTCCGGTACTGCCTGCCTGCTAGGGGGCGATCTGAATACGAAATATCTCCCGTCTATTTTTCTACACAAACTGGAACGTGCTGGATTCAAAAGCGTCCTGGGCGAGCGGATCGAACGCACTCATGCCATCGCTATGACCTTAGATTGGATCTTCGTCAAAGGGCCGATCGACATCAAGTCTGGCGTGGTGCGCAAAGATGTACGAGGTTCGGACCACTATCCGATCTATGCTCAGCTGAGCACACAATAATCGCGACGGGCTTTGTATTCGCTCAAGCACCGCCGTTCATTTGGCTTTCATCGACGCTAATACTACGTCTACCTGCAGTGCAATCAACCGCCGCATGTGTGCCGCATCTTCTGCAATGTCCTTGAAGCCGCGCATGCCAAAGATCAGAATGCGTGCCAGTTCTGCAGGTGTGGTTTTCAGCTTCGAAGCGGCAACGGCCTCGCGCAGCAGGTCGGCCAAAAACGCCTCGAGAGCTGTGTACATCTTCCGTACAGGAGCGAACGCCAGATTGAACAGGTCCTTCGCGTCCGGATGCGCTTTGGTCAGATCGTACCCATGCCCCGCCCACTGCTCGCAGCAGAAGTGCAGTTTTCGATCCAGGTTCCGCAACTTGGGCAGCGCGTCACGGTACTGCTGCAGCGTGTCCTGGATCAGGCGCTCGATCACGGCGGCGAAGATGTCTTCCTTGCGCGGGAATACAAGATAGAGCGCCGGCCGGGAGATTCCGGCCGCCTCCGCGACATCGCCCATGGTGGTGCGCGCATGGCCGTACCGCAGGAACACATCTGTTGCGGCCGCGATGATCCGGTCTCTTCGAAGACTCGCGTCAGTTGCCGTCTGCTTCAGCGTCATGCACTGTTACCCATCTTGACAGTACTTACCAATTGACATCTTTTATATAAAATGTCAGAGTGATAGAGCAAGAGGGAGGAAGTGCTTAATGCCCGCAGTCTTCGTGCATGGCGTTCCGGATACGTATCGTGTTTGGGATCGAGTGCTTCAGCAACTGTCTCGGATTGATGTCGCCGCGCTCGCCCTACCAGGATTCGACAGTCCCGTTCCTAATGGCTTCACAGCGACCAAGGAAGAGTACGTCGACCGGATCATTAGGCAACTGGAGCAGCAGCCTGAACCGGTCGACCTCGTCGGGCATGACTGGGGATGCATCCTGGCCGTGCGCGTCGCCTCACTGCGGCCTGACCTCGTCAGGACTTGGCCAGCGGGTGGTGGGCCGGTCAGCAAGGATTACGAGTGGCATGAGCTTGCGAAGATCTTTCAAACTCCGGGTGCTGGAGAAGCATGGATGACGAACCTCGATCCCAAGCAGTTCAGCCAGCACTTGGCGCGCCGCGGTGTCCCTTCCGATCTTGCAGAGAAAACCGTGATTCATATGGATGACAAGATGAAAGGCTGCATCCTTCGGTTGTATCGCTCTGCTACTACTGTCGGGAGCGAGTGGGAGCCCGGGTTAGCCAATATCAGCTCTCCTGGCCTGGTCTTCTGGGGCGTTCCGGACCCGGGGTGCCCGGTGGAGTTTGCCGATCGCCTCGGACATGATGCCAGGGCCCGCAGCGTTCTAAAGTTCGACGCTGGACACTGGTTTCCCCTCCAACGGCCAACCGAAGTAGCACAAGCACTAGAGGAACACTGGGAAGCGGCAGGCTCGAACTGAACTCATCCCGTTCATTCGTTTGGGAAACACGTGAAGTTTAGAAAAGGAAAGAAGACATCCACTATGCAAACAACTGAATTGGACCCGCAGAAAATCTCCTCTGTCGCTACTGCCATTCCCGAGAACATGCCTCTCGTCATGCTCAACCTGCTCCACTACAAAGAGCAGGCGGACTACGGCGATCGGACGGAGTTCGGCCCTTGCTCCGGACGGGAAGCCTACTATCAACGCTACGTTCCGGCGTTCAGTTAAGATAGCCGCGCGCTCGGAAGGTACAAAGATTATTAAACCGATATTTCTCGGCGCTGTGCTTGCCAGCCTGGTCGGGCCTGATGACGAACAGTGGGACGACGTAGTGCTCGTTGAATACCCCAACTTTGCAGCGTTTCGGACGGTCGTGGAAAGCCCGGAGTACCAGCACGACGCGGCCCCGCATCGAAAAGCAGGACTTGAGAACTGGCGACTGATTGCGACGCTGAAACAGTCTTTGGGGTGATCGCTCCCAGGCTTCGGCTGCACGGAATCGTACATCGCGCACCCACTTGCGAACGCGATTATCGCACCCCAAACATATGAAACAAGATGTACAAAGCGAATGAAAAAATCGATGCGCCCAGCAGCACGCAGACCGGCAGGGTCAGCACCCAGGCCAGTGCGATGTTCCGCAGCGTGTCTGCCTGCAGCCCCGAGTGGTTGGCAGCCATGGTGCCTGCAATGCCCGACGACAACACATGCGTCGTACTTACTGGTAACCCATAACGGTCCGCTAAGCCAATCGTCGCCATGGCCACCAGTTCGGCCGCTGCTCCCTGTCCGTAGTTCAGATGCTCCTTCCCAATTTTTTCACCCACTGTGACCACAATACGTTTCCAGCCGATCATGGTGCCAAACCCGAGAAAGCAGGCCACCGCCACTTTCACCCACGCCGGAATGTACTTGGTCTCCTTGTCCAGTTCGTGCGAATAGGCGCCTAATTCCTTCATCTGCCCGGGATCGGTGATCTTCTTGGCTTTAATCAGCTTGGCCACGGCGGAACTGAGCAAGTAGATATCGCTTCGGAACTGCTTCCGCTGATCGATACTGAGTTCAGCAAAATTCCGCCGTCCGTTCAATTCGTCATGGATCTGGTGATTCTTGCCGGCGATCGCCGTATAAACCGCGTCGTTTGCCACGCCCGTAGTTTTCAGGTAATCGGAGAGGTCGCCGCTCGCCTGCGCCTGCTTCGTCTCCTTCCCGCCCGAAAGCTTGCCCAAAATCGGCTGTACGCGCTCGGAGGTGGCCACGATGGCTTGAATGTCTTTCGCTCGGGCCCCTGGATTGAGGGCATATTGGGCCGGCAGAATCCCGACGAGAATCAAAACCACCAATCCCATCCCTTTCTGTCCGTCGTTCGACCCGTGAAAGAAACTAACCCCCGTACAAGTGAACATGAGCAATCCACGAATCCACGGCGGCGGAGGCTGCTTCCCCTCGGGCGGCTTGTATAGCTCGGGACGCCGGACAACGGTCTTCATAAGCAGAAGCAATAATGCAGCCCCAATGAAACCAATAATGGGTGACAGCAGTAACGACGAAAATACCTCTTGTGCTTTGGACCAGTTCACTCCTTCGCCAAACACATGGCCCGGGCTGAGTAGTGAATTCGCCAGTCCGACACCCATAATGGCCCCAATCAGAGAGTGGGAGCTCGAGGCGGGCAACCCCATGTACCAGGTACCTAAGTTCCAGATCATGGCCGAGATCAGGAGAGAAAACACCATGGCAAAGCCGGCGCCGGAGCCGACATTCAACACCAGTTCCACCGGCAGCAGCGCCACAACACTGAAGGCCACTGCTCCCGACGAGGTCAGCACTCCCAGCAGGTTCCACATGCCCGACCAGATCACCGCTACGGTGGGCGGCAGCGTGTGCGTATAGATGACAGTGGCCACCGCATTCGCCGTATCGTGAAAGCCGTTTACCATTTCAAACCCAAATGCCAGGCCCAAAGCCAATAACAGAAAGATCGCCGTCAGAAGCGATAAATTTTCACCAAACAGGTGCAACGTTGTCTCCAGTGAGTTTAGGGATGCCGGCGGTCACGAAGACACCGGGCAGGCTGGCGTATCATCCACGCTATCCAGCAAGGTGCGGCCTGCCATAGCGGCTGCCTGATATTCTCCGAGGACCTGCGCGACTTCTCAGAAGGCTCGTCGGCTAGAGTACGAGGGGAACATTACAGCCTTATGACGAGAAAAGAATTATCAGTACCGGTTGAGTGACCGGGCGTGCTTCGTAGCGCTCGTTACGGGAAACCCGATTTCCACAGGAACAACATCCGAAAAGGCTTGCACGGAAGAGGGGCCTCTGTTATTCTGAACAAGTCGCCGCGATAAATACAACACGGCGAGGCGGTCGTTTATTCCGGTCTGTGCACGATTGCGGAGAACTGATGCCGACCGGAGAGAGTTTGATACAGTAGGCTCGAGAGAGTCGTTGGAAGTAAGTTTGCTAGGATAAGAGGAGGCGACAGCAAGTCGCCAAGTAGTAGGTAGGAAGTCAAAGCAGTCTTTAAAGCTGCGGTTTTCACACGGGCTCCAAAGTAATTTTCAAGCAGTCCTGAAGTAACTCCAAACTACCGAAAATCAGGAACGATCCGTTCCGACAGTTTTGAGAAGGCACAGGCTAGTCGATGGATTCGATTGCCCGTGTATCTCAATCGGCTTTCGAGGCCGGCAACGGTTAGACTTTGCGAAGTAATTCGTATTCGTTTGGCTGGTTGCGCAGTTGTTTGACAATCTGGTTGGATGCAATGAAGTAATTTCGTCAGATTTTTTTGAGTAATAACCGGAGCGATCAAACGGTTCTTGCCCGAAAGGGTAAGGATCTGAATACTTTAAAAGATCAAACGAGAGTTTGATCCCGGCTCAGAATCAACGCTGGCGGCGCGCTTAACACATGCAAGTCGAGCGAGAAAGTGGAGCAATCCATGAGTAAAGCGGCGTACGGGTGAGTAACACGTGGGTAATCTACCTCTTAGTGGGGAATAACCCTGGGAAACCGGGGCTAATACCGCATAAGCCTGCAAAGGGAAAGCAGCAATGCGCTGAGAGAGGAGCCCGCGGCCGATTAGCTAGTTGGTGAGGTAATGGCTCACCAAGGCGGTGATCGGTAGCCGGCCTGAGAGGGCACACGGCCACACTGGCACTGAAACACGGGCCAGACTCCTACGGGAGGCAGCAGTGGGGAATCTTGCACAATGGAGGCAACTCTGATGCAGCGACGCCGCGTGAGCGATGAAGCCCTTCGGGGTGTAAAGCTCTTTCGGCAGGGACGATAATGACGGTACCTGAAGAAGAAGCTGCGGCTAACTACGTGCCAGCAGCCGCGGTAATACGTAGGCAGCGAGCGTTGTTCGGAATTACTGGGCGTAAAGAGTGTGTAGGCGGTGCTCTAAGTTCGGTGTGAAATCTCCTGGCTTAACTGGGAGGGTGCGCCGAAAACTGGAATGCTCGAGCGTGGGAGAGGAAAGCGGAATTCCTGGTGTAGCGGTGAAATGCGTAGATATCAGGAGGAACACCTGTGGTGTAGACGGCTTTCTGGACCATTGCTGACGCTGAGACACGAAAGCGTGGGTAGCAAACAGGATTAGATACCCTGGTAGTCCACGCCCTAAACGATGCATACTTGGTGTCGGCCATTCAGTTGGTCGGTGCCGGAGCTAACGCGTTAAGTATGCCGCCTGGGGAGTACGGTCGCAAGGCTGAAACTCAAAGGAATTGACGGGGGCCCGCACAAGCGGTGGAGCATGTGGTTTAATTCGAAGCAACGCGCAGAACCTTACCAGCCTTTGACATGGCAGGACGGCCGAGAGAGATTTCGGTTTTCACTTCGGTGACCTGCGCACAGGTGCTGCATGGCTGTCGTCAGCTCGTGTCGTGAGATGTTGGGTTAAGTC
>CAXTMN010000114.1:0-10205 GCA_964245395.1 uncultured Bryobacteraceae bacterium
CCCAGACTGAGCTTTGTCCCCAGACTGAGCTCTGACACCAGATTGAACTTTGTCCCCACAAAGAGCATTGACCCCACAGACCGCTCTGTACCCAGATGGAGGAGTCGGCAAAAACGACCGACACGATCCCTGAGGCCGGATCGTAGCTAGCCGCAGGTGACTGGGCACTGACCGCTGCCGGAACCGAGTTTACCTGCCCGAGAGCCGCGCCTAAGTCCAGATAGCCGGCGCCCACACTGAATGCATCGTAGTAAGAGGTATAGCTGGTTCCTGTTGTCGGATCGGTAGCAACGCTGCTAGTAGGGAAAGTTTTGTAAGCTGTCGCCATCAGCAGAAGCTTCACCTGATCCGGCGTCAGACTGGGATTTGCCTGAATCAGATCAGCCGCAGCTCCGCTAACCGCCGCAGCTGCCATGCTGGTACCGCTCAAGGTAAAGAAATCTTTGGAGTACTTACCGACCTGCGAAGGCTTCAAGCCGGACTCGTAATAGGCCAACTGTACTGAGTTTCCGGGGTAGGCAGTCTGCAGCGTTGAAGCTGACGCCAGGAGTGAAACGACCATGTTCCCGGGAGCGACTAAGTCCGGCTTTACGACGTGATCAACTTGCGTTGGCCCTTTCGCGCTGTAGCTGGCAAGTAGATCGTCAGTCCGTGTTCCGGTTCCCATGGACCGCATGGCGCCGACCGTAATGACCAGAGGATCATTGCTCGGTGCATTTACCGTCCCGTAGCCGAAGGTTCCGAAGGTATTGTCACGCCCGTCGTTACCCGCTGCGACGACCACCGTTATACCCGCGTTCCAAGCTGCTTCCACGGCCTGGCAGAGCGGATCCTGAGAGTAGCTGTCAAACACTGGCCGTCCGATCGACAGGTTGATCACCCGCACGTTGTAGGTGTCCTTCAATGCGATTGCTGTCTCGATCGCGGAAATGACTGCGCTATCGGTCCCATCTCCATTCTGATCGAGAACTCGCAAGTCCAGCAGGTTTACTCCGGGCGCAATACCCACAAATGACCGGAAACACTGCGAGCAAGTTGACGCGAAGCCATTAGAACCGATGATTCCTGCAACGTGCTGTCCGTGACCGAAGAGGTCCTGTCCAGTCCCGCTAACGGGATCGGAGAAATCCTGCGTATACACGATACGGGAGGAGCCTTGACTATCGTTCAGGTTTGGATCGGAATTGATTCCGCTATCAATAACCGCGACTCCAATCCCGGTACCCTGATAACCTGCCGACCAGGCCGCACTCGCATTGACTGCGGCTGCGGTATTGTCCAATTTGGCGCGAACCGGGCGGTCAAGGGTCACGTAATCCACTTCGGGATCGGCTGCTAAATCTCTGACCTTAGAAGCCGAAAGGGTATAAACACCTGCTTTGATTGACCGAAGGTGGGCGTGCGCCTTGCCACCACGGCTCCAGATTTTTTCATCGGTAAGCTCACTCGCCTGGTGCTTCCATCGAACGATCACCCGCACCTTCGCGTTGGGCTCGGACGCAGCTAAATCCGCGGATAGCTTTCTATCTGTTGGCTTTGCTGAGAGCAGGAGGCTCGCAAAGCTTAATAATATTGCAATTTTTCTCATTACACTCCAGTTTTTTTTGAGACTTTCGGTATCCTAAACTGAGACTTCTTCCAGTTATATCGAACACATTCTAATTAAACTTGAGACAAAAGACGTATTCTCTGTACTTTTTTCCAATAGCCTATAAAGGGCTAAAGTCCCAATAACCGATAACTATTTTAGGAAACAAGACTTGTTGATAATTCGCCAATTCGGAAGTTTTGCCGGAAGAAACCTGCGAGTCTGGCCTTCCACAATCCTGGCGATCCTTTTCCTTGTCTCCCAACCTGCGTACCTCGATGCCAGTCTCGACCCGAATCGGCCTATCAATCAATTTCTCCTCCACACCTGGCAGAGCGCTCAAGGTTTGCCGCAGAATTCCGTCACTTCGATCGCGCAGACTGACGATGGGTATATGTGGCTTGGGACCGAAGAAGGTCTCTCCCGTTTTGACGGAGTTCGCTTTGTTAACTTCGATCCTCATACCTCCGGATTGAGGAACAATCTGGTCACTGCCCTCCTGGTGGACCGTCAGAAACGCATGTGGATAGCGAGTGATGGGGGAGGACTCATCTGCTCGCATGGCCAGAACATCACCTCCTACACCAAAGGCCATGGCCTTTCAAACGATTCGGTAAGCGCGCTTTATGAAGATCAAAAGGGGGTTATTTGGGCTGGAACCGATGGTGGAGGACTCGTCCGGATTGAAGCAGGCAATTCCCGTTTCCTGACCAAGGCAGATGGTTTGGCGGACAACTCAGTTTTCTCCATCACTGCAGATAAAAACGGCATTCTCTGGGTGGGCACTCATGCAGGTCTCAGCCGCTGGAAAGACGGCCACTTCACCACCTTTCGAGCTGCCGATGGACTCGGGAATGATTACATCCGAGCTCTCAAGACCGGCCAGGATGGAGCTATCTGGGTCGGTACCAACGACGGCTTGTGCAGACTCAGCGACGGCCGAGTGACACGCTACACCACCCGCGACGGGCTGGCCAGCAACATTGTTTCCGCGCTCGGTCAAGATCGTGCTGGAACTCTATGGATCGGAACGCTCATGGGTGGACTCAGTCGGTTCTCCAATGGGCATTTCAGTTCCTTTTCAACAGAAAATGGTCTTTTAGGCAGTGACGTTTTCTCGATTTATGAGGACATTTCAGGGAATCTCTGGGTAGGAACCGCACACGGAGGTCTCAATCTTTTCCAGGAGCCGGTCTTTTCCACCCTAACTACTCAGGAAGGACTCGCCAGTAATACCACTCTCACCGCTTATCAGGATGCCCAGAAAAACCTCTGGATTGGCTCTGATCAAGGCCTCACGAAAAAGAGCGGCCAGGCCGTCAGAAGATTTAGCACAAAGCAAGGCTTACCCGACAACCTCATTACGGCTCTCGTTCAGGACCAAAGCGGCGTTATGTGGGTAGGAACTCGGCTGGGGTTAGCGCAAATAAAGGACGGAGTCGCCGTTCCGTTTGGAGGGAGCGGTTTGCCTCGTGAGTTCGTCACATGTACCTTCACCGACAATCACGGAAATGTTTGGGTTGGCACCAGATCGGGCCTGACTCGCTTTGACGGGCAGAATCTGACCACCTTCACCACCAAACAGGGGCTGTCCAACAATCTCGTTCTGTCGATCTATCAGGATGCATCCGGCATACTGTGGTTTGGCACTTCCGGCGGAGGCCTGAACCGTTACGAGAATGGCAAGTTCCGGGCCTATACGACTCGCGAGGGACTATCGAGTGACGTTGTGTTCTCTATTCTGGGCGATCCTGACGGTACTCTCTGGATCGCTACGAATGGCGGTCTCAATAGACTCCGCCGCGAGAAGATCTTTCCCTACTCGATAGAAAAAGGTCTCAACAACGATGCCCTATTTCATATCCTGGACGACGCCAAGGGTCATCTGTGGATTAGTTCGAATAAGGGCGTACTTCGCCTGAGCAAGAAACAGCTCAACGACGTTGCCGACGGTCACGTGGCTTCCGTCGTGCCTACCCTCTTTGATCGTCGCGACGGAATGAAAAGCGAGGAATGCAATGGAGGCTTCCAGTCCGCCGGGTGGCGTACCGCAGATGGCCGCCTCCTGTTTCCAACAATGGCGGGGCTCGTGATGATAGACCCCTCGAAACTACCCTCTGCCGCTACTTTTCCCGCAGTGGTTCTGGAGAAGATTCTGATTGACGGTAAAGCCTATCCTGCTTCCGCTGCTTTGGCGGTCCCGCCAGGAGGAGGCCGGCTCGAGATCGAGTTCACCGTGCCCACTTTCCAGAACGCCGACCGGGTGCAGTTCCGCTATCAGCTTGACGGTTTCGACACTGACTGGATTCGAGCAGGAACGCGCCGCGTAGCCTATTACACCAACATTCCTCACGGCAAATATCGCTTCAGAGTTCAGGCGAGCGCAGGCGAGGAATGGACCAAAGGCGAGACCAATATCGTCATTACTCTTCATCCGCACTTCTACGAAACAAAGACTTTCTACCTGCTCATCTCGATCTTGTTTGTTACGGTCTGCCTCTCTGGATATCGTATTCGGGTCAACGCCCTCAAAGTGCGTGAACAAAAGCTCGTCAAGCTTGTTAACCAGCGAACCGCAGCTCTCCGTGAAAGCGAGGCCGAACTTCGCCAGTCGCGCGACCAGCTTGAAATCCGCGTTCAAGAGCGAACAGAAGATCTGGTTCTGCTAAACGGGGCGCTGGAAGCTGAGATCCAGGTCCGTAAGCAGACGGAGGAGGAACTCACTTTGGCAAAGGATGCCGCCGAAGCCGCGAGCAGGGCCAAAAGTGACTTCCTGTCCAACATGAGCCATGAGATTCGAACGCCCATCAACGGAATTCTTGGCATGACGGACGTTACGCTCAGCACCCAACTCGATCCAGAACAAAGAGAATACCTGGATATGGTCAAGTACTCAGCCGACTCACTGCTCGGCATCGTGAACGACATCCTGGACTTCTCCAAAATCGAGGCTCGCAAATTCACCCTCGATCGCACACCGTTCAGACTAAGGGCATCGACCAACGAATTGATTCGTTCACTTCGACTCAGGGCGTCGCAGAAAAATGTGGGCCTGAACGTTACGATTGCGGACGATCTTCCGGACGAGCTGACCGGCGATCCTCTACGTCTCAGGCAAGTCTTGTTGAACTTGCTCGACAACGCCATCAAATTCACGAAGAAGGGCAGTGTCTCCCTCAGCGTTTACTCCGATGGCGATTTCGATGGAAAATCTGCTCTTCATTTTGCCGTCACCGATACCGGGATTGGGATCGCTTCCGATAAGCAACGAACCATCTTTGAAGCCTTCTCACAAGCGGATACCTCCTCTACACGTCGTTATGGGGGTACCGGGTTGGGATTGACGATTTCTTATCAACTTGCCCTCATGATGGGAGGTCGCCTTTGGGTGGAAAGTGAGCTGGGCAGCGGAAGTACTTTTCACTTCACGGCTCTCCTCGATGTCCACACTGGTGACATTGAACTAGGCGAGCCAGCCTCCCCAGAGGAAGTCGGGAATCCCATGGTCACTCTGGCCTAGGCCTTCATGGCAGCGCCTCGAATGGTGTTCTGAAACGTCCAAGGTAAGAGATGATCGCGGCTACAGCTTTTCGGAACGCTTGCGTTCTCCGATATACTTGAGTTAACCCTTCGTAAAACCTGGATTTTAATGAACAGTCGCTTCAAATGGACCATTGTTGGCAGTTCAACCCTCGTTGTGATTCTGCTTCTCGTCGGAGCCCGGAATGGACGAGCCCGCGCAGTGGGTGCTGACGATGTTTACGGTCACCTGAAAGTGTATACGGAAGTTCTTGAACGCATTAAGCTTGAGTACGTTGAAGATCCGGATATGAAAAGCGTTACCCTCGGCGCAATTAACGGATTGCTCGAGTCCGTGGACCCATTCGCAAGCTACATGAATGCGGATCAATACCGCCAGTTTCAGCGCAGTGAAGACACCGCTAAGGCCGGAGTCGGCTTGGTCCTCGCTAAGCGCTACGGCTATGTAGCCGTTGTTGACGCGCTTCCCGGTTCTCCTGCCGAAAAGGCCAACATCTCCACTGGCGACCTGATCGAAAGTATCAACAACGTCGCGACCCGGGACATGCCGCTCGCCTACGCGGAGCAACTACTGCGGGGAGCGGCTAACTCCACTGTCGACATCACCGTACTCCGGCTGCGAACTCCTGACCCTCAGAAAGTCACTCTCACCCGGACACAAGTCGGGTTCCCCGACGTCACCGCAAAAATGATTCCGCCCGAGGTGGGTTATGTCCATGTAACCAGCCTTGCCGGCATGCGCGACAAAGAAGTGAAAGCCCGAGTACAAGGTCTGGAAAAGCAAGGGGCAAAGTACATCGTTCTCGATCTTCGTCATTGCTCCACCGGTGACCAGGAGAAAGGTATCGATCTGGCCAATTTGTTCCTCGATACGGGCGAGGTTACCCACTTGCAAGGTCAAAAGACGCCGCGCAAGGAGTTCGACGCGAAAGCCGATGCCGATATCTGGAAGGGCCCGCTGGTAGTCATCACTGACCGCGCCACTGCAGGTGGAGCCGAGATCGCCGCTGCCGCTCTGCTGGACGACAAACGCGCTCAGCTGGTCGGCGAACGAACGTATGGAGACGCCAGCCTCCGGAAAACCATCCAAATGGACGACGGCGGCGCAGTCATTCTCTCTGTGGCAAAGTATTACTCACCCTCGGGAAAAGCAATCCAAGATACAGGCGTCCTGCCTACTGTTCAGCTTGCTGAAAACGATAACTCTCCAGAGCTCGACCAGGACGGTAACCCCATTCCCGGCTCAGCGCCCAAAAATACCGAAGATAATTTGCTGAAGCAGTCGATCGAGCTGGTCACGGGTAAGACCAGTGTCGCCCAGCTGATGAATCAGGCAAATGGGCCCGTTATCAATGGTCAGCATCCGATCATTGAGAAAAGTCCCCAACAGCCCAAGTGAGTTTGAGGTTCAGCTCTTCTTAAGAAACGACAAGTCATGCCTATTTATGAGTATCAATGCGAGCAGTGCAATGAACTGTTCGAGCTGATACAGAAGTTTTCTGACCAGCCTCTCACCACTCACGACAAGTGCGGTGGCCACGTTCATCGGTTGGTATCCGCCCCGGCCTTTCACTTCAAAGGCAGCGGCTGGTATGTCACTGACTACGCAAAGGGCGGAGCGTCTGCTCCGAATGGCGGAACGAAAAAGAACGAGGGTGGAGAGTCCAAGTCGTCTGACTCAAACAGCAGCAGTTCTGACTCATCAACAGCCTCCTCCCATTCCGAAACCAAGACTGCCTCCCCCGACACCAAGACTAAGTCAACGTCCGACAGCAAATAGCAGCTTAGGTTTTCTCGTCCGCACGAAGGGCAGCGTTGAGCGATCCCTGCCGGTAGCCTTCCAGGTCGAGAGTGACATATAAGAATCCAAGCTTCTTAAAGATCTGAGTAATGGCCGCCGCGCTTTCCAGGTTCAGTGCACGTGGCAATTCGTCTTTGGCAATCTCAATTCGCACCAGTTCGCCGTGAAAACGAACCCGAAATTGCCGAAAACCCAGGCCCCGGAGCGCTTCTTCGCCGTTTTCAATGGTCTTGATCTTCTCCACCGTCACCGCCGTCCCATACGGTACGCGAGAACTCAGGCAGGCGGCAGCGGGACGATCCCACGTCGACAGCCCAGCCATCCGCGATAGCTCACGGATTTCGGCTTTCGTCAGATCGGCTTCGACTAACGGAGCTTTCGCCTCGTGAATCTTAGCGGCCCGCTGTCCCGGCCGATAGTCACCCAAATCATCTCGATTGACTCCGTAAACGATGAAGGAATAACCCTGCTGCTTCGCATACTCGTCCAAACGGTTGAACAGCTCATCTTTACAGTGAAAGCATCGGTCTTTGTCGTTTTTGACATAGTCGGGGTTTTCGAATTCGAAGGTGTCTATGAACTCATGCCGAAACCCACACTCCCGTGCAAATTGCTCAGCATCCCGCTTGTGTGACTCAGGAATCGAAGCGGAATCGGCAGTGATCGCTACCGCATCGCTCCCCAGGACACGATGGGCTGCCCAGGCAAGATACGCCGAATCGGTCCCACCGGAGTAGGCCACAATCACTCTTCCTAACGACTGTAGAATCTCAAAGAGCCGCTCCTGTTTACCGGACAGTTCCAAGGAGCTCGTGCGGCTGGGCGTGGCCTGCAGGGTAACGAGAGTGGCCATACTTGAAGTATAGCCACCCTGGCCCTTATTGCAGCGGCAAATCGCCCGACGTGGGCAGTACTTCTTCAGGTTCAGGGATCTTGGAGGCTGCCGCCACCAGATCGCCCTCTTCCATCCGAACCAGCCGAACGCCCTGCGTCGACCGGCCCGCCTGGCGAATCTCGCCCGACTCCAGCCGGATCATCTTGCCGTCTTTGGTGATGATCATGATGTCGGTATCATCCTTCACGGACAGAACCGCCACCACTTTGCCCACCTTGTTTGTCGTCTTCATGTTGATCACGCCCTTACGTCCTCGGGCCGTCAACCGGTAATCTTCCAGATCAGTCCGCTTGCCAAAGCCATTTTCTGAAATGGATAAAATGCGGCCTTCCCTCTCGACCACTTCAAGGCCAACCAGATAATCGCCTTCTTCCAAATCCATGGCGCGCACGCCACGTGCTTGTCTACCCATGGCGCGCACCTCCTCTTCGCTAAACCGGATCGCCATCCCTTCATGCGATCCCAGGAAGATGAAGCTGCTTCCGCCCGTGATGGTAGCGCCCAGAAGCTCGTCAGCATCATCGAGCGCCAAAGCAATGATCCCCCGCGACAGCGGATTGTCAAACTCGGTCAGCTCACACTTCTTGATGACGCCCTGCCTGGTCACCATCACGATAAATTTGCCCGGTATAAACTCCTTCACCGACAGGAACGCTTTGACCGTTTCATCAGGCTGCAGACTGATCAGCCCCGAGACGTGCTTCCCCTTTCCGGTAGTCGCTGCATCGGGAATCTCGTAGATCTTCAGCCAATACACGCGGCCTTTGCTCGTGAACAGGAGCAGGTAGGCGTGCGTGGAAGCAACCACCAGATGATCAACCACGTCTTCGGAACGCGTTCCCATTCCGATCCGGCCCTTACCACCGCGCAACTGGCGCTGATAGGTGTCCACCGAAGTGCGTTTTAAATAGCCGCCTCGCGACACCGTAACGGCCACATCCTCCACTTGCACCAAATCTTCCAGCGAGATCTCGCCGGTGTCTTCAATGATTTGTGTGCGGCGCTCATCACCGAAATCCTTCTGGACTTCCAGCAATTCTTTTACGATGACATTCTTCAGGACAGTCTCGGAACCCAGAATTTCCAGGTATCCCGTAATAAGCCGTTGAATCTCAGCCAGATCATCAATGATCTTCTGCTGTTCCATGCCGGTCAATCGTTGCAGTTGCAGTTCGATGATGGCCTGCGCTTGCCGTTCTGAAAACTCGAACTGCGTGATGAGTCCCTCTCGGGCTTCCCGCGGAGTCCGAGCCGCACGAATCAACGTGATGACCGCGTCCAAATTGTCTAACGCCTTTTGAAATCCAAGCAGCAGGTGTTCCCGTTCCCGAGCCTTCCGCAACAGGTAATCAGTCCGTCGCCGGACCACATCCTGGCGATGCTCAATGAAGCGTTTGATGACGTCGATCAGGCCAAGCTCGCGCGGTTGCCCGTTCACGATCGCCAGCATGATGACGCCAAAATTCACCTGCATCTGCGTCTGCTTGTAAAGGTTATTCAGGATGACTTCCGCCTGCTCGCCCCGCTTCAACTCGAAAACGATGCGCATGCCGTCACGATCGCTTTCGTCGCGGGCGTCGGAAATGCCCTCCAGCTTTTTCTCGCCAACCAGCGACGCCACGTGCTCAATCAGCCGGGCCTTGTTCACCTGAAACGGAATTTCGGTGACCACAATCGCTTCCCGATCTTTGCCGCTCTTCTCGATCGCTGCCTTGGCCCGTATGCGGACGCTTCCGCGCCCCCTGATGAAGTAGTCGAGAATACCCTGCCGCCCCAGAATGAATCCGCCCGTCGGAAAATCTGGTCCAGGCACCATCTCGATGATCTTCCCCAGCGGTATCGCCGGATCCTCAATCAAAGCAATCGTCGCGTTGATAACTTCTCGTAAGTTGTGCGGTGGGATATTGGTGGCCATCCCCACTGCAATACCCGAGGATCCGTTAATCAACAGGTTCGGCGCCCGGGTCGGTAAAACTTCAGGCTCGTGCTCGCTATCGTCGTAGTTCGGCCGGAAGTCGACAGTCTCCTTGTCGATATCCTCCAGCAGGGTTCCGGCAATCCTCGAGAGACGCGCTTCGGTGTACCGCATCGCCGCTGGCGGGTCGCCGTCAACCGATCCGAAGTTACCTTGACCGTCAATCAGCGGATAGCGCATCGAGAACGGCTGCGCCATGCGAACTAACGCATCATAGACCGGCGTGTCCCCGTGCGGATGATACTTTCCCAGCACCTCGCCGACAATCTTGGCGCACTTACGCGTGGGCCGGTTAAAGTGGAGCCCCATTTCGTGAAGCCCGAACAGAATACGACGGTGTACCGGCTTTAGACCATCGCGCACATCAGGTAGCGCCCGACCCACAATCACGCTCATCGCGTAATCG
>CAXTMN010000114.1:10215-11519 GCA_964245395.1 uncultured Bryobacteraceae bacterium
ATCGAGATACGATCGCTTCATCTCGTCTTCGATGTTGATGAAGACTAAGTTCTTGTTATCGCCAGGCGGAAATAAACCGCCACTCGGCGGTCCGTCTTGATCAGCCAAACAGCACTCCTAAATTTGACAAAACGCCTTGCAAGCTGCTGCAAACACGAACACTTGCTTCTGTAAGTGGTTATCAGTTATTTTACCATTTGAGAAGGCATTTATCTATGTTCCACTTACTTCTTGTAATCACTCGGCTACACTGAAGTTAGTCCCTTCAAGATGCTGTCGATCGTTATCCCCATCCATAATGAGGAACCGGCTATTTTGCCCCTCTACGATCGCCTCACCGCCGTGCTCGAATCACTGCAACGGCCGTACGAGATCATTTTCGTGGACGATGCTTCGACAGACCGGAGTTTTGATCTCCTGGCGAATCTGGTTGAAACTGATGCTCATCTAAAAGTCCTTCGTCTCCGTCGTAATTTTGGACAAACCCCTGCGCTCGCTGCTGGTTTTGATGAAGCCCAGGGAGAGATCGTTGTCTCACTGGATGGAGATCTCCAGCACGATCCGGAAGACATCCCTCTCCTGCTCGAACAGATCGATGCAGGATTCGATATCGCCAGCGGCTGGCGTAAAAATCGAGTTGACAACGCAGTTACTCGTAAAATTCCTTCGCGCATAGCGAACTGGATGATGAAACGTGCTTCGGGTGTAGACCTCCACGACTTCGGAACCACTTTCAAGGCCTACCGGCCGGAGGTCCTCAAAGACGTCAATCTCTATGGCGCACTACACCGCTTCATCCCTGCCCTGGCCAGTTTCTATGGGGCTCGCGTGGTCGAAGTTCCCATCAGAAACATCGAACGCCCGAACGGCTCTTCGCACTATGGACTGGGTCGCACCTTCCGTGTTTTTTTCGACATTCTGACCATTGGCTTCCTGCTCCGCTATCTCACCCGCCCCATGCACTTTTTCGGTAAATGGGGGTTAGCCGGTATTGCCCTGGGAAGCGTTGTGCTGCTCACCATGCTGGTGAAGAAAATCGCCGGCCACGACATCATTGCCGAACATGCCCCGCTCCTGATCGCCGGCGCCATGCTGTGGTTTGCCGGTCTCATGCTCTTTTGCGTCGGACTCATTGGTGAGGTTCTCATGCGCACTTACTTCGAGAGTCAAGGCCGCCGCATCTATGCTGTTCGCGAGATGCGTTCTCGCAGGGAACAATTGGTTGATGGCCCTCGTTAGTCAGTTCGACACCTTCATCTTCGATTACGGCGGCGTCCTCGTCAGCCATCAGACTGAAGAAGACC
>CAXTMN010000114.1:11529-15472 GCA_964245395.1 uncultured Bryobacteraceae bacterium
ACTGGAGTGAACGGCTGGAGTATGACCGTGGCGTCATAACGGCCATCGAGTATTGGCAAAGTGTCGCGGGGCGTCCGGGCGACCCTCTCTCCCAGCAGGCCATTGATGATCTGACAGAACTCGATTCTGCCAGCTGGATGCGCTACGATCCTGCGATGTGGGAGTGGCTCGATCAATTGCGAGCGGGCGGGAAAAAGATCGCTATCCTCTCGAACATGCCTCTCGACCTGGGAGAAGCTCTGAAATCCCGTACGCGAAAGCTCGACAGCTTTGACCAGGTCACCCTTTCTTACGAGGTTCATTCCATCAAGCCTGAGCCTGCCATCTACGAGCATTGCCTTGACGGTTTGGGCGTCACCCCTGAACAGACCCTCTTCTTTGATGACCGCATTGCCAACGTGCAAGGCGCCGAACTGCTCGGAATCCGTTCTATTCAATTCACGTCCCGCGACGAAGTTTTCTTGCGCGTTCGTTCCTAGGAAACTGCCAGGTTGTTGAGTAACGCTAGGCTCGCGCGTAAGAAGTTAGACTAGTAAAGAAACTTCTCCCATGCGTTTGAACCTTGGTCTGGTTCTGCTGATTGCCCTGCCCACGTTCGCCGCTCCGCCCAAGCCGCTCGTCCCCAACGCAGTAGAGGATCAGTACCGCCCTCTGCCCCTCGACAGCCAGAAACTCTCTGGACTGCTGGCGCAGAGAATGCGCGCCAATAGCGAAGGATTTTTAGAGCAGCAGACCAAAGACTTGACCGCTTACAGTCAGGAGCAAGCTGGATCCTTTCTGGAAGCCGGCTCAGCCGCTTACGACTACACTCTCGACGACCGTTTGAAGCGCATCATTGATCATCTAGCGGGACAAATTACGGCTAATGTTCGCGAGCATGGAAAAGTTCAGGAGTGTGGAACCGAGGATTCCGATTGCAGGTATACCTTACTCGGGTTGATCGCTCACTACAGAGTGACGGGAAATCCTCAGTCGCTGTCCGCTGCGCGCCAAGTCGCTGATCTTTTCACGAATTCAAATCGAGGCCGATCAACGGCTTTAATGGAGCCGATGGTCTATCTGTACCGGTATACGTCTGAGACCCGCTACCTGGAATTTGCCAAGTCGACCGTAATAACAATTATTGATCCTCTCACCCGGGCCGAGGCCATCCGTTCTGAGATGCTTCTCGCATACCTCGGCGGCATGCAACTCTACAGGGCGACAGGTAATCAGGGGTATTTGAATCAAGCCGTGCAGTTCTGGCAGAAAGAGGCAGCAACCAACCTGAGTATTACC
Source organism: uncultured Bryobacteraceae bacterium (assembly GCA_964245395.1). GTDB lineage: Bacteria > Acidobacteriota > Terriglobia > Bryobacterales > Bryobacteraceae > Bog-105. The sequence goes on from CAXTMN010000114.1 coordinate 12,808, forward strand.
GGTAGTCTCGGCACGAGCGACTCGGCTGACAAACCTTATAGCGATTGCCTCACAGTTGAGTGGCTTCAACTTACTCTTGAGTTACTGCGCGTTACGGGTGATGCAAAGTATGCAGATCAATTAGAAAAGACCGTTTACAACCAACTACTCGCCGCACAAGATCCCCACACGGGAAACCTGTACTCTGCCGTTCCAACGTCAGGAAAGAAAACCTGGTCAGCCGTACCCGATTTATGTGCCTTACAAGAAGCCCGAGGCATTGCCCTGATTCCGGCTCTGGTATGGGGTCGTTATGACAACGGAATAGCCATGAACTTCTACACTGCAGGCCGGGCTACTGCAGTGTTGCGCCACCGTCGCGGAACCATTCAACTCTATTCCGAATCCACATTCCCCGAGACCGGCCAGGTGACTCTTCACGTCGAGCCCGATCACAATATCCTATTCCCGCTTCGCTTGCGCGTACCCCAATGGGTCGGACACTTTACCGCTGATATTGACGGTTCCCACCTGGTAGGCACGCCGGGAACCTACCTGACCATCAGCCGTGAGTGGAAGCGCGGCGATACGGTTAACATTGCGATGAACCTGCCCGTTCACAGTGTCACCCGCAAGGCCGGTGCACTGTCTGAGATTGCCGTTCAACGCGGACCGCAAGTCCTGGTTCTTGGAACCAGACTCAATCCGGAACTGGGTGACCTTTCGGAGGCTGGTCTGGCCGTCTCAAAGGCTGATCTTACTCTGGGAAGATCAACAGCTAAACTGCCGTCTAACTGGGTTTTGGAGCAGGCTTATTCCATCGCTGGCCTGTATGGAGGCAAACCACGGGACCTTACTTTGGTTCCCTTTGCTGACGCCATCGACTATCGCCTGTGGCTACGTAAGTATGAGGTCAAACAAGACGCGACTACTTACTAGCTGAATGGGCTTCTACTTCACCTTGCGCTCGACACCAGTAACTCTCGAATAAACCCGACATCGCTTCCGCAAAGCCATTGTGCTCAAAAATGACCGCTGTCCAGGATGGACGAGTCAAAACCGGATCTAGCAGCGCCACCAGCCCGCATTTCCCATCGAACAGCGCCAGCTTCATGGGCAAACGCTCTAGAAAGCGAATTTCGATCCCACACTCCACATACTCATTCAACCGCTCCCGATGCTCATTATCGATTGCGCCTGCTTCAATGAGCAGCCGGCACCGGACGCCTCGCTCGGCTGCCTCTTTCACCAGTTGTTCCGAGAGCGGGTCAACCGCGAAAGGAGGCCGCGACAACTCCGCATACTGTGCTTCCGAGGTGGTCAGCATCCGCCGAAAGTGAATAGCCGTCTGCGTGGGGTCGTTGACTAGGCTCAGAAACCCTAGTGCTCCATTCCCTTCCTGACCCTCGTGAAACCCCGCGCGAAGATCCTCGATAAGACCGCTCGCCAGCCTTGACTGTTCAGTAATTTCGTTCTGAAGAGCTCGTGTGCGGCGCGCCAGATACCCCGGGATCGCCAGGCTCGGATCAATTGCGGAGAAAAGCTTGGTCTTCTCCTGAACCACTTGCGCAAACCCCTTCTCCACCAGGCTATCCAGAACTTCGTAAACCTTCTGCCGGGGCACGTGTGCCCGTGCAGCCAACTCCAAGGCTTTGAACTTCGGATGTCCGATCAATACAAGGTACGAACGAGACTCGTACGCATTCAGACCGACCTGCTGTAACTTACGCCAGTTCAGTTGATAGTCTACCGGTGATGAATCGCGGCTTACCACGTCGCGAAGAACATATCACAGTCACACCCCGGCTAAACTCAGTTCTTCGCCTTGCCCCGAAGACGACCTCAATTCCCGCTGCTAGACTTGAGTCAGAATTCGTCCGCAAGCCCTTATTCAATGCCTTACTCCGATCTGCCACGGACGCTGGGCGAGCTTCGCACCAGCCAATTTTTCGATCAGATACACCCTGATCGGACCCTGAAAGAAGAACTGCGATCCAACCTGATCGGCAAGTTGGATCGCGGTGAAACTCTGTTTCCCGGTGTGATGGGATACGAAGACACCGTCATTCCCCAAGTGGTGAATGCCGTGCTCTCCCGTCATAATTTCATTCTTCTCGGGCTGCGGGGTCAAGCCAAAACCCGGCTGGCCCGCATGCTCACCAGCCTGCTCGATCCGCAAATGCCTTACGTAGCTGGCTGCGAGATCCGCGACAATCCGCTGAATCCGATTTGCCGGCAGTGCCGGGACAGAGTCTCCGCCATGGGCGATCAAACACCTGTCGCGTGGCTGAGCGACGAAGCCCGCTATATTGAAAAGTTAGCCACGCCCGACGTGACCATCGCGGACATGATCGGCGATATCGATCCCATCAAAGCGGCTCGCAGCGGTCAGGATATCTCCAACGAGTTGACCATCCACTACGGGTTGCTGCCTCGCGCCAATCGTGGGCTGTTTGTGATTAACGAACTGCCCGATCTTGCAGGAAAGGTCCAGGTCGGCCTCTTCAACATCATGCAGGAAGGCGATGTGCAAATCAAAGGTTACCCGGTGCGTCTGCCACTTGACGTGATGCTGGTTTTCACGGCGAATCCCGAAGACTATACGGCTCGCGGGAAAATCATCACCCCTCTCAAGGACCGTATCGGCAGTGAAATCCGCACCCATTACCCGCTCACGCTCTCACAG
>CAXTMN010000115.1:0-6197 GCA_964245395.1 uncultured Bryobacteraceae bacterium
GGTCAGGTGGTGACTTTTGAGAACGTCATTGAAGGCCGTCACATCTTTATTCTGGAAAGTCCGGAGCTCGCTATCTGAGGTCTCCAGCCACTGTTCGTAGAAGCGATTCACTTCGAGTTCCTGAGAGGTTGGTCCCTGATCGGCATCCTCCTTTTCGTAGAGGGCGGTGAGCTTCTGGTAGAGCTGGCTGGGGTGGCGATTGAGGTCTTCGTGGCCGTCGGTCAAGTGGATGTCGATGAGTTTGCCTTCGATAGTCATGGCCCGATCGCTGAGGGTTCTGGCGCCGTCGAGGAAGGGTTTCGCCGCTAGATCTTCCTTATAACGCATCTCGAGGCTGGCGACCTGTTTGCGCACCCATTCGAGCCGCTCGATAGCGCCAGAGACGTGATTGATCTCCGTAATGAGCTGGGTCGAAAAACCCTCCTGGGCCCGGATGGAGTCGGGCGTTCCGAGTGAATGCGGATCGGCGAGCACGGTCAGGGGAGCGGTCAGGGTCTGGGCGCCGGCGGTCAGGCGGACGGTATACTTTCCGGGCACGACGAGCGGTCCACGGACGACACGAGGAATCATGATGCCGCTGAGGATGTGATAGCCCTCCGGCCCGTTCTCGACCCACGGTTCACCGGGCGGAGGCACGAGCATGTGAGGCATTTTGCCGTTTTCGCCGCGCAGATCCCACCAGACCCGATTGATGCCCGGATGTCCGTTGACGGTGAGAGTGCGGATGGTCTGACCGTCGGGGCCGAGGATGGCAAGCGAGGCTTTCGGGTCAGTGGCAGGCAGGTAGAAGTCGAGATCGGCTCCGTAGGGCGGGTTCTTTCCGATGACGCGCGCGCCCGGTTCCTGTAACGGGCGTGAGCTCACGTTACGGAAGCGGTAAGCTGGGCGCGGCATAAACAGATGAGGCGCATTCGCACCTTGAGCCTTATCGAAATCGCGCAGGGCTGTGACGTCGTCAAGGATGTAGTCGCCGCGTCCGTAGGTGGAGATGACGAGGTCGTTGAAGCGCTTCTGGAAGGAGAGCCAATAGACAGGAGCAGCGGGCAAGTCATTGTTCATGGATCGCCAGTGATCGCCGTCGTCCCAGGAAACATAGATGGCGTTATCAGTCCCGAGGTAGAGCATGCCCTTGCGCACGGGATCTTCAAGGACACAGTGCGCCGAGCTATTCACGGACTTGGGGATGTCACTGCTGATGAGTTTCCAGGACTGCCCATAGTCGGCGGTTTTGTAAACGTAGGCGTTGTAGTCGGCCATCTGCTGCAAGTTGACAGTGATGTAAGCAGTGCCCGCGTCGAAAGGTGAAGGGGCAATGCTCCAAACCGTTCCCATGGGCGCGAGGTTCGGGATATTTTTCGTCAGGCGAGTCCAGTGGCCGCCGCCATCGCGAGTAAGGCTCACCTGTCCGTCGTTGGTGCCGGCCCAGATGACGCCCTGCTTGACTGGCGATTCAGCAAGGGAGTAGATGACCGAGGCGTCGTAGGTGTACAGATTGTCGTGAGTGATGCCGCCCGAGTCGCCCTGGTATTTCTTTTCGTTGAGAGTGAGGTCGGGGCTGATGACTTTCCAGGTATTGCCGCCGTCGGTGGTTTCGTGCACGAACTGACTTCCGATGTAGATGCGCTTCGGATCGGAGGGAGAGATAGTGAGCGGGATGGTCCAGTGCCAGCGATAGGTGACGTCCTTGGGCGCCCAACCGTCGTATACGTCGGGCCAGGCGCTGACATCGCGCTGCTGACCGTCGCGGAGATTCATGCGGCTGACGATGCCTTGGAAGCAGCCGGACCAGACGATGTCGGGGTTGACCGGGTCAGGGGTGGCGAAGCCGCTTTCGCAGCCGCCGACTTGTTTGAAGTCGGCCGCCATGATGCCGCTAGGGCCGAATTCACTGGCGGACAGAGTATTGCTCGGGGCGCGGAAAGAGCTGGAGTCCTGGATGTTGCCGTAGACGTTGTAGGGGATCTGATCGTCGGTGGTGACGTGATAGACCTGGGCGATAGGGAGGCGGATGTGTTCGAAGCTGCGGCTGCCATCGAGGCTGATGGACGCGCCGGCGTCATTGGCGACGAGGACGCGGTTGGAGTTGGTGGGATCGATCCAGATGTCGTGGTTGTCGCCGCCGGCGGTAGAGAAGCCGTCGGTGTTGGGCCGGACAAAAGTTTTTCCACCGTCTCGGGAGATGACGTAATTGGGACTGAGGAAGTAGAGGCGGTCGGGATCGGTGGTGGAGACGCCGAAGCGGACGTAATAGGAATCGCGCTGTACCATCATGTGGTCGTGGCTGACGAGGGTCCAGGTTTCGCCTCGATCATCGGACCGGTAGAAACAGGGCTGGGTATCCTGCACGAGCGCATAGATGCGATTGGGGTTGCTTTGAGCGATGGCGACCGCAACTTTGCCAACGGGATGATTGGCGGGGGGCATGCCGTGGCCGGCTAGTTTGCGCCAGGTTGCGCCACCATCGTGAGTGAGGTAGACGCCGCCGCCGGGTCCGCCACTGTCGAGGTTCCAGGGATGGACGAGAACGGGCCACATACCCGCGAAGAGAGTGTTGGGATCCTGGGGATCGATAGCGAGATCGGAGCAGCCGGTGTTTTCATCGACGGTGAGGACATGCTGCCAAGTCTTGCCGCCGTCGGTGGTGCGGTAGACGCCGCGATCCGTTTGCGGTTTGAAGAACTCACCGAGTGCGCAGGCGAATACCCGCTGTGAGTCGTGGGGATCAATGATGACGCGGCCGATGTGCCCGGTGGTTTCGAGGCCCATGTGCTGCCAAGTGAGGCCGCTGTCGGTGGACTTGTAGACGCCGTCGCCCATGGGATAAAAGGGGCGGATGATGAAGGTCTCGCCCGTACCGGCCCAGACGACGTTCGGTTGCGACTGGGAGACGGCGAGAGCGCCGATAGCGGAGACGTTCTGGCGGTCGAAGACCGGCTTCCAGTCGACGCCGCCGTTCTCGGTTTTCCAGACGCCGCCGGCAGCCGCGCCTAAGTAGTTAACGAGCGGGTTGCCGGGTTCGCCGGCGATGGCGGCTGCGCGATTCCCCATGGGCCCGATGGAGCGCCAGTGCAAGTCGGCGAGCGGGTTGGATTTTTCCTCTGCCGTTTGAGCTCGTACGCCGGTGATGAGCAGCGGCACCGCTGCCAGTAGGAAAGAGAGTGTCATGAGGCCGCGCCGCGAAGCGTGTTGCCCGGCACGCCGGAAGAGCGAACGGTGGAGGATGAGCATTGCTGTAGAGGACATGCTAGCAGCTAAGTGATCGAAGCTTTACGCTTGCCCGGTGGCCTTACGGAGAAGGACCTGTTAGCGAAGTGGCGCAAGCCCGGATATGAACCTGCAGCATTGGCCTGCGGGTTCAAGCGATGTCATAGGAAGCCTGCATGCGCATCAGCGTGTCCCTCTTTACGCCGAATGCTTTCTCGATGGATAGGGCCACGTCGCCGACGCAAGCGCCAGAAAGTTCTTCCGTATCGCTCCTATCATCCAGGAAGGCCCACATCTTGCGCACCTTGTCCGCGGTGTCGGGCGGCACGGTTTTCACATGGTCGTCGATGTAAGACAGCTTCAGCCCCTTACGAGCGAAGTTCCATATTTTCACCGAGGGGCTGTAGGCTGTAGCGTAACACTTATCAACAAGGATGTACGGAGGCAAAATAAGCAAAAACTAAAGGCTCCTTCGTGACGGCTTTTGTGGGCATGGGCTTTACCTGGGAGAAAAACATTTTTTGCGGCAGTCTATTTCGGGAGGCTATCCCATATCGCTTCCACGTGGTCGCGGTCGCCCCCCGGCTTGAGATATTGAACCCAGACCGGCGGCGCGTGGTGTTCCTTCAGGTAAGAGAGTTTGGCGTCGCTGGCGAGCGGGTTCCAGAAGCTCCACCACAGGTCAAGATACACTTCGTTATTTCCCTGCCTGCCGGTGAGTACGATGTCTTCCGGCTCAGGGCTGTTGGGAAAGACCAGCCAAGGCGGGGCGTCCGCCATGCTGCCGGCGCTCTGCCATAGCTGGGTATTCATGTACCAGATGGAGTTTGGGTTGGAAGCCGATTCTGGGTCTTGCCTGCCAAACAGCTTGGCAACGCTCTTAATAAAGGCCATGGCGTTTTGCCCAGTCTTCCGCCCAATCTGCGCCCCAGAAGCCAATCGCACCCCCAATGAGGCCACCGGCCGCCGCCGTGACGACCGCGCCGGGGCCGGTTTCGATTCCAACCGCCGCGCCTCCCACCGCAAAGGCTTTGCCCATGATGAGCGCCATGCCCCATCCGCCCGCCTGTTTAAAGGCTTCTTCCGAGATGGGCCGGGCACTATGCAGACGCTCCGATTGGAGGCCTGCCTGGGTCAAGTCGTAGGCGGTGAGCACCACGCCGATACCGCCAAGAATTTGAAAGCCGCGCGTAAGCCCCATGGCTGCGGGTGACTTGATGGCGCTGAACGGGATCTCGCCCTCGAGCAGCACCTCGCGGTCTTTCAGCACCTGGCTCATGATGTACCGATTGTATTTCTGAAATTTCGGGTTAGGATTGCTGGCCGCCAGGCGCTGCAAGTCGGCGAGTATCGCCTGTGTTTCGATGAGCCGGACGCCCGGGATTCTGTCGGGGTTGATATAGATTGTCCTGCCAACGCGCGCAGGCCCGAAAGGTAAGTTACTACCCGAAGTGTACGGGCTGGGCTTCGATCCCAGCGCGTGCTCGCCGGGCGAAAGAAGGATGCCGTGGCCGGTGGGCTGGATGCCCATTGCTCCGGGTTCATGAGGCGCACAGCCTCCATCGGCCTGGTGGCGAGCATACGCTGAATGGCGTGACTGTCGAGGGTGAAAACGCGGCGCGTGACATACCGGGTAGCCGGGTTCACTTCATCGGCGACAACAAAGAAATAAAGCCGCGCGGGTAAGGTCTTCTTTTCCTTTGTGGGCATCGGCGCGACGGCAGGGGCAGCCATTGGGAAAAGAATAGCGCGAGCTGGTTACTGCGTAAGAAAAGCCGCGCGGGCCTGGGGGCGGAAATCTCGCCGTCACAGCCCGCTTCTGAGCGTGTTGCCGAAGAATGGCTGCATGAGTGCAACGCGTGGATGAATAGCCAGGCAGGCAATACCGTGGTGCTGCCGGATGAGGCCATGGAGCGAGGATCCATATACCGCGACCATGGCTCTCGAGGAATTGCGGAAACAAGATTTGACCTCTGTATTGCCCCGCAGAGTCTCGTGGCATTTTGGGTAATCGCTACGCGTCCGGTGCCAACAATGGCTTGGAAATGAATCCTGTTGCCGTTGCCGGATGGGATCGATAGAGCGCCAATACAACTTCGCAAGCGGGCTGGGGTTTTCCTCTGCCGTTTGAGCTCGGGTGTTGAGTATCAATGGAACGGAAAACCGGGTTAAGACCGTTAGGTCCGTGACAAGGACTGTCTTTGCTCGGTTCCTGTGTATCTCGTTCCCTCAACGCCTCAGTCGTCCCTGAGGGCGATCAGCGGATCTAGATGAGCAGCCCGCCAAGCAGGCACACCACAGGCAGCGAAAGTTACGGCACATAGTAGAACCATGGCTATCGCGTAAGTGCTCGTATCTGTGGCGCTCACTCCATAAAGCAGAGCTGCGAGTAGTCGATGAGCTGCAACAGCAGAGATCATTCCCGTTATAAGACCAACAGCGACAAGCAGTAGTCCTCTTTTCAGAACAAGTCGTAACACTTGGTTGGGCGTGGAACCAATTGCCATTCGGATACCCATCTCGCGCGTGCTCTGGCTAACGAGATATGACATTACTCCATATAGTCCAACGACAGTCAGGAAAAGCGCGAGCGTTGCAAAGATTCCTAACACATAGCTCCAAAGCCGATGTTGCCAGACTGTCTCATTCACGATCAGGTCCATGGGTTTACTCTGAACGATGGCTAAATTTGGGCTGACCTCATGAACGACGTGTTTCACTGCAGCCAATAGACTCTGAGGAGATGATGTCGTTCGAAGGAGAAGGTTTGTTTGCGACGGGGGATATTGGAGAGCGCTCCAGTAAACTTCGATATCGGGTTGGCGCTCTGCCGGATTCCATTTTGTATTCCCAACTACCCCTATGACGGTGCTCCACGGGTTGTAAGTATCGTTGTTTCCCCATCGAATCTGCTCTCCAACAGCAGAGCGACCGGGGAAGAACGTTTCAGCCGTGTATCGGCTGATAACCGCTACTGGAGGACGGTCAAGGCC
>CAXTMN010000115.1:6207-15431 GCA_964245395.1 uncultured Bryobacteraceae bacterium
TCGCGCCCTGCGAGAAGCCGAACTCCAAGAGCTTTGAAATAGCCCGGCATGACATCAGCGCTTGCGGCTGGACCGCGATAGGCGAGGTCCCGAGTGGCGCGGGCTTTTGTAAAGAGTTCGACGGTGCCGCGGTGCTCTGGTTGTTCAAGATAGGGAATGTCATCACCAGCGCTTGTTGAGACGACGCCCGGTAGTGTGGCCAGTTTCTCGTAGACTCTTTGATACTCCCTGGAGTACGCTTTCACTTTCTCGGCTTCTGAGGCGTTTGGCAGATACGTTGTGACAGTCGTAACGATTAGGTGGTCTGTTCTGATTCCTGTGTTCTCACTCATCAGCTTTGTAAAAGAGCGGAGCATGAGTCCCGCAGCCACTAACAAGAGAAAGCTTAAGGCAACTTCTGCAACCATGAGACCCCGTCGAAGCTGGGAAGCTATAGTGTTACCGCTCGAATTGCCCTTCCCTCCTTGTTTCAAAGCTTCGCTCAAATCGATGCGCACATTCCCAATTAAAGGTGCAAAGCCGAACACGATTGCCGTCGCGGCAGAAAGTCCAATAGAGACGAGAAGTACCCGCCAATCGAGCCGGAGGGTCATCCAGCTTGGAAGGTCGCCAGGGAGGAGCGCGGTTAAGCCCCGAATTGCTAGAAAGGCCAACGCGATTCCAAGTACACCTCCAATCGCTCCGTACAAGAGGCTTTCCCGTAATAATTGCTTGATGATGTCCGACGTGGCCGAACCCAGAGCGCCGCGGATGGCGAACTCCCGTTGACGTGCGGACGCACGAGCGACAAAGAGGCTTGCGATATTGAAGCAGCCAATAGCAAGCAGCAGCAACACGGAGGCACTCACCAAAATTATGTAGCCCCGGAACTCGCCTGTTTCTGCTTCCCTCAATCCTTCTACCTGGGCGTGAATGCCTGAATTTGTTGCTGGAAACTGCTTTGCTAATTGCGACGTGACTTGGTTCATATCCGACTGGGCCTGAGAGAGTAAGACGCTAGGTTTCAGGCGGCCAAGCACCGCATTGACTCGTATATCCCTCAATTTCCACCAAGGGTCCGCATTTGCAGAGTATTCCGCCATCAGCGGGATCCACGCCTGAGTACGATCCGGATAATCAAATCCCGGCGGCATAACTCCAATCACCGTGTACGACTCACCGCCCAGCCGAAGGACTTGGTTGAGAGCGGTTGCTTCACTGGTAAATAGAGACCGCCAAAGGCCGTAGCTCAAAACAACCTTTCTAACGTCACCACGATATTCGTTTTCTGAATGATTGAACGCTCGGCCCAACATTGGCTGAGTCCTTAGCAAAGTGAACAGCTCGGGCGATGCCGCTGTCGTTTTGATTACCTGCGGCACGCCGGTGGCCTTCAGATTGTCATGAAAACTTCTATAAGCAGCCAGCTACGCAAAACTACGATTTGTCTTCTGCCAATCCCAGAAATCGTAAACAGAGGCATCGCTGGTTGTGCTGGCAATCTGCTGCTTGTAGGTCCGCACACGTACGAGTTCGTTCGGCCTCGGATATGGGAATGGCCGTAAAAGAACAGCATCGAACAAACTGAATACGGCTGTAGCGATTCCGATGGTGAAAGCCAACGTAAACACGACGAGCGTAGAAAATCCCGCGAGTTGACTCAATTGCCTGATCGCCTTTTCCCATGTGCGCTGCATCGGAGTTTCTTTTCCTTTTCTCTTAACAGTGTCGTTCTTCACAGAATCCCGCTGTTCTGCCATGCGAGATTCACGAACGCATCCACCTCATGAGGCGGACAGCCTCCGTCGGCCTGGTGGCGAGCATACGGTGAATGGCGTGACTGTCGAGGGTGAAAACGCGGCGGGTGACATACCGGGTAGCCGGGTTCACTTCATCGGCGACAACAAAGAGATAAAGCCGCGCGGGCCTTGGGGCGGAGCACGGTTGCAGCGATAGGCAAGCCGCTGCTTGCATTAACTCATTGTGCTAGCCTCGCTGCTAACAGCAGACGGTAGTCTATGGAGATTTCGCGGCCGCTTCTTCGAAGAGATTACTCGGCATATGAGACAGAGCGCATGCTTTCACTCGAAGGCAGGGAACTTGCGTCCTTCCTGTTGAGAGCTTGTGCCTTTGGCATCGACTTCATCCTGGCGCTCATTACTCTTGTCGTCCTGGTTCTGACCATAGCGGTACCCGTGTCCAGCAGGCTCGGGGTGAAGAGCCTGAACCTGCAGTTTGGGCTTGAGACGTGGTGTGGGGTGGTCTACCTGGCCTTATTCTTTGGATTAACGTTGTATTTCGGCAAAGGCAGAACGTGGGCTAAGCGGCTGATGGGCATACGGGTTGTTTCTCTCGTGCATCATCACATTTCGCTGTTTCACTGCGTTGAACGCGCGATGGGTTACGTGGTGTCTGCGGGGGAGTGTTTTTTTGGTTTTCTGCAATATTTCATTCACCCCAATCGCCGCACGGCGCATGACCGGCTGGCGGGAACGATTGTGATTCAGGACAGGCGAGACAAGGCTGCCAACCGGATTTTTGAATACAGGCTTCGTCTGGGTTTGGTGGGAGCTGCCGGGTGCTTGATCGCGGTTGTCACGAGCTTGTACTTCTTTGCACCGGCTGGCCTTTTCAAGGGCGTGAAGGCGGAAGTGCATTTCGGCTTTCCAAAGCCACGTGAGTAGATGGTGACCAATCCTAGATTTTCTTCTCAAGGATGCGCTCCTTCGGCGGATCACGCGCTGCGGGTTGTGGGACGCGCGGTTGCAATCGTTTGGGCGCTACTCGCCTCCGGTACTGCCTTTGCCCGTAGCAATTGCGAACAACTCGCGAGGGTGGCGGCGGCAGGGGTCGAGATCACAGCGACAGCAGAGATTCGATCCGGCACGTTTACTTCCCCGGCAGGGAAAGCATTCGGCGAGTTACCGCCGTTCTGCCGGGTTGGCGCCGTGCTTCATCCGTCAGCTGATTCAGCGATCCGCATAGAGCTTTGGATGCCCGAAGCGAACTGGAACGGACGCCTGGAGGGTACGGGGAATGGAGGCTTTGCGGGCAACCTCGCCTACGGCGCTCTCGCCGAAGGATTGAAGCGGGGATATGCCGTGGTCAACACTGACATGGGCATGGCGACTGCGCCCGGTGAGGATGCGACCGTCTTCATGGATCGTCCTGAACGTTGGAAAGACTGGGGCTACCGATCCACTCACGAGATGACCGTAGAGGCCAAACGTCTGGTCGGCGCATACTACAAGCATCCCGCTGCACATAACTACTTCGTTGGTTGTTCAACCGGCGGCGAGCAGGCCTGGATGGAGGCGCAGCGCTATCCGGATGACTACGACGGCATCGTCGGAGGTGCGCCGGCCAACAATAGAACAGGGGTGCACGAAAGCATCCTATGGAACTTTGTATCTACTGAGCGAACAACCGACGATCGTCTTCCAGCGGCTAAGCTTCGAGCTTTAGCAAAGGCAGTAATGAGCGCTTGCGATGAGCTCGACGGCGTAGCAGATGGGATCATCAGTGACCCTCAAAGGTGCTCATTCGATCCCGCCTCGGTTGAATGTTCCGGCTCTGAGAACGACAACTGCTTTACCTCCCGGCAGGTCGCAACGGTGCGCCGCCTTTATGCCGGGCCTGTCAACCCTCGCACGGGCAAACAGATTTATCCCGGTATGCCGAAGGGAAGCGAACTCGGGTGGGATCATTTGGGCCCCAGTGCAAATGGCCAGCCGCCCTTCGCGCCGATTTTCACCTGGGTGTTCGGTCATGACTGGAACTGGCGTAGTTTTGACTTTGACAGGAGTGTCGCTGCCGTGGACGAGAAGCTCGGAGCTGCCGTAAATGCAACCAGTCTGAACCTCCAAGTCTTTCGCGGTCATGGTCACAAGCTGCTCATTTATCACGGTTGGTCTGATTGGCTGGTGACGCCGGGTGAATCGGTGGCCTACCGGGATGCTTTAGCGTCTCGCCTGGGGAAGGATCTGGGTGAGTTCTATCGTCTGTTCATGGTGCCCGGCATGACGCACTGCGGAGGTGGCGTCGGCCCCGATCACTTCGACGCACTCAGCGCCGTAGTCGACTGGGTGGAGAAAGGCCGCGCACCAGACAAGATGATTGCTTCTCAAGAGGCGGCCAATCAGGATTCCGGTTCTCCGGTGAGAACACGTCCGCTATGTCCCTATCCGCAGGTGGCCCAATTCGCGGGACGCGGCAGCATCAATGACGAAGCAAACTTCAGGTGTGTAGCACCGAGCCGATGAGCCGGAGACGGCTTGAAGGGAAGGTGGCCATCGTGACTGGAGCTGCCTCCGGGATTGGGCAGGCCATTGCGAAATCGTTTGCAGCCGAAGGCGCATGGTTAGCCATTGCGGATCTCAATCAACCGGAGGCCGAGGCGACCGCCGAAGGGATAGCCCGTTCCACGGGATCTCCGGCGATCGCGGTGCGGACGGACGTCACCGACGAACAGTCTGTCGAGGAAACTGTTAGGAGTGTTATTGGCCAATGGGGCGGGGTTGACATCCTGGTCAGCAACGCTGGCGTCCAATGCATTTCACCGATCGAGCAACTGCAGTTTGCCGACTGGAAACGGATTCTAGCCGTGCATCTAGACGGTGCTTTTCTCACCTCACGGGCGTGCTTGCGTTACATGTACGCCTCAGGCCGAGGCGGCTCCATCATTTACATGGGATCTGTTCATTCCAAGGTCGCTTCGAGGTTGAAGGCTCCGTATGTCACGGCCAAGCACGGAATTTTGGGATTGTGCCGCGCAGTTGCGAAAGAGGGTGCAGCGCATGGCGTGAGAGCGAACGTGCTGTGTCCCGGATTTGTTCGTACGCCTCTTGTCGATCGCCAGATTCCTGAACAGGCTGAGTTACTCGGCATTTCGGAACAGGATGTTATGGAGAAGATCATGCTGAAGGACACCGTTGATGGCCAATTCACGAAGGTCGAGGAAGTGGCGGAAGCGGCCATTTACCTTGCCGGCCAGGAGACACTAGCGCTCACTGGGCAATCGCTGACAATCAGTCATGGATGGACGATGGAGTGAGACAGGATGGGCGCGATACGTACCGGGCCGGGTGCGGATCCAGTTCTCGGCCCGTTTTGACTAGCGGAAAGAGAAGAATCGTGAAAGGATACGGTGATGACAATTGCTGAGACCCTTCTGCAAGACTTTCATTTCGAAATGTCGAACACCCGCCGCACTTTGGAGAGAGTTCCGGAGGGGAATTCAGACTACAAACCTCACGGTAAGTCCATGCACTTGGGCAAGCTGGCTATGCACTGTGCGACTCTCCCTCTGTTTGGCGTATACGTGATGGAAGACGACGGTATGGATTTGGCAGCACCCAGCCGTCCGCACATCGATCTGATCTTCAAGGAGCGTGACGAATGCCTGAAGCGGTTTGATGAGAGCGCAGAGAAGTGTCGTGCTGCGATCAGTGCCACAAGTGACGAAGAGATGGTGAAACCGTGGCGGTTCAGCTTTGGCGAACACGTTGTTTCGAACGAATCGCGTTCGGCCACTTTTCGACTGATGTGTTTCAACCATCTTGTTCACCATGTCGCACAGCTGGGCGTTTACCTGCGACTGAATGATATTGCGGTACCGGCGCTTTATGGGCCGTCTGCGGATGAGCAGTGGTCGCCTAAGTGATGAGGTTGAATTGTGCAATCAGGTGCAGAGTTGGATGCATCTGCTCTTCCGCAAGAATCTGGTTACTGCTGGTTGTGGCCGGTTCTCTCCAAGCTGCTTCGACCAGTGGCTATAAGGTGGTCGCAAAGTATCCACATTCAACGGAAAGCTACACAGAAGGATTTTTCTACCTGGATGGACTGTTTTATGAAGGCACAGGTCTGAAGGGACAGTCCGCACTGATCGTTACCGAGCCTCAGAGTGGCAAGGTTCTCCGGCGGGCTTCCCTTCCCGAGCAATACTTCGGAGAAGGTATCGTCGATTGGGGGTCGAACGTTCTGGAGTGGACGTGGCAATCGCACATCTGTTTCGTTTACGACCGGTTCAGTCTGCGCCTGCTTAAGCAGTTTGAGTATGACGGCGATGGGTGGGGCATGACTCGTACAAAGACGGAGCTAGTAACCAGCGACGGCAGCGCCACGCTTCGCTTCCGGAATCCAAACACATTTAAAGAGACTCATCGGATCGTTGTTAAGGAAGACGGCAAGAGCATTGACCAGCTTAACGAGCTCGAATACGTTAAAGGTGAAATCTACGCGAACATTTGGCACTCGGACCGCATTGCACGGATATTACCGAGAGATGGTCATGTTATTGGCTGGATCGACCTTGCTGGTCTGTTGCCGGATCACGAGAAGATAAACGAGGAATCAGTGTTGAACGGCATTGCTTACGATGCTCAACGTGATCGACTGTTCGTGACGGGAAAGCAGTGGCCTTGGATCTTTGAAATTAGAATTACTTAGATCAGGGCGGTGAGGGAATGCCATGGCGATCGCATCTCCGACCGCGACCGGTGGGAGGAATCGCGCTTTCTCAGGCACTTCGTTTTCAGTGTGATTCCGGCGGGGTGGGCGCCTCTACCAGGCGATAGCGGCTGGCGGCCTGGTCTCTCTGGTGCTGGGTGATTTTGGCTTGGGCTAATTGCTCCATCAGACGAGGAATATCCTCGCTCCGGCCGATCTTTCGCAAGACTTGCATCTGGCGGTAGAGGGCGGTTTGATCGGCTCCATCGATCTTCAGCACTGCGTCGAACTGTTCGCCGGCAAGCTGCAGCTTATTCTCTTGCATATATAGATTGCCGAGCAGGTTTCGTGCGGCGACAAACTCGGGGTTGAGACGGACGGCGGTGGAAGCAGATTCCAAGGCTTCCCGGAACTCTGCGCTGCTTGGGGAGACGCCCATCTGCTTCAACGCTTCTGCTTTGACGTAATGAAGCATGGGGTCTTGGGGATTGCTTTTCAGCCTGGTCCGGGCGACTTGGAGGGCTTTGTCGAGGTTGCTGTTTTGTAATTCGGCCAAGCTGGAAGCGGCTGCACTGATGACGCCCTGGCCGTCGAGATGGTCCGCACGGTCGAAGTCACTCCCGGCCCTGGCAAAGTCACCGAGCTGGCCCCAGAGGATGCCCCGCGCTACATACAACTTGGCCGACTGAGGCAATCGGGTCAGCCCTGCGTTGATCATGTCAATGCCGACCTGGAAAGAAGTGTGATCGAAACAGAGATCGGCGAAATGAAGATAGTAAGTCTCGTTTTCAGGTTTGGTAAGAATTGCTTTACGCAAGAGCTCGACAGCGTGCGGAGTGTCGCCCAAGGATTCGTAAGCGCCGGCAGCCAAGTCGAGCACCTGCGGTGGCACAGGCGGAGCGTGGAGAATGGGCTGCAGAACCTTCAGCGCATCTGCAGGCTTCTTGCGGGACATTTCAGCTGCAGCCAAGTTATAGCGGGACCACCATTGGCCGGGCTCAAGCTGGACCACTTGCGTAAGGATCGGAACAGCTTCGGTGGCGTCCTGTTGCGCGAGGAGACACTCGCCGAATTGGGTGAGGGCGTCCGGCCTGGTGGCAATGACGCGAGGGCACTGGCGGTATTGCGTAACTGCGGATGCGCAGTTTCCCTGCTTATAGGCGAGGCCTGCGAGCATCGCATGGCTTACCTGGTCAGCAGGATCATGCTTGACGATCCGTTCCAGTGTCTCCCGGGCTCTTTCGTCATTGTTTAAGTACTCGAGCTGTGCCTGGGCCTTTAGTGCTGGTAAGTAATCGGGATTAAGGTGGAGCGCCTCGCTGTAATCATGAAGGGCCGCAGCTGTGTTCTTTAGTCCTTCGTTGGCCATACCCTCGAGGGTCCAAGAGCGAGGATCGGCAGCGCTCTTGGCTGTGAGCTCTTTAGCCAGAGTCAAAGCTGCCTGATAATCTTGAGCTTTCAGTGCTGAAATCACTGCCTGCAGGTCAGATGTTTGCAAATCCGCCGCAAGAACAAGCGGCGCAATCCACAGCGCCAGCCATCGGAATAGTTTCGCTGCACCGGCCACCATCACAGATCAGACGTACCACAAACGCGATGGCATTTCTTTTACAGCGGAAATAGACAATTACAAACGACAGAAATTTAACTTCAATGACATCCACCGTAGCTCACGGCTCTGCCCGACGCAGGAAGCAATGCAGTAGAAGTGACACACTACCTGTCAATCACCTTTGGCTTGCCGGTGCGAAGCGGCCTTTACTGACGCGTGAGTGAAAGGCATATAGAAAACTTCGGCGAAGCCTTGCCTTTCCCTTATCGCTTTTTAGCCTTCCGGTTGTGTTTCACCGTCCTTCCTGTAACGTTTCACCCTGAAGAATCTTATCCTTTGTTGGAAGATGGCGAGCGAAACCGGGTGGCGACGGCGGGGCCGTAGTAGAGGGAGTTGAAGAGCAGCTTGAAGGTGCCGTGGGGTTGAGCGCGGTTTTGAACACGGAAGCCAAACAGGATCACGTGGCCTTTATCGAGTGAAACGTCGACGGCGGCTGCGCGGTCGTGAAGGTGTTCTTCGCCCAAGATCCATCCGCTTTGTAATACCTGATCATCGCCGTATTTGACGATGGTTCGCACCTGCCCTCCAGGGGCGAAGTACCAGGGTTGGATCTCGAACGCCGAACTGCGGGCGAAGAACGCTGAGGCTTCATCCGGCATGCCGTAGCCGATGGGGTGGGTGTTATCGACGCGGGCGGAGAGAATGGAACCGGGGCAGAAGAATTCTGTGGTCTTCAGATTGGCGAGTACATCTTTGATGGGAAGGCCCCACGATTTGATGAAGAGGTCAGTTGCGCCAGCCAGGGCGACGACAGTTCCTCCGTTTTGAACGAAGGTCTTGAGATTTTGGAGACCCTCTTTGGTGATCCCGCCTGCATACTCGGGTGGAATCTTATCGGCCGGGATGCCGTTCATCATGCTGGCGGCTGTCTGGTCGGCGAAAACGATCACAGCGAAACGCGAGGCGAGGCTAGCTGCTTTGATATCCGCGTTGCGAACTTCCGTATAGGGAAAATCGAACTTCTCGAGCATGAGCTTTGTCCAGCCTTCATCCATGTTGCCGCCCCAGGGATTGTAGAGGGCGAGGCGCAGAGGCCGCAGCTTATAAGCGTCAACTTCGACTGGACCGTTGAGGGCTGTGAGCGGCAGCGATAGTGACCTCGCGACAGTGGAGATGGCGGACTGGTTCCTGCTATCGGCCGGTATGATCATGGTTCCGCTGCCGTACGATTTGCCCGCATTGAGAA
>CAXTMN010000116.1:0-15270 GCA_964245395.1 uncultured Bryobacteraceae bacterium
TCCCAGCTACGTTTTGGGTGGCCGCGCCATGGTTATCGCCTACAAGGAGGAAACCATTCGCCGCAACGCCGTTACCTACCGCATTCCGTGCATCACACGCATGAGCGGAGCACGAGCTGCCGCCGAGGCCATCGCTTCTTCCCGCCGCGATCCGGCGATTCACATCTGGAATCTGCAGGAGCTGCACGCGCACCGCGCCGTGGAGGCTTCAACCGCCTAGAGCTCTGGTTCCTGAAATAGCCGTATTCCGGCAATCCCGATTGCTCCCGCACTCATGCATTGCGCTGCGTTTTCCCAGTTCACACCGCCCAAAGCGAAGACCGGTTTTCCCAGCTGACACGCTGCCTGCAAAGCTTCTAGTCCCAGCGGAGTCCCCTTCGAAGGACTGGCAAAAATCGGGCCGAACGTTACCATATCCGCATTGCTCAATCGGATGTCCTCGGGCGTGTGGCACGATCGCGCCACCAGCAAACCGGGTAGCGTCTGATGCGGAGCGTCTGATGGCAAATGGACCCCGTCCGCGCCCGCTGCTGCCGCCACATCCGCTCGTGTGTTCACCAGAATCTTCGTCGGCAAACGGTCTTTTACCTCTTCGGCTCGAACTTCCAGCGCGGCCAGCGTAAACTCGAACAGTTCGCGGGCACTCACATCTTTCTCGCGAATCTGGATGTAATCGACACCAAAATGCATCTGGTCTCGTATCACTTCGAGCAGCGGACGAAAGCCGCCAATTGCTTTTCGGTCTGTAATGTAATAACGTCTCAATCCGTCGCTCATCTCCCAATAAAGCTGATCGTAGAAACAGGAATCTCGAGTTTCAGCTCATATCCGTCTCGCATCGTATCCCGCACCGCTCCGAACTCTTCATCGCTCACAACCGCCGTCACGTTCTGCTCAAAGCCGATGCGGACTCCCGCGATGGAGGAATTCGTCTCTAACACCCGCAACGTAATGGTATTTTGCGCTCTTCCGTCTCCAGCGGCGTGCACCCGCAAACCTGTTTTTCGAACGCACACAAAGCCGCTATCTCCAATCAAGTGGCCTGGGAAATAGGGGCCTTCGATCTCCCCGCTCAAGACACGTAGCCGGCTGAAATTGCGTGTTGGATCGAGTGCCTCAATACTTGCTGGAATCACGTTGTGCAAGCCCAAAACGCGGGCTGCTTCGGCGTTCCCAGGTTTACGCATTACTACATCCTTCGAACCGGATTGCAACAAACGCCCATGCTCCAGAATGCAAATCGTGTCAGCAGCCTGGAAACAGTCGTCTAGATCGTGTGTCACTAAGATGATGGGTATTTGCAGGCGCTCGCGTGTTTTCTCCAGTACTTGGTAAAAGCCGCTTCGAAGCCGCTCATCTAAACCTCTCGTCGGCTCATCGAGCAATAGCAGCCGCGGTTCATTTACCAGGATCCTAGCTAAAGCTGCGCGCTGCCGCTGTCCACCGGACAGTTGCGCCGGTTTCCGCGATGCCAGATTTATTAGTTCAAACGTTTCAAGCAGTTCGTTGATCTGCTTGTGCCGCTGCAAGCGGCGCTTCCCTGATGATGGAACCGAGGCGGCAGCAAAGCGCAGGTTTTCCCGTACGGTCATGTGCGGAAACAGCGCATGATCCTGAAAGACATACGAACAGCGGCGATCCTGAGGAGGAAGACTTACATGAGCAGCAGCGTCGAAATAGATTTCATCGTTGACCAAAATGCGGCCGTCATCCGGTTGCGTAAATCCAGCCAGACAGTTCAGCGTCAAAGATTTTCCGGCGCCGCTTGGCCCGAACAATGCTGTCACACCTGCCGGGAGCTGAATATGAATGTCTAACTCAAAAGCGGGCCCGTCCTTTCCCGCTGGCAGCCGCTTGATCAGGCGAGCGTCAATCGCGGATTGTATAGAACCCATCAGGCAGCCGAGTTCAAACGCGAACTTCGATACGCGTAACTGCCGGGCCACAGCAGCGCAAGCGCGACAACCGAAACCACAATCACGAGCACTCGTGCCAGTCGGCCATTTCCCGATTCCACTGCATCGTAAACGGCGACGGACAAAGTTTGCGTCTTCCCCGGTATATTCCCGGCCAACATGATCGTAACGCCGAAGTCGCCGAGTGAGCGAGCAAAACTGAGCGAGGCGAGCGAAGCAAGTCCGCTTCGCGCTAAAGGAAGCGTTACGTTCCAAAAGGTTCGCCATTCGGATGCGCCCAGGCTTTGCGCAGCCCATTCATACCGGTAATCAACCGCTTCCAGAACAGCTCTGGCGGCCTTGATGTACAACGGTGCGCAGTGGAAAAATGCTGCCACTACAGCAGCCTGCCATGTAAAGACGAGCGGCCTCCCGAACAGACCCTCATAAGCACGGCCAAAAAGGGTGGGTCGCCCCAGGAGAACCAGTAAGTAATAGCCGAGCACCGTAGGAGGCAGCACCAGCGGCAGAGTGATCAAGGTGTCGACGAGGCCTTTCCCGCGAAACGTCTTATGCGAAAGCAGATACGCGATGTAGGTTTCCGCCTGTTACCACCAGCAGGCTGGCAATCCCCGCTACACGCTAAGAAAGAGAGGAAACCAGTCGATCGACGAGGAAGCAGGCATGGCGGCAAGCGGGAGAACCGATTATAGCCGTGCCACCGGTTCCACAGTGCGAATAGTTACGGGAGACGGCACCATCAGCTTGTCCCGCTCATGGGCAGTCCGCAGGTGCGTATAGATGACCCTGAAAATGGCCAAGACCGGAACCGAGAAAAACATTCCCGGAACCCCGGCCAGAGCGTCTCCTGCTAAAACACCGAACAAGACCAGCAAAGGATGAAGCTCCACGCCCGAACTCATCAGATAAGGGTTCACTACATAATCCTGGAACACGCGGAAAATACCCCAGAACACAATGATCCACAAGAGTCCGCCCGAGCCAGTGACCACGACGACGACACACATGATAATCAGAGCACCAGCCGGCCCAATCACAGGGATGAACTCCAGGAGTCCCGCAAGTCCGGCTAACAGTAGCTCATATGGATACCGCATTACGCTCAAGAAAACGGCCCACGCGCAGAACGAGATTACAGCAAGCAGCACCAGAGCACGGATGTAGCTCCTCAAGACTCCGTGAACGTCGCTCAGAATATTTTCCGTTGTTTGCCGCGCCGCCCCTGGTTTGAAGGCGCACAGCAGGGCGTCACGGATCGACCGGCCGTCCTTCAGGAAGAAGAAAGCCAGGATAGGGACAAGAATCATCGGAAGAACACTACTCAGTCCGGTAAGAATCCGTGAACCTGTCTTTTGGAGAAAGGGAACTACGCTTGTTTCCAGACTCGTCGCTTGCGAATTTACAACCGAAATCACCTGTTCTCTCACTGGCTCCAGGAAACGGGGTAGGGGAATTTGGTTCAGATTGCCTGCCTGTACCAGATGAGGTAGCCGCGTCACCAGGCTCATCGCCTGAGCTGCGAGAGTTGGAATCAGCTCAAAGCCCAGCAAAACCAAGCCGCCTATGAATAGTACGTAAACAATCGTGAGCGCAATGTTCCTGCGCTTGGGAATGAATCGCTCAATCAAATCGACCAGCGGCGAAAGCATGTAGGCAACAAAAATCGCCGCGGCGAACAAGACGAGAGTATCTCGTATGTAATAGATGATGCTGAGAAACAAAACGAATAGGAACACAGTCCAGGCAACTCGAAGCGCCCTTGAATCGATCCCGGCCATGGTTGTTAGACTAGCAAGTGCTTAGTAATGAACAGGTTTTTTGAATGTTAGCGCGCACCTAGGCGATTAATGCAGGGTTTACCGCGCGACATGCGCCGCCTCGCCCGGGAGATAAGCGAGCTGGAGGCGAAGCTCCGGTCCGGTGGCGGCCAGAAGAAAATCGACAAGCAGCACAAAGACGGTAAGCTGACTGCTCGCGAACGCATCGGCCTTTTGATCGATAGCGGGACCCAGTTCCTCGAGATCGGCCTGCTGATCGCTTATGACCTGTATGACAGTCAGGCGCCCGGAGCGGGCGTCGTCACAGGTGTCGGGAAGATTGAAGGCCGCCCGGCCGTAATCGTAGCCAACGACGCAACGGTCAAAGCTGGTGCGTGGTGGCCGGAGACCATCACCAAAATTCTCCGTGCTCAGGAAGTGGCCATGCGCAATCGTGTGCCAATTGTTTATCTGGTCGATTCTGCGGGCGTCAACCTGCCGTTACAGGACGGCATCTTTCCCGGCCAGTACGGGGCGGCTCGCATCTTCTATTACAACTCCCTGATGCGCCGCCGTTTGCGCATCCCGCAAATCTCCGCTGTGATGGGGCCCTGTATCGCCGGAGGCGCCTATCTTCCGGCTCTGAGCGATGTCGTCGTTATGGTCGATAAGACTAGCTTCATGGGCCTCGGAGGTCCCAATCTGGTGAAGGGTGCCGTTGGCCAAATTACCGACACCGAAACGCTTGGTGGGGCCAGGATGCACACCACGATCAGCGGCGTCGCTCATTACCGGGCGGCAGACGATGAGGAATGTCTGCGGCTGATCCGCCAGCAATTCCGGCACATGCCCGGGCCTCCTGCTGTTCTAAAAGGCGAGCCACCGCGTTCCAGTGAGGATGGCTTATACGACGTTCTGCCCGCCGATCACCGGCTCCCCTATCGCATGGAAGACGTGCTCGACCGCGTTCTCGACGGCGACGAGTGTCTGGAATTCCAACCGGACCATGCCCCGGAGTTTCTTTGTGCCTCCGCGCGTCTTTGCGGTCGCAACATCGGCGTCATTGCCAATCGCCGGGGTTTTCAAAAAACCCCTTCAGGTCCCCGCGTCGGCGGCATTGTCTACCCGGAATCTGCCCGCAAAGTCGCCTACTTTGTTGAGAATGCTCAACGGCGCAATCTGCCGTTGCTTTACGTTCAGGATGTCTCGGGATTTATGGTAGGCGTCGATGCTGAGACGGAGGGCATCATTCGAGCCGGCGCCGAGATGGTCGAAACCATGGCTTGTGCCACTGTTCCGAAAATTGTGCTGACTTTGAACCACGCCAGTGGCGCCGGATATTACGCCATGGCCGGTCAGGGCTTTGACCCGAACTTCACCTTTAGTTGGCCTACAGCCCGAATCGGCGTGATGGAGGGCGACTCCGCTGTAGGGGCGATTTTCGGGCCCGAACTGGATCGCTTGAAAGCCGCCGGACAGCCCGTGCCCGCGGAACTCGAAGACAAGATTGCCGGTACTCGTGCTGATTACGACCGCTGGCTCGACGCGAAATACGCGGCTGCTCGCGGACACTGCGATGCTCTGATTGATCCAAAGGACACCCGCCGGATCCTGGCGTTTGCCTTTGAAGTCGCTTGTGCGACGCCCCACACCGAACACTTGCCGGTACTGCTGAATGAGCCTGCAAATTAAGCTGGACGGCCGCGTTCTGCATCTGCTGCTCGATCGGCCCGAGAAGCGAAATGCACTGAACTTCGAGATGTGTTCGCGCCTCGCTGCCGAAGTTCACTCATCTGGAACACGAGACGAGGTTGGCTCTATCCTGATCAGCGCCACAGGAAGCGTCTTCTCAGCCGGAATGGATCTAGCCGAGGCTGCGGGCGACATCCCGGCCGTCGAACTGGCTAGAGTTCACGACGATCTTTTCACTGCTGGGGCGAAGGCGACCAAACCGATCATTGTTTGCGTGAATGGCTCTGCTGTCGGCGGGGGTCTGGGTTTAGTTGCTCAAGGTCACATTGTCGTTGCTGCCGAAACAGCAATCTTTGCCTTGCGTGAAATCCGTCTCGGGCTTTGGCCCTTCCTTATTTACCGGGCAGTTGAAACAGCTATCGGCTCACGGCGTACTCTCGAGCTGAGTCTCACTGGACGCGATTTCGCTTCGGCCGAAGCGCAATCCTGGGGGTTGGTGCACCATATCGCTCCGTCCATGGACGTGCTGGAGCGTGCTCGGAGCATAGCCTCTGAGATCGCTAACTCCAGCTCACTGGCTATTGCCGCGGGTATGCAGTATTTCCGCGAATCACGCGGCAAGTCGCTCCAAGAATCAGGCGTGATTGCAAGCGAGTTGAGAACCGGGCTGATGGCCGGCCCTGACTTCAAAGAGGGCTACCAAGCTTTTGTCGAGAAGCGTGCACCGCGCTGGCCAAGCATCTATGGCGCAACGTGAGATACCTGCTTTTGCTGGCCGTAGCTGCTTATGCCTCGGCGGCTACTCCCACCTTTTACAAGGACGTTCTTCCCATCCTCCAGGCACGTTGTCAGGGTTGCCATCGGGAAGGTCAGCTGGCACCCATGCCGCTTCAGACTTACAGACAGGCACGGCCCTATGCGGCAGCGATTCGTGAAGTGACCAGGCGCAAAATCATGCCGCCCTGGTTCGCTGACCCGTGCTGTGGACATTTTGCTAACGACCCGTCTCTAACTTCGCAAGAGCTCGCAACTCTTTCCGGGTGGGCTGACGGGCACGCCCCCGAGGGCAACCCCCAGGAAGCTCCACCGACGCCTTTCCGGACGAAAGGCTGGAACATCTCGCAGCCCGACTGCGTGTTGACCATGGCCGCCCCGAAACGCCTGCCTGCTTCGGGCGATGTGCCGTATCAATACATCATCATCCCGACCGGCTTCAAGGAGGACCGCTGGGTGCACATGTCGGAAATCCGTCCCAGCAATCGGCTGGTTGTCCATCACGCAGTGGCTTACGTTCGGGATCCAAAATCAAATTGGCTCCGGGGCGCTCCGGTCGGTGTTCCTTTTAGCGCAGACGACCTGCCCACAGAAGCTTTGCGGCGCGATGCCATGTGGACTACGAGCGACATCCTGCTTGTCTATGCGCCGGGCAGCCTGCCGGATCGTTGGCCGGATAGTTTTGCCAAGCTGGTGCCGGCCGGTTCCGATATTGTGCTTCAGATGCACTACACAACGCGCGGCGTTCCCATGCAGGATCAGACGAGTGTTGGCTTAGTCTTTACAAAAGAGCAGCCGCGGAAGCGAGTCTTAACTCTGCAATTAACGAACGATCGGTTTCTAATTCCACCCGGCGCTCCCGATCATCGTGTCGCTGTTTCGGGCACTCTGCCCAACGATGCGCTTCTGCTCAGCTTTTTCCCGCACATGCACCTGCGAGGAAAAACCTTCGAGTACAACATGCGCGAACCAGGCGGCCCCATGCACACTTTATTGCGCATTCCTCATTACGATTTCTATTGGCAGCTCAGCTATCGTCTGGCAGATCCACTGCCGCTGAAGGCGGGCACGCTGTTGCAAGCAGTAGCGACGTTCGACAACTCCCGCAACAATCCGCACAACCCCGACCCGGATTCGGCAGTCACCTGGGGTGAACAAACGTGGGCCGAGATGATGGTCGGATTCTTCGATGTGGCTGTTGACCCGTCCGTCGACAAACAGAAGTTTTTCGTTCGCGCTAAGTGAAGCTATCTTTGCGGTAAGAACTCTTCCAGTTCGAAAGACCGCCTGACGACCGACCGGATCTCTTCAAGCGAATTAATTGCCCCGCTTCCCATTGCTTGTGTCAACGCATTTCCGGCGGCTGTGGCCTCAGCCGGTCCGGCAACGACGCGTCGTCCGGTGAAGTCGGCTGCAAGCTGGTTCAGCAAGCGGTTTCGAGAGCCGCCGCCCACAATGTGAATGACATCGATTCGTCTGCCGGTCAGCTTCTCGAGCGATTCCAAGACCTGCTTATAACGGGCAGCGAGGCTCTGCAAAATTACTCGGGTAATGGACCCGGCACCGGTCGGCACTTCTTGCCCGGTCTCTTTGCAGAATTGGCAGATGCGTTTCGGATGGTCGCCTGGAGTGACAAACTTTTCCAAGTCAAGAAGCGTTTCTGTCTCAGGCGAAGCAGCCGTTCGCTCCATCAGTTCGGCATACGAGTACTCTTCACCGGTCTTGGCCCAGGCGCGGCGGCACTCTTGCAGTATCCATAGGCCGGGGATGTTCTTCAGAAACCGGATAGTGCCTGCAACCCCGACCTCGTTGGTAAAGTTCGCTGCCAAGGAAGCTTCGTTGATTACCGGCGAAGAAAGTTCAACACCCATTAATGACCAGGTGCCGGAACTGATATAGCACCAGTTTTCGCCTTCGACGGCCGGAACGGCAGCAACCGCAGCGGCCGTGTCGTGGGAAGCGGTCGTATACACCATGGTGTCTTGTTTCAGAGCGCAACGTTCGGCGGCGTAGGGCAGAACAGGTCCTAATTCGCAGCCGGGGTCGGTCAATTCCGCAAACAGGCTGCCCGGGATGCTAAGGGCACGCAGCATGTCGGTCGCAAATGACTTGTGGGTCGGATCGTAGAGCGCCGACGTGCTGGCGATGGTTCGTTCGGCCGCATAGGAACCGGTCAGAAAGTAGTTGAACAGGTCAGGCATGAACAGGAGCTTTGATGCCGCATTCAGCAGCTCGGGCGAATCACGCTGGAGAGCATACAGCTGATAAAGCGAGTTGATCTCCATGAACTGTACGCCGGTTTGACGAAAGAGTTCCTGGCGCGACACCTGCGCAGAGACCTGTTCCATCGCGCCTCGGGTCCGGCCGTCCCGGTAATGGCGTGGATTATGCAGCAATTCGCCGTCTTTGCTTAAGAGGCCAAAGTCGACGCCCCACGTATCGATGGCGATGCCATCGATTTCGCCAACACCTCTACCTGCAACTCGAATTCCTTCGCAAATCTCATGAAAAAGACGCAGCGTGTCCCAGTACAGACCCGTTGCAAGTTGAACGGGTGTATTCGGAAAGCGATGAAGCTCGGTTAAGTCAATCCTGTGGTGATCCAGTTGTGCAAGGATTGCGCGTCCACTCTCCGCACCCAAATCGAGTGCCAGATAATGCCGTTTCATGATCAGAGTGAGTATATCTTCAGGCCACGGTTGTCTCGCCGTGTTCCCACTCGCCATAGAGGGTCGCGATGAGATCGTCCAGGGCGCGATCAGGATCGGAGGACAGCAGAACTTCCCGGTTAAAAGCGGCAAAGAGAGGCAGAGCAAAAGGAGAAGGCCGGGGCAGATCGTAAATTTCCAGAGGAGTGTCGTAAATGCGGCGTGCTTCTACAAGAGCCTGAGCGGCATCGCACTGATCTTCGAGGACTTCTCGAACGGCTTCGCGCACCAAAGGGTGATCTGGTTCGTGTTCCAGCAGTGTTTTGTAGAGCAGGCTGCCGTTCCACGTTGCTGTTTTCGCAGTCACATTGCCGCGCAGCGTACGCCGCGGAAGTAGTTGGCCGATCTCTGCGATGTGCCGAAACGAAGTTCCCAGTGTCTCGGTGGTGGAGAGCGTTCCACGAAGGTCATCGATAAAGTTGTCGGGATTGAAAGCTTCGTGGAGGATCGGCGCATCCACTTCAATCCGCGAGTCGAGCGAAAGCAAAAAGCTGTGATCGTCGAAGTTTGCCATCGCGCTACGGCCTTTTGCAATGCGGGCCCCAACTACCCAGGCAAGCGAGCGATTCACTGCGCGACCGGCAACAATATGCACCAGGATTAACATGTTTCTGCCGTTCACAATGCGCTCGGCCAAGACAGGCGAATCCGCGGGAACGGGCAGAGCTCGCGAGTGACGCTCAATGAATCCGGCGATGCGGGATGCGACGTTTTCGTCGACACCGTACGTTGCCCGGAGATGCGCCTGAATCGCATCGCCGCCGCCGTGTTCCCAAGCCGATCTTAGTTCGCGCCTGAGCTTCAGCTCTTCCTGGGCCAGTTGCGTGGTGAGCGGCATCTTGTTGCCCATCCAGCGCGGCGTTTTCACTTGCTCGCCCTGCGCAGGCTCAACGACCGCCATGTTTTGATGAATGTGCTTCACCCGCACAGGTTTGCCGCCCATGATGAACGCTTCGTTGGGCTGCAGGCCTGCGATAAATGACTCTTCAACCGCTCCCAAATGCCGATTGCGTGAAGAAATGATTTTCATTTCATAATCGGTGCTGATAACGCCAACGTTAAGGTAATAATTGCGGGCTGTCTTGGTATTTGCGACGCGCATCTTGCCGTCGTGGAGCTCGATTTTGCCGAAAGTTCCATACGAACCCAGCACCCTGCCGAAGCCGGCCAGGTAATTGATCACATCGTCGAAGTCTTTGCGTGGCAGATCGAGAAAGGGACCCGCGCGAGTAACTAGCGCGAACGCTTCATTGAGATCCCACTCGCCTTCGATGCTCATGCCGAGCAGGACTTGTGCCAGCACATCGAGGGGGGCGCCAGGAATCCGCAGAGCGTCGAGCCGCCCTTCTTTGGCCGCCTCTCGCAAGGCAACACATTCGACCAGATCCGGAAGACTCAGTGGAACGAGAGCTCCCGAAGCAACGCCGTCGACGCGATGTCCGCTACGCCCGAGCCTCTGCAGGGCACGGCTGACACCACGAGGGGTGCCAATCAGCAACACCTGATCGACACTGGAAAAATCGACGCCCATTTCCAGACTGCTGGAAGCGACCACGGCACGCCAGCGCCCGTCCTTGAGCCCATCCTCGATCTCATTTCGCGTTTTGCGGTCGACCGATCCGTGATGGACGGCGATCAGATCCTCTATATCAGGCAGGAGAATGTTCAAGGCCAGTCCGAGGCGTTCGACTCCGGAGCGTGTGGTCAAGAAAATCAAGCTGCATTGAGCTTTTTCGACTAACGAAGCAACTGTCGGTGCAATGCGAAACGAGTTGTAGCCTGCAGGTGGCAACCACGTGCCGGGCTCAGGCGCCACAATCTCGAGCCGGTGAGATTTCCGGAAGTCAGCACGCGCTACAGCGCAGGGCCGCACCCCGCACAGTAGTTTTTGGATCGCTTCAACGGGCCAGGCAGTAGCGGAGACGCCGATGCGCTGAACAGGCCGCCCAACCCGATGCTCAAGGCGTTCCAAGCACAACGCCAGCAGCGATCCGCGCTTGCCTTCCGCGAAGGAATGGATTTCATCGACAACAACCGTATCGGGGTCGAAACCAGTCTCACGCCACTTGGTTTGAGACAGGATGGAGCTCAGGCTTTCGGGCGTGGTCAAGATCAGGTGCGGCCGAAGTTTTCTCTGCCGGTTACGATCCGTCTGCGCGGTGTCGCCGGTGCGCACTTCGGTGCGAATCTGTTGACCAATGGGCAACGTGCGATTGAGGAAGTCAAGAGCCGGGCTGAGATTACGATGGATGTCGTTATCGAGCGCCTTCAAGGGTGAAACATAGATCGCGCAGACAGCATTCGGCAGATCGTTCACGCTGGCCCGAGTTGCTAATCGCGACAAGACAGAGAGAAAAGCTGCTAGGGTTTTGCCGCTTCCGGTAGGCGCAAGTATCAGCGTGTTTTCGTTGGCGATGGTATGCGGAAGGGCGGCGGTCTGGATTTCGCTCAGCCCAGGGTATGACGTAAAGAACCATTCTGCGAGCGCGGGATGAAGCGCGCTGCGAATCTCTGCATACCGGTCTCCCGCCGGCTTAGCCGCTTTACTGGAGCGACGCTTGGTAGAGTGCTTCAACTCGGGCGAGATCATCGCAATCCTCTGGTTTCTTATCCTGACGCCAGCGCAAAATACGCGGGAAGCGAAGTGCAAACCCGCTCTTATGTCGAGAGCTTTTTTGTACGCCGTCGAAGGCAATCTCGAGCACGACTTCCGGACGAACGATCATGACAGGGCCAAAGCGGTCAGTGGAGGCGCTCCGCAAAATGCGCGTCAGTTCCTTCACTTCAGTGTCCGTCAAGCCGGAGTATGCTTTTCCGATGTTGACGTATCCGCTTCCGGAACGAACTGCAAAGGTGTAATCGGAGAAGACCGTCGCACGGCGACCACTGCCTTGTTCGGCGGACGTAATAACCACGTCGAGAGTTCCATAGGGCCTTTTCAATTTCTGCCAGGCGCCGCCACGTTTACCGGGCTCGTAGAAACTTCCGCGCCGCTTCAACAGCAGACCTTCATTGCCTCGTCCGCGCGCTTCGGTGAAGAGCCGGTCAACATCGTCGTGAGTGTCAACACGAGTCTGGGGTGAGAGCATCCGCAGTGGCGATGGTGAGCAGAGAGTTTCGGCCAGGATCTGTCGCCGCTCTTCAATCGTGGTACGGAATAGCAGGCGACTGTTGCTCAGCAGGATGTCATATGCCATGAAGACGACGGGGATTTCGGCCATCAGGGTCGCACGGACGTTCTTGCGGGCCAGCCTTTGCTGGAGCAGGTTGAAATTCAGCGCCCGTCCATTGCGCCAGGCCAGTATTTCGCCATCGAGGAGGCCACTTCCGGTGAGGGTTGAGAAGTCGCGGACAATCTCGGGAAAGGCGGTTGTGACTTCCTCCATGCCGCGCGAGAAGATGCGAACATGACCGTTTTCGAAATGAAGTTGAGAGCGGATCCCGTCGTATTTGTCTTCGATGATCCAGTCCTTAGGTTCAGCTAGATCCTCCAGGCGTTCGAGCGGTTTCGCCAGCATGAACTCCATAGGATGGAACAGTCGTGCTTCGATTTGAGTGAGCTCGCCTGCACGGGCTGCCATGGCTACGCGCGCCAGATCACCGAGGCGGTTATTCGCATCACGAATAGCCTCGTTCGGAAGATCGCACGCGGCAGCGACGGCCTCTTCGACCTGCCTCGCCATAAGACCGATACGCAGGCCACGGGTGATCATCTTAATGAAGTACTTGATCGTGAGCGGGCGATAAGTCCGATAGGCGGCGACCAGCAACTCCCGCTTCCGGGCGGTGGTGCGCGCGCGAAAGAGTTGCTGATAGATGTCGTTGGCTGCGGGCAGCGATAGGGGCTGTTCGCCTGCCGACCTGCGTAACAGCAAGCCGGTGGTTTCACCGATGTCGCCGACTTCGCCGTAACAGACGCTTAGAGTCTCGCGGTCCCATCCGGTAGCCGTCTGAAGTGCGTCGCGAAGAATGCTTGATCCAATGGAGAGCCTGCTCTTCTCCTCTAGTTCGAACAAGCTGTGATTGGCAACCCCTTCGGCAGCGGGACCGGCACTCAGGAACTGCACCGCCAAGGCGAAATCGTCGTTGCCTAAGGTCCGCAAGTATCCGGCGAGGAGGGCTACCTTGCGAATCCGGCTTCCGTGATTGAGAATCTGTTCACAGACTTGTGCCAGCTGGTCCATGATTGGGCCTCAACCTTCGGCTTCGATGCTGGTGTGTGCGCTGGCACGCTGCGGGGCCGCCGCTGAAATCCCGCGCGACTGCAGAATCTTGGCGAAAGGTACTGTGTAACCGTGCACCACGTCGACGTGTCCTGCGCCGGTTCGTTCGACAAGCTGAAGCAATTCATCGAAGTCGGCATGGTCGGAGTAGGGAATCAGTTGTTCCGCTCCGCTGCGGCTGCGGGCATTGTCGAGCGCTGCCCATCCGGAGACGTACGCGAGGCGTATGTTTTTCCCGCTAGCTTCGAGAACGTTGCCGTGAGAGGGAACAACAACCAGCGCTTTGCCGAATGTTGATTGCGAATCGTACGGTTCCCATCCGGGAAAGGCATAGCCGTGCTCCTGATAGACAGGTATGAACTTAGCGATCGCTCCATGAACAGCGGTTCGAATTCCTGCCTGACAGAGCGTGTGAACAATCTCCTGACCGCGCCCGAGCGGATAACCGATGAAAGCAGGGACGGTGCCCTCTTCGAGGCATCTCTGGGCGAACCCCACGATCTGTTCCACGGCTGCGTCGCGATCGAGCAGCCTGTAAATGGGTAGTCCGAACGTGGACTCGACGATCAGCCGGTCACAGGGAACAGCTTCTGTGGTATCGCCGCAGAGTGGAGGACGAAGTTTGATGTCTCCGGTGTAAACGAGCCGTTGGCCACGATGCTCGATCAGTAATTGCGCGGCGCCTAGAATGTGGCTGGCAGGAAAGGCGGTCAGGGTTGCGCCGTTCCAGGGCATCGATGCGCCGAATGCGAGTGACCTCATTTCGGGTTCGGGCAGATCATCGGGCTTCCAGAGCCGCATGCGATAAATCCGCAGCGTAGTCGGTGTGCCGATGGCAATGCCGTGACACCCGCGTGCGTGGTCGCTATGTCCGTGGGAGATCCACGTTGAGGCACATCCTTCCGTGTTGTCAAGCCAGAGATCGATCTCTGGAAGGTAGATGCCAGTGGACCGGAATTCAACTTCCATGAACGAACCCGGTTACTGGACAAATACGGAACAAACGCGATCAATCGAGTCGCGGACTTCCGCCTCAGGTCCTGGCGTCGCGTTGACAATAATTGAGAAAGCAATCCAGGTTTGATCCTTGCGCTCGATGTAGCCGCTAAGCGCGTTGACATGGGAAATAAAGCCGGTTTTGGCATGAATACGTTCAGCCCCGGCAATACCCCGGAAGCGTTTCTCGAGCGATCCATCGATCCCTCCGATAGGAAGCGACTGCAGCCAGATATCCCGTTCCGGGCGAGTCCACATATATTGCAAGAGCCGCACCAGTGCTTCCGGGCTGGCCAGATCCTGGCGAGCTAAACCAGAGCCATCGGCCAAGGTGAAGCTCTTGTCCACCGCCGGGATACCCACCCCGGTGAGAAACAAGTCGCGCTCGGTCCGCCCGTCCTCCACTGTTCCCGCTCTGCGGGCAGCGACGGCCAACTCGCGGAAGAGCATTTCCGCATGGAGATTCTGGCTGACTTTGTTGATGACTTCAATGTCTTGGGACAGAGGTGCAGAGGAATGGCTTGCAAGAATAACGCCGGGGAAGCCGGCGGTCTGCGCAAACGGAAAGGAAGCAGTTAGGTTTTCAGGCTCGAGGTAGTGAGACCGAGAGGTGCCGCGAATGGTGACGCCCTTCTCGCGCAGAACGGCGGTAAGTTCCTCAGCAGCAAACAGCGCGGGGTCGGGCACAGCAAGATCCTGTGACCAGGAAGGGGAATGCACGCCCAGAGTTCCCCAGATCACAATTTCGGCCGTGCCCGGGATACGGTTGACTCGAACGTTCGCTGCGCCGGAGTTATCGGTGACCACTTCGTTTAGGATGACGAAGGTATCAGCGGCGGGAGAAAGTTCTATCTCGGGCAGCTCCCCGACTGTTTTCCCGTGCAGCGTAACAGTAATGACGCTGTCGTTCAGGGAGAGAGAGGTGACCGGCGCCCCGTACCCATAGATGCTGTCATCTATCGTCCATCCGTCGGGATACTGGTCGCCTTCGTATCGCGTGGACACGCCGGTGACATCACCATTGATCTCACGAATTCCGCCTTGGATAAGCGAATCGGCTATGTTCTTCAACACAGCAAGCGGGTCGCCTGCGGGCGCATGAACCTGGTAGGGAAGAGCCCGTCCGGAAAGGTTGGGGTCTCCGCTGCCGACAAGTTGCAGGTCGGAAAGGACAATCTGGCCAGGTATCAGGGCAGCGGAGGTC
>CAXTMN010000117.1:0-15169 GCA_964245395.1 uncultured Bryobacteraceae bacterium
CTATGTGGCTGGGCAGTTTGAGCGCGCTGGACTCAAGCCCGGTGGGAAGGGAAGCTATTTTCAACGGGTGGAGTTCAGCCAGATCTCGCTTGATGAATGACTTTCGATGTCACTAATCCTTCCGACGAACAGGAGAGTGTTCTCGGTCTTTAGGTCTTAACCAAAAACATAACGTCCCCATGTTGTAGTAACGATCCTTTGATGTAGGGCCTTAAGATGGTCTTTAATTGCTGGTAAGGATCGCCGTAGCGGGACAGAGGCAATTCTTGCCGGTTCTGTTGCAACCAGCGGTAGAAAATCAAAACACCCGTTTCCGTTTTTTCGTCTTCAGGTCGTCGCAGCCAGAGCCGGATCAGCTCTGAGTTTCTATCGTTCTTGGTCATAGCACGCAACCCTCAGTAGCGTTATCAACCTAGGTTTCGACATGCTTCATCAGAGGACGTGCTTTAAAGCTTGGGACATTGCGGTTGGAAAATCCTTTACGGCAAGCTGAAGCGGAACACGAGAGGAACCTCGACCTTGTGGGCCGACCATTCCAGATCATTGAGGTGCTGAACCATGTCGATCGGTGCTTCATTGAGCAAGCGTCCGGACCGGTCATAGAGACGGACTACGCCGGGCGCGTCTCCTGCCTGGCCGGGCATCGTCGCGGGCCAGAGGGGCCGCCGGTAGACGAGGAGGTAATAACGGGCGTCCGGGCTCGAAATCTTCTGATAGATCTCCAACCGCCGCTGCCGCCAGAAACCGTATCCCGCCGCGCTTGCGATCACGAGCAGAAGGATCAGGGCTGTGAGTTTCCAGCGTTTCATATGAGGAACGATTCGGGCGGCGCGAGGGTCAGAGTTTTGACATCGGAAAAGACCCTGAAATCCCCGCCCTTCTGATTGGCCTGCCGCCAGTCCCGGAAGCTTTGGTTGGTGACGCGGGTCCAGTCGTAATGCCAATAGACGCTGGCTTGATTGCTCGCCTCATCCCAATAACCGAGGTCCTGCTCGCCTTCGAAATCGTAGGAGTCCGTCATATGAAGGCCGACCTGGGATAGCTTCACCCGCATGCCTTTGCCCTCCGGCGCAAGGGTGAAGGTCAGAGGGACGACATAGATGCTAGAGTTGGCGAGCGCGGCGACCATGTCATCCAGCGCATCGAACATTCCGATGCGCACATCGCGGAATTCACGTGCATGGGATGCTGCTCCGGCACCGGCTTCGCCGAGAAATTGCAGGCACCGGTCTTATAGGCCGATTCCCTGGAGAACATCGGCCCACCGTTCGCGCGCCTTGTCGTTGCTCCAGACCTTGTCCCGCAGCATCGCGTCATAAACGGTCTTGGCCCGCGCGAAGGTCAAGACCCAGCTATCCATTTTGATCGTGCTGACACCGGGCGCGCCGTAATTGGGCTTTATCCTGACCGCACCGGCAAACCACTCCTCCATGAGCTGCGCCCCATTCAGCCAATTGTTTGCCCGCATGATGGCTGGAATCCTGACGATTGACGAGATCGGCATGCCTGTTCATTCTTGCAAGCGGGTCTTCCGCTAGGCAAAACGCCGTCGGCCAGGAAGCCACTTCCCTGCTCTATTTACTACGACCTAACGTCCTTCATGTTGTAGTAGTTCTCAGCTTAGAGGACCAGGCAAAAGAGCTTCATTGACGCAGTATATTCCGCACAGGTGGAACACAGCATCCCCCGCGATTGGACCTTCTGCAAGGAATTCGTGATTTGCGCACAAGACGTAAGAGGAAGCCCATCAGCGTGCCTTCTGATTTGAAAACTTTTCAGGCCGCGCGGCTCGCACCCGTTTTGTCGAGAGTTGTGCCCGAGGCGGGCCTTTTCAGGCCGCAACCGTCATCCTCAAAGGTCCGCCTGCCTGAAACACTTGTTCCATTATGTGTTTCATTTTGATCGCAAAGCCTCACCCATAGCTATTTCCCGGAGACGACTGGACGGGGCATTTGAAACAGAATTACTTATTCTGTTTTCATGGGCGTAAGGATAGCCCGGATCATGGGCTGTCCAACATCGTCAAAATGACATTTAACGACAGAATGTGTTAATTTCTCTAAGTCTCGGAGCTGGCGCAGAAATTTAGTAAGCAGGGCAAGGTGTCTATTTCGGCTTACTTCCCGCCCGAGGTAAAGTCAGCACTCCGACAGGTGCAGGCGAGGACGGGCAATAATATCAAGGGCTGTTTGTCCGAAGCGCTGCAACTGCTCTTTCGCAAGTACAACGTGCCAGTTACCGTACCGGAAGATTGAGGCGGGGCAGGGAAGCCGATTAATAAAGAAAAAGAACGGCAGCGATGGGGGATTGGTTAATATCGGCGAGGTTCTGCGTTAGCAGGGCTTTGTTTTCAGGCACCATCTGCCGTCAAGGCTAGACTGATCGAAGGCGCTGTAGGAATTCGCAACAATCCGCCGGAAGAGATCTCATATCAGCACAATGTTTTGTGTCAGACCGGTTTGCCCTACCGGCATACCGAAGAGCGGCGATAAGAGAAGCGCAATGGCCGCGTCATGCTCAAGATCGAAGCTGGCCGCAGTCGGTGGGAACTTCATCAAGAGACAGCATTCCTGCGGGAGTGACAAAGAAAACTCATTGGAGAAGCGCATGCCGATGCGGCGCTTGAGTGGGCTCCTTAATTCGCACAGAAAATCAGCGCGGGAGACCTTCAATTCATAGCAAACCCGCTTCATCGCCAGATGCGGCAAGCAGTTGAGAGCGAAAGCGTCAAGGCGTTGCAAGGAGTGATTGCGGTGACCTGTTCCGACGCGCAGTTCGCGCAGGAAGAGCCATTCCGACCGGGCTGAGTGGAGTGATCTTTCGAGCAAATCCAGCATGGCTGTTGCAGTCCAGATTGGCTGCGTGTCGGTAGTGGTGTCCTGCATACGCGAAGCAAAATCGATGTTTGGATCTGGCCCGGATGGATGGGAGCAGCGCCGATAAAATCCGAATACTCCGAATACTAAGGTTACAGATAGCATGAGGTAACTGGAGTGAAGGTCGGCCAAGAAAGATGTCCGGCATAATCGAAGCTTGACGTCGCAAGCAGGCAGAGTCTCGTTATGGCTCTGGCCAAACGTTCTGAGCCTTGATGCTCCCGCGATAGCAGTGCTTTGGCAGACTCTTGTTGCCCGGAGTCTCCCGGTGCGGCTGGACCCGTGGGAACCTGCTGTTCTGGCGATGTGTGTCTGGGGTATTTACATCGCGGACCGTTTGCTAGATGTCAGACGTTTGCCGCGGGGGCAATGGGAACCGGCTCGTAAAGCGTTCTACCGCAGCAATTATGTGTGGGCAGCGACCACAGCAGGCTTTCTTCTGGTAGTGGCAGGCTGGTGTTCGATCTTTCTGCTCAATGCGAGATTGGTCCGTGCGGGAATTGCGCTTGCGCTGTGCGTGCTCCTGTATTTCGCCACCGTACATCTGCTGCCGGCAAACTGGAGAACACGTTGGCCACGAGAACTGGCCGTAGGAATCTTCTTTTCTGCAGGCAGTTTCCTCGCGATCGCGGTTGCGCCTGGCGTTAGAACCGGAAGGCTTCTTGCACCAGCGATGATACTGACGCTTTTTGGTTGGGCAAACATCTCTCTGATCGAAGGTCATGAAATCCGGAGAGATGCGTTGGGAAAGAACGCGCTCCTGCACGGCTCTACACGCTGGATTGCGAGCAAGCTAGTGTTTACGGGCCTAGCAGCGGCACTCTGCACAGACGTTCTTGGCGCTTTAGGAATGGAGTCGAAAGGATTTGGCTTTGCTGCTTCCCTCAGCGGTGTTGCTCTCAGTCTAATCGCCTTCTTTCGCGAGCGGATACCGACCCATCTCGTTCCCGTAGCTGCTGATCTGGCGCTCTGCACTCCGGTTCTTGTGCTGCCATTCAGCCTATGGGTGCAAAGTCAGTAATATGGATGATGCGCAAGAAACTCTGCGGGTTGACTTTATGTGCTTTGGCAGTTACAGCAGCGACAGACTGGAACGAAGCAGGGAGGCAGTGGTGGAAGCATGTCGAGTATCTGGCCAGCGATGGGCTGGAAGGCCGCAATCTGGGCTCGCCCGGTTATGACAAGGCAGCGGACTATGTGGCGGGGCAGTTCGAGCGCGCCGGACTCAAGCCGGGTGGCAAGGGAAGCTATTTTCAGCCGGTCGAGTTCAGCCAGATCTCGCTGGATGAATCCCATTCGCACCTGGCTCTGATTCAAGACGGACAGAGCACCAGTGTTCCTGTGCCTGGAGAGGCCCAGCTCGGGTATGGGGCCGACTCGTCTCCAACTCTTGAGACCGGCATTGTTTTTGCAGGGTACGGGCTGAAGATTCCGGAAGCGCAGTATGACGATTTGAAGGATCCGGCCATCAAGGGTGCTGTGGTCGCTTTTCTCACGGGCGGCCCGGAGAGCGTCGATGGCAATCTACGGTCCCACTATTCCTCGGTGAAGGAGCGATGGAGCGCGCTTCATGCGGCGGGTGCAGTGGGGATGATCTCGATCCCGAACCCACGAGACATGGAAATTCCCTGGAGCCGGCAAGCTGCCGCGTGGGGCAGGCCCCGGGTGAATCTGGCAGAGGAGTCCCTGACGCCCACACGGGGAATGAAGTTCAGCGCGACTTGGAATCCCGAGAAGGCGGATGATTTGTTTGCAGGCTCCGGCCATACGTTTGCGGAGATTTTGCAAGCTGCAAAGGAGCAGCGTCCGCTGCCGCATTTTGTTCTGACCCGGTCGGTAAAGGCTGCAGTTGCAGTACAAGTGCAGCCGGTCGGGTCGAAGAACGTCGTGGCTATCCACCCGGGCGACAATCCTGAACTTCGCGATCAATATGTGGTGATCTCTGCCCACCTGGATCATCTGGGCACAGGTAAGCCGGTGAATGGCGATGGCATTTACAACGGAGCGATGGACGATGCGTCCGGAGTCGCATCACTGATTGAGATTGCGAAACATCTGAAGAGCTCTGGCGAAAAAACCGGCCGTTCCCTTCTATTTATTGCTGTAACAGGGGAAGAGAAAGGGGAACTTGGCTCGGAGTATTTTGCGGCAAATCCCACGGTAAAAGGGCGCATCGTTGCCGATCTGAACATGGATATGTTTCTGCCGTTATTTCCTCTGAAATGGTTGGAGGTGCAAGGGCTGAATGAATCAACGTTGGGGGACGATGTTCGTGTTGTGGCGGAGGCATCCGGAGTGAAGGTGCAGGCCGACAAAGAGCCAAACAGAAACAGGTTCATCCGCAGCGATCAATACAGCTTTGTAAAAGAAGGCGTCCCGGCTGTCGCCTTCAAATTCGGATACATTCCCGGTGATCCGGAAGAAAAGATTTTTAAAGACTGGTATACCAATCGCTACCACGGAGTTTCGGACGATGTGAATCAGCCGGTTGACCTGGCAGGGGCTGCGCAATTCAATTCGATCCTGGAGAGCCTGGCGCTGCGCATTGCGGATGCTGCTCAGCCCCCAACCTGGAAGCAGAGCAGCTTTTTTCAGCGCTTTGCGGCAAAGAGCAAGTAAAGGATAAGTTAGCCGGTTTAGAGGTTGTACAGCGAACTAGGCGTTTAACGTTTCTTTCAGAAGAGCTCCGACTTCCATGAACTGAGTCAGGGAAGATGGTTTACAGATGTACCGGTTGGCACCAAGCCGTGCTGTTTCTTCGCGATCTACAGGGGCGTTTGACGAGCTTAGGATCACGACAGGGACGTTGTTGCAACGCGACGAACTCTCGCGTATGCGCTTCAGAACCTCGCGACCGTTTCGTTTGGGAATGTTGAGATCGAGGATGATCAGGCCCGGGCAGGGCAGGCCGTCGTCGGAATCGATTTCATTGATGAAGAGAAGAGCTCGTTCGCCGTCACTGACAACCGAGAGATCTCCTGTCAGTCCATGCTCTTTTAAGGATTCCTTGATGAGCAAAACATCACCGGCATTGTCTTCCACCAAAAGAATCTGGACCGACGGTGCAGATTCCTCGTCTCTACTCATCGGGTCGAGGGATGGTGAAAGAGAATGTCGAGCCCCGGCCCTCATTGGGTCGGACCCAGATGCGGCCCCCCAGGCTTTCGACGATTTTTTTGCAGATGGCGAGACCGAGACCAGTACCTTCGTAATCGTTTCTTCCGTGCAAGCGTTTGAAGAGCCCAAAGATCTGCTCGGCATATTCGCTCGAGATGCCGATGCCGTTATCCTGGATCGCGAACAGCCAGAAAGCATCTTTGGGTTGGGCCGAGATATGGATTCGGGGCGCATCTTCACTCCTATACTTGATGGCATTTCCGATAAGGTTCTGAAACAACTGATGGAGCTGGACGGCATGAATGCGGACAGGGGGAAGCTCGGTATGACTCACCTCGGCCCCGCTTGTCGCCAAATCTGAATGTAGAATACCTAGTGTTTGTTCGAGAATGTCGTTGGCATCCACGAATTCAACGGGCTCCTTTTCGGACGCCGATGCGGTGGTATAAGCAAGCAGATCGCGCACCAGCATTTCCATGCGTTGGGCACCTTGGACAGCCTCGGCGATGTACTCCTGTGCTTCGCGGTCCAGCTGCTTGAGGTACTTTTTTTCCAGCAGCTGAGTAAAAAGCGAGACCATCCGGAGCGGCTCTTTGAGGTCGTGCGAAGCCGAATAGGCGAACTGTTCAAGATCCGCGTTTGCACGGCGCAAATCAGCGTTCGACAGGCGCAGGGCGTGACCTTGCCGTTCAGTCTCCTCATAGAGACGTGAGTTTTCGATAGCGACAGCGGATCGGCGCGCCAGTTCCTCAGCAAGACTAAGATCGGCACGATGGTATTGACGGTTCGATTCGGCAGTGGCAAAGGTGATAAGTCCCAGAACACGCTCGCCCATGAGCATGGGCGCCAGAATAAAGGAGCGCAAACCCAACCCTCGGATAAGCTCTGCGTGTTCGGGATCGCGTGCGCGCTTGTCGATGAGATTGTCTGTGATCTCTTCAACGAGTTGCGACCGTCCAGTACGTATGGCGATTCGAGACGCGTCCGCATCTCCGGGGGGATAGCGATTCATCAGCTTGTACGCGAATCGAATCTTTTCCGGATCGACATGTTCAACAGCGACACGTTTGATCTCACCGCGTGAGTCTACGAGATCGACGGAGCACCAGTCAGCGAAAATCGGAACTGCTAATTTGGCGACCGCCGCCAGGGTTTTTTCGTAGACCAGCGAGGAAGAGAGCAGGGCGCCCGCTTCGGCCAGAAATTCGGTTCTCTTCTGGGATGCCTCGGCGATGCCTCTCAGGTGGGACTGACGGTCGTACAATTCTGCAGTGCCAAGAGCGGACGCTGCGAGATTGCCAAGCGCAGCAGAGATTCTGGTTTCCTTGAGTGAGAAACGGTGAGGAGTGCGCCAGTAGAAGACTACTGTGCCTGAGACCTCACGGTGAATCTTAAGCGGAATGATGAGAATGGAGCGAATACCTTCGGCCCGCAGGACCGCGGCTCGCTCTGTCAAGATCGGCTCACGATCAACATCTTCGACAACAATTGGCTTTTCGGACAAGGGAGGCCCACCCGAAGAACCTTGGGTTGCGAATGAGGTCGACAACCCGCTGAAGGAGCTTAGACTCCACTGGCCGTTAACGGTATTGGCGCGCCAGACCGCGTAGGCATCAGCTTTCACAAACCGTTGGGCCAGGTTGACGATGGTGCGCAGCACTTCAGCCGATTCGAGCGAGGCGAGCAAAGTGCCTGAGGCTTCAATAAGCAGAAGCAACTCATGTTCGAGTTCCTGCTGCGCTTCTTTGGCCTCTTCCTGTTCGGTGACGTCTCTCATGATGGCCAGAACGGTATGAACGTCGAGGCCGCTGAACTCGGGAACGCCAATGCCGTGGTAACGCCGGGTAGAACCCGTCGGGGAAGCGATGTCAAACTCCACAGCTTGCGTGGCGCGCGACGAGATCACGCCGCCAATCCAGGAGTCTAACTTTTGAGAGAGCTGAGGGGGCAAGCTCGATTCGCCGAGAGTTTTACCGAGCATCTCCGACGCAGGCAGACCAGTTTGGCTTTTCAAAGCGGGGCTGATGTAGAGAGAGCGGCGGTGGCGGTCAAAGCGGGCGATTATGTCTGGGAGGCTCGCCAGGAGAGATCGCGATTCCTGCTCGCGTGCCTGAAGCGCCCCTTGCATGCGGTTGCGCTCTGATATATCGCGGAGGATTTTTGAGGCTCCGATGACACGGCCTGAAGGATCGAGGATGGGAGAGACAGTCAGCGAAACTGCAACGGGTTGCCCATCTTTGGTGCGCCGGAAAGTTTCATAATGGTCTATGCGTTCGCCCCGGCGAATGCGGCTCAGGATGTCAGGCATCTCATTAGCGCGATCCGGCACTGCTAAATTTGCGACGGGCATGCCAATGGCCTCTGTCGCTGAGTAGCCGAAGAGGAGTTCCGCTGCGCTATTCCAGCTGGTGATAATTCCGTTCAGATCCTTGCTGATGATGGCATCGTCAGAGCCTTGTACGATAGCGGCCAAGTGAAGATTAGCCTCGCGCATTTTCTTTTCTTCACTGATATCGGCAATGAGGACAATCAGGCCCTGGACAACGCCAGAAGCAGTGCGGTCAGGCACATAGGTTGCCCGAATATGGCGCTGCTTACAATTTTTGTAAAGAACAGATTCTTCAAAACTGACGATCTCACCCTTGAACGCCTGGTCGAGATGAGTACGAAGATCTTCGAACGCAGAAAGGCCTACGACCTCCTGAATGGTTCTTCCATCGAGCTCGGAAGCTTGTAAGCCGAACCATTCCGCATAGGCCTTGTTGGCGAGCCGGTAACGGAGGGCTGAGTCTATGTAGCAAACCAGTCCGGGTATCGCATCGATCACCAGACGCAGTCGTGCTTCGTTCGGAGCTGAAGTGTCCCACTCAGTTCTCTCCTCTGAGTGCAGGGAAGTATTCGAACGTTCAGGCAGGACAGCACCTGCAGAAGCTGAATCGAAAGGTTTAGGATTTACTTGCGCCAAGGGTACCTCGCCCAACGGCTTCGTCAGAGAGCAACTTCAGAAGCGTTGGAATCAGGCACATGAAACATGCGCGCCCTAGATTCCAGAACAATTTCTTCTATCTATTGTGACATTGTCGCGCGACTAAAAGCAGATTACGGGGTCGAAGACGGGGGTAGGCGACGCTTTGTGGCGCGCTCGAATGCATAGCCAAGTTCGATGAGTTTAGGCTCGCTACAAGCCATGCCCGTGAAGGCAACTCCGAACGGTGTGGGTTTGGCATCGACGCCCGCCGGTAAGGGCGGGGTCAATATGTTCGGAACCATGGCGAATGGAACCAGCACGGTAGGGTAGCCGGGTTTGGCGGCGATCGCTGCGCCGCTCGCGCCTGGAAACAGTAGCGCATCTAACTTATTCGCCTTCATGACTTCATCAATGCCGTGGGTTGCTGCCAAATCGATATCCCTGGCTCGGTCTGCCTCATAACGGGCACGATCCGCGCCGACATTCATTTCGTCGGAGATGTCGAGGTTTGACTGCCCGAAACGAATCGCACCGGCTTGTATATGAGTGATGTTCCACTCACGAAGCTCGGTAAGAGTCTTGACCGGGGCAGCCGGGCCCAGAGTTGTCAGCCACTGATTGAAGTCGCGCTTCATTCCATATTTCAAGACCACAGAGCAATTTGCATCCTTACCCTTGGCGTTGCTTTGTCCTGAGCATTGGCCCCACAGAAGAAAGTTCCTGTCAGGATCTTCCGTCATGATGCTGGGGATCTCAGCAGGATCTACGATCACAGCTCCCTGCTGTTTGAGAATGGCGATCGCCTCCGTCATCACGCTGGCCTGTTCTGGCGAGAGTCCTCCGCCGCGTCCACCAAAGGGAGTTTCGGGGCGTGTTGGTGGTTCAGATCCCTTCCGAACCGGCGGGTTGGCG
The DNA here is from genome assembly GCA_964245395.1 of uncultured Bryobacteraceae bacterium. Lineage (GTDB taxonomy): Bacteria > Acidobacteriota > Terriglobia > Bryobacterales > Bryobacteraceae > Bog-105. The sequence goes on from CAXTMN010000117.1 coordinate 9,874, forward strand.
CGGTCGTAAAAGAAGGTTCGCGGGATTCCGATGCGGGCGCCTTTCAATCCATCTGCTTTGAGGAAGCGCGTGTAGTCGCGACCGGGAGGAGGTGTGCAGGTTTTGGTCGCTGGGTCGTTGGGATCAGGGGCAGAACTTTCGAGCGCGCCCAAGAGAATCGCCACATCGGCGACCGTTCTGGCCATCGGTCCTGCGGTGTCCTGGTCCGCCGTGATGGGAATCACGCCGTAGCGGCTCACTCGGCCGACCGTGGGTTTGATGGCCGCCAACATATTCTGATTGGCTGGGCTGAGGATCGAGCCTGACGTCTCGCTACCCACGTTGCCAGCCCAGAAGCTCGCGGCAGTGCCAGCGCCGGAACTGGATCCTCCGGTCTGGAGCAGCGGACGACCGTCGTTTGAGACCTCACGAGGATCGCGCCGGGGGTCGTAGGGATTATAGGCAAAGCCACGGATGGCGTTGTAGTTGGCCGGCATGGGCGTAGGCCCACCGGCAACCCAGTTGGCCAGCTCGGACAGGGTTGTCTTGGCGATGATTACCGCACCGGCATCACGCAAGTTCTTCACGAGAGTTGCGTCGTAAGGAGGGAGGAGTTTCTCGAAGGCAAGCGCACCGCCAGTGGTGACAATGTCGTGGGTAAGGACGTTGTCCTTCAGCGCTATGGGAATGCCGTGCAGCGGTCCGCGCACTCTACCGCTAGCCCGCTCACGATCCCGCTCGTCCGCTTCGGCCAAGGCGTTTGGGTTGGTGGTGATGACGGCGTGCAGTTTATCTTCGTAAAGACCAATGCGGACAAGGCATTGCACGACGAGTTCCCGCGATGTGATGCGGCCTTGTTGCATAGCCGTCTGCATCTCGGGGATGGTCGCCTCGACTACGTTGAAGGGCGCGGGTTTTGGCGTTGGTGAGATCTTGGCATCCGGGTGTTTCGTCTTGGCCTGGAGAACCTGGGGTGAGAAGCTGATCAGTATTGTTGCAGCGATAGCGGAGTAGGAGAACAGGGTTTTCATCGGCGATTGATCAATTGGAAAGCGGGGCTGCGGGGTGAAATGGACCTGGTGCGAGTCTTGCGTGTCAACATTCCCCCTAGATGTTGCTGTGCCGCGACTCGCTGCAACCCGGAGCAGCAGAGTCTTGACCTGACCTCAAGGAGGAACGACACGAATTCGAAAGAGTTCAGTGTATAGAGCCGGGCATTTATAGTCAATGAGTTTTCGCAAACATGTCAACGCAAACACGAAGCTACTGGTTTGCTGAAGAGTAGCCTTGATCAATTGCGAGTCGCTTCGTGAGAAACTCGGAGCCATGCCGAAAAAGGTGCGTTGGGGAATCTTAGGAGCCGCCGCCATTGCCACAAAGAAAGTGATCCCTGGTATGCAACAGGGCTCGCGGACAGAGATCGTTGCACTTGCGTCACGTGACTTAGCCAAGGCAAAAGAAGCTGCAGACCGGCTGGGGATTCAAAAGGCGTATGGATCTTATGAAGAGCTGCTTGCCGATCCTGAGATCGAGGCCATTTACAACCCGCTTCCCAATCATTTGCATGTGCCCTGGTCCGTGAAGGCGGCCGAAGCAGGGAAGCATGTGCTTTGCGAAAAGCCGATTGCGATGAACGCTCAGGAAGTCGAGACGCTTATTGCTGCGCGCGACTCGGCCGGCGTGAAGATCGGGGAAGCGTTCATGGTGCGAACGCATCCGCAGTGGTTACGGGCTCGCGATATGGTTCGGCAGAAGCAGATTGGCGAATTGAAAGCTATTGTGAGCGTCTTTAGCTACTTCAACCGCGATCCGAAGAACATTCGAAACATTGCTGAGATCGGAGGCGGTGCTTTGATGGATGTCGGCTGCTATCCGATCACCATGTCGCGCTTCTTATTTGGTCGTGAACCGGAAAGAGTTATAGGTCTAATCGAGCGAGATCCAGAGATGGGCACCGACCGGCTGACGACGGCGATCCTCGACTTTGCTCCTGGGCAAGCCCTGTTTACCTGCAGTACACAGATGGTTCCGTTTCAGCGAATGCAAGTATTGGGGACTACGGGAAGAGTTGACCTGGAGATCCCGTACAATGCGCCGCCTAACCAAGCGACGCGCATCTTTTTAGATGACGGATCAGAGCTTGCGGGGCGAAGCGGTCGTCTGGAAGAGTTTCCGGTTTTGGATCAGTACACAGTGCAGGGAGATGTGTTCTCGCAGGCGATTCAGGAGAACAGGGATGTGCCTGTTTCTTTGGAAGACGCGATGCGAAATATGAGTGTGATTGACGCGATCTTCCGTTCTGCGGAGTTGAACAGTTGGGTGAAGCTGTAGCGAGAGCTGTTCACGAACTTATTGCAGCATGGGGGAAGTTCTTATATAATCGTCCCCAGTTGTGCGGCGACGCCAACTTTAGTTCTAGTTGCTTCTAGATCAGAGGGTCCATGTTGAATAGAGTTGTCTCGCTCCTGTCAGCGAGTACGTTAGGTGTATTCCTGTGCGCGAGCATCTGGGCGCAGGGTGTTTTTGCTACTTTGACGGGAATCGTTTCCGATCCCTCAGGTGCGGTGGTTGCTAACGCCAACGTCAAATTACGTGATGCTACATCGGGCTCCGAGCGTACGACGGTAGCTGACAGCCGGGGCTACTACACATTTGCGTCAGTGCCGGTAGGCACATACATTTTGAATGTTGAGGCGGCTGGATTTCAAGGCTACAAAGCTGATGATATTGCGCTCGGTGGAGGCGATCAGCGTAACGTTAATGTCTCGTTACAGGTTGGGAGTACGAATCAAACCGTTGAAGTGACGGGCGCTGCCGATACGGTGGCTCCGGTCGATTCCGGTGAGAAGTCCTCTACACTGACGACCAAGCAACTGCAAAATTATGTTCAGGTCGGCAGCAACGCCGCTGAATACATCAAGATCGTTCCCGGATTTGGTGTCAATAATGGAGCATCTAATAAGGCCAATTATACCGGGCAAACAGTAGGCATTAACGGAAATGGCGACTCTGGAAGTCAAAGCCCGTTGAACAACGCTTTCATTTATAATGGCCTGCCGGGCAACTCTCTGGATATTGTGGCTGACGGAGCTCACGTTTCCGATCCTGGTTGCAACTGCGACACGCCCGTCAATCCAAACTCTGATTTTATCCAGGAGTTTAAAGTTCTTACCTCTAATTTCAGCGCTGAGATGCAGAAAGGGCCTGCGGTAATTACTTCAGTGACTAAGTCGGGAGGATCAACGTTCCACGGGAGCGCTTTCTTTTATGCCCGGAACTATGTACTGAACTCTAACGACGCCTATTCGAATGCGATAGGTATCAAGCAGCCGGAGAACAAGTATTACTATCCAGGCGGCACTATTGGGGGACCGGTAATCATTCCGGGAACAAGATTTAATAAGAATCACGATAAGCTTTTCTTCTTTACCGGTTACGAGTATTTCTATCAGGTTCTCGACACAGGTCAGTTGACGGCTACGGTGCCCACGGCGGGCATGCTCGCCGGCAATTTCTCTGCAAACGAACTGGCGAAGCTGGGTACAGTCACTGCTTCGGGCAAAGGTCCGGGGGCACTCAATCCTACAATGTTTCCCGGTGGGCAGATTCCCGCCTCACAAATTGATCCGAACATGCTGGCGCTGATGAAACTTTACCCTGCACCGAACGCCAATCCAAATGCAACGGGCGGATACAACTACGTTCAATCGGAGATTTTTAATCAGAACAACATTCAATCGACGAGCCGGGTAGATTACAACATCAGCGACAACACAAAGCTGTTCGTTCGCTATAACGCGCAACGAGAAACTCAGCAATTTCCGGTTGGCTTGTGGTGGCGGCAATCAGATCAGGTTCCCTATCCAACCGCAGTTGAAGGAAAAAACAAATCGGACTCTCTCAGTGGATCGCTAACGCATGTTTTTAGCCCCACGATGACCAACGAGGTAGTTTTTGCTTACACTTTTGTTGGATTCCCAAATGTCTTTCAAGATCCAACCAAGGTCAATCGAAAGACGGTCGGTTATAGTAACCCGGGGCTATTTAGAAACGGTGTAGCCCAGATTCCCTCTTTTGGCGGTAACGGCGGCGCGGGTGAAGCGGCGCTGATTTTTAATCCTGGCGGGTTTGAAGCTGGGGGAGCTACGTCAGGCCTTTACGCCAATAAGTATATGCCGAGTGCAAGCGACACGTTGACGAAGGTGGTCGGCACCCACACGTTGAAAACTGGATTCTTCTACGAGTGGATTCGCAATACACAGCCGGCAAACAACGATACAAATGGATATCTACAGTTTGTTCCTTCAAACAATCCGACCTTTACTTATGGCGACGCCTATGCGGATGAGTTGACGGGCAACCTATCGCAATATCAGGAATCAAACTTCAACCGGCTGAATGACATTTCGTACAACACGTATGAAGGTTTTGTGCAGGACTCCTGGAAAGCGAGCAAGAAGTTAACAGTTGAACTCGGCTTGAGGATGACGCATTTTACACCCTGGGCTGATGACGAAGGTTTCGGATATTCGACCTTCAACCTCGCCCAATACACAGGTTCAGGGTGTACCGTAGGTCCCACCTTTTGCGGATTTAACTGGCACTCTCGCGACGCTGCTGTTCCTATTGGTGGATTTCCCATGAGGACCCTGTTCTGGCAGCCACGGTTTGGAGCTGCGTACGATTTGACCGGCCAGGGAAATACAGTTTTGCGCGGTGGTTGGGGTCGCTTTTACTATCACTCCGGTCAGTTCACTTCGGGTCTGGATGCCTCGGCCGGCACAGAGAATGTAACACTGACTCCAAGTTCCATAGGGAATCAAAGGTTGCTACTCAGCAATCTAACAAGCATCCCGTATTCCGCGACGCCGTCAGCTCCAGCCGCAGTAGATAGCAAAGACAACAAGCAGCCGTATACGGATAGCTACAGTTTTACAATTGCGCAACGCCTTCCCTGGACAAGCTTATTAGAAGTCGCTTACGTCGGTAATCGAAGTAGAGATCTTCAAAATGGAGCCGGCGCAGGCAGCAACATAAACTTAGTCCCTGTCGGCGCGATGCTGGGTCAAAGCAATCCGTCGACGGCCAACGCAAATAATTTCCGTCCGATTCAAGGCTACGGTGACATTAACCTTGCTACAAACAATCTGTACGCTAATTACAATAGTCTGCAGGTTACCTGGGCTCGTCAGAGAGGACGTTACACGATTCAGGCAAACTACACATTTTCGAAAGCCTTGGGAATCGTCAGTCCTAATACTACAAACAGTGGTTCGGCAACATTGGACCCGTTTAATTTACAGAACAATTACGGTGT